>JAAXXI010000009.1 GCA_013334565.1 Chlorobiaceae bacterium
TCTGCAGGCAGGGTTTCAATCCACGCGCCCACGCGGGGCGCGACCACCGCGAAAGCCCAGGTGACCAGCGTCAACGTGTTTCAATCCACGCGCCCACGCGGGGCGCGACGTCCCGCTGCGCAAGGTGGACCAGATCGTCAACACCGTTTCAATCCACGCGCCCACGCGGGGCGCGACTCCAAAATTTATTTACCGTGATGACAAAAAAAATGTTTCAATCCACGCGCCCACGCGGGGCGCGACCAAGGAAGAGTTTATCGCGGCATTTAATCAGATGGTTTCAATCCACGCGCCCACGCGGGGCGCGACGGGCTGCCGGCAGGCAACCTGGAACCTCTCGATGACGTTTCAATCCACGCGCCCACGCGGGGCGCGACCACAGCGGACCGTCGCGGGCGGGACCATTACACTTGTTTCAATCCACGCGCCCACGCGGGGCGCGACCGTTGTATCCTGATCGGCTTCCGATGATCTCGGTGTTTCAATCCACGCGCCCACGCGGGGCGCGACCAAATCATCAGGGGTCTATGTCGGACCAGATGAGTTTCAATCCACGCGCCCACGCGGGGCGCGACCCACCATCGGGCGACCGGTGACGGAGGACCAGGCGGTTTCAATCCACGCGCCCACGCGGGGCGCGACCCAGTCCGAAACGACGCCGTCCTGGTCCTCGAACTGTTTCAATCCACGCGCCCACGCGGGGCGCGACGCATTTTCAAGGCGTTATAAATCGCGATACCGTCGTTTCAATCCACGCGCCCACGCGGGGCGCGACAGGATTTCGATGTTTCCTACGCCATGATCAAGCGTTTCAATCCACGCGCCCACGCGGGGCGCGACCCTCCAGCCGTAACTGTTCCAAGTGGACCATCTGCAGTTTCAATCCACGCGCCCACGCGGGGCGCGACTCCATTGAAAACGAGCAATGCGCATGACCTTCCTGTTTCAATCCACGCGCCCACGCGGGGCGCGACTTTCCGGCGCTTGTTACAACCATACACTGTGATGCAGGTTTCAATCCACGCGCCCACGCGGGGCGCGACCGGGATAATCGCCGCAAGTTTTCGCAAACCGAAAAGTTTCAATCCACGCGCCCACGCGGGGCGCGACTATTCCGTTTCGGCTGATTGATTTTACCCTTATTTGTTTCAATCCACGCGCCCACGCGGGGCGCGACCTGAAAATGCGTAGCCATATTGGTAGTTCCCTTTTGTTTCAATCCACGCGCCCACGCGGGGCGCGACTAAAAAATAAATTAAATTTTAAATTGTTATGGTGGTTTCAATCCACGCGCCCACGCGGGGCGCGACATATCAATCTGGCACACACTGACGGCCAGGGCCAGGTTTCAATCCACGCGCCCACGCGGGGCGCGACCAGCAGAAACTGTGAGGCCGTTGTGCGACACGGTGTTTCAATCCACGCGCCCACGCGGGGCGCGACACAATACCCAGCCAATAGCTGTTATATGCCCTAACGGTTTCAATCCACGCGCCCACGCGGGGCGCGACATTCCTCAACCTTCTGAGTTTAAAGAGTGGTATGTGTTTCAATCCACGCGCCCACGCGGGGCGCGACAATCGCAGCATCCCCAGGATTAAGCTCGGTTATCTGTTTCAATCCACGCGCCCACGCGGGGCGCGACGCGCGGCGGATACAACGGAACTGACCGCAGTAGTGTTTCAATCCACGCGCCCACGCGGGGCGCGACATCCACAGCAATGTCTCTTGACCAAAAATCTTGAGGTTTCAATCCACGCGCCCACGCGGGGCGCGACACCAATTAAGAGCAGAAAAATTAGTACAGACATGATGTTTCAATCCACGCGCCCACGCGGGGCGCGACATCATTGATCAAGCAACCCAGGAGAGGATAAAATGTTTCAATCCACGCGCCCACGCGGGGCGCGACTTATGGTTAAAATCTATAGTCGTCAAGATTTCATTGTTTCAATCCACGCGCCCACGCGGGGCGCGACTGTCGTCACATCCGTGATGCAGGACGACATCAGGGGTTTCAATCCACGCGCCCACGCGGGGCGCGACTGGAGGATGCGCGAGGCCCTGGACCCGAGCTCGAAGTTTCAATCCACGCGCCCACGCGGGGCGCGACCGCCGGTCAGCTGGGCGATGATCTCGTGTTTGCAGTTTCAATCCACGCGCCCACGCGGGGCGCGACGTGCAATATGCGGAAGCCGAGCGCAAGGAGATCGTTTCAATCCACGCGCCCACGCGGGGCGCGACGTCCTGTGTCGTCGACTAACTCCCATATCCCTGGTTTCAATCCACGCGCCCACGCGGGGCGCGACTCACAAGCCTAATCTAACAGCTCAATAATGTAATAAGTTTCAATCCACGCGCCCACGCGGGGCGCGACCATCCTGTGCAAGGTCTCCTGTCTTTATCTCAGGGTTTCAATCCACGCGCCCACGCGGGGCGCGACTAATCTTCTAACAGGACTAACTTAACAGTTAAGGCGTTTCAATCCACGCGCCCACGCGGGGCGCGACATACCTCTATTGTTCCTCCTCCTTTTTAAGGTTGCGGTTTCAATCCACGCGCCCACGCGGGGCGCGACACCTCCCGATCAACGAGACAGCCCTCGCCTGTTTGTTTCAATCCACGCGCCCACGCGGGGCGCGACCAGTCCCGTGCTCCTTGTTCCCCCGGCAGGATTCGTTTCAATCCACGCGCCCACGCGGGGCGCGACTGTAAATCTATGGTGTCAGGTATTCCATGGCTTACGGAACATTATCCGCGAACCATTTCGTATGCCATAGAACAATTCACGCAAACCTGACAATGAAAAAATCAAATCTATATTTTAAAAGCTGTTAGTTCTATCGCGAACCTGCCGGAATTTCTGGTACAGCATGATGTTCGCGATTTATAAAATCAGCGGCGCTTCGAGGTCACGAGGCTCTTTCACCCCTTCATGTTCAACCCTGCCTTGCCAGTTCGATCCGAGAAAGTAAAAACGCAGACTATCATGCTTGCGATCCATTTCATGCATCAAACTTGCTCGCAGTTTCACCCATTGAGCCGGATCAACATTGCATTCGAATACGGAATACTGGACACGCTGTCCGTAATTCTGACAGGTCTTGGCTATTCTTCGTAACCGCCGCCGCCCGGCGACCGTTTCAGAATTGACGTCATAGGCAACGAGAACCATCATGCTTCTATCTCCAGACAAATGGCGGATAGGTGTCGATATCTCCTCTGATATACCGGGCCAGCAGCATTGCCTGCATGTGCCAAAGAAGTCCGACAGCCATTTTTTCTTTTACAAATGGATGCTCGATTTCTTCCTGCTTTCTTCTCTGATATGCGGTTATCAATGTTTTTCGTGCATCGTCCTTCAGCAAAACCGCTCCGGTTTCGGAAACGGTGAAATCACCGGCTTGTATCTGTCCCCGATTGATCAATGACAAAGCCAGTCTGTCGGCGATATAGGAACGGAACTCTTCGAGCATATCAAGAGCAAGGCTTGGACGGCCAGGTCGATCTTTGTGCAGAAATCCCGCCGCCGGGTCAAGCCCACATGATTCAAGCGCCGAACGGATATCATGCGTCAGAAGAGTGTACAGGAACGAAAGCAGGCAATTTATCCGGTCAACCGGCGGCCGCCTGTTCCGTCCGTTGAACCTCAGCAGTGGATCGGAAACGGTAATACACTGATCGAAAACCTCGAAATACACTTTTCCGGCCTCACCTTCGATTCCCCTGATTATTTCCTGGTCGGTTTCATTTTCAAGTCGCTTCACGCAACTGGCAAGCGATTTCTGGGCGTAACGCATCTTTACACCATCGACTTTTTCAGGGTGATCGCGCAACGCCCGCGCAAGGGTGACTCGGCTGTTGCCGATTTTTCCGATAATAAACGACCGGGCAAGTATGGCCGACTGCTGATAATTGTCGGCGAAACGGTATTGTGAACGCCTGAGCAGAATATTGCCTTTCGTCGGTCCCTGAAGCTGGCAGAGAAACCGGCCATATTCTGTCATGAAGGTTACCGTTACACCATTTTCCGCGCAATGACCAAGGAGAAATGGACTGCAGGTTACCTGACCAAAACAGAGGATGCCGTCGAGCATATGAATAGGGAGCCTGACTTTTTCATCCCTCTCGATCCTGATGACCGCACATTCACCCTCTTTTGACAAATAGGAGCCTTGTGTCGTTACAAAGAGCGTGTTGAGCAGTTTCTTCACAGCACCTCCTCTTCCGACAATTCATGGAACAGGGTATGCACATAATTACGTGCCGACCGGCTTCGAACGACAATTTCGGGCAGGCAAAGTTCCTGAAGTGAGCACTGATTGCATTTCGGACCGGGTTCCGGCGGTGGAGTAATACCGATCCTGAACAGTTCATGTACGGCTTCTGCTACGGCTATGGTTTTTTGTCGTAATATGGTGTCGAAAACCACATCAAACCGGTGCCTTGTCTGACCGTAAAACAACGCTCCGGCAGGAATGGTCTTTCCAAGCATCTCTTCGAGGCAGATCGCCTGGGCACAGAGCTGTACCTTGTCAGCATCGTGTTTTTTTTGCCTGCCCCGTTTGTACTCCACAGGAAAAGGCTCTTCATGATCATTTCGCTTATGCCACTCCACGACATCCGCAATTCCCGAGGCACCCAAGACAACGCTTCGCAATGGAACACTCCTCGTTATCCGGATACCCGGTTTGTATGACGTTTCGCCATCATCAACCCGCTCATGCATCTCCCGTCCTTCAGCGGTGTAGCTGTTCTCCGCCCATACCTGCTCGATGTGGATCAACGCGCACTGCCGGGGGCAATACACGTAATGCTGCAATGCCGACAGCGCTATGAACTCGGATTCCAGGTACATTGACTAATACTTAAAACCCATCAATGATTTCTGGTTCTAATCCCTTCAAATTGTCCAGACCAAAATCACCACCCGGATTGATGTTCAATGAACTGTGAACTCTGGCAGAAGAATATTGGCCCGGTTTACAGTTATGTTTCCACCATATAACTTTTAATACTGCCATACTCCCAGCAGGGCGGGCGGAAGATTCATCGTTTTCAAACAATCGTGGTAGAACCTCCTTGATTATATCAGCATCATTATCTGAGAAACCGGTTCTCTCAGCTAACTGTGGATTCATGCTTCCATAGAAAACATAGATACCCTTATCAATCCGATGTTTCATTCCCATCGTGTCGGAACCACGTTTTGAACCATCACCCTCACCACTCACGCTTTTGGTAATCTGTATACTTGTTATTTCAACAGGTTCCACGCTGAATGCCGATTGAACCGTGACTGGCCCACGAATTCCAATAGATATTCCGGTATCACCGTCACTACTTGCACCCTCTTCAGCTTTTTTACTACTTTTTTTCACATTTTTAAGTGCAAATAATTGGCCAAATGCTCGAACATCAATCCATTTTTCACAAGCCAGTTTGGCTGTTTGATCTGAACCAAGTTTACTTCCCAAAACAGTTTCAGCTCTTGCCCGAAGACTCTTTGCTCCATCTTCATTCCTGTCATCAGACTGCACAAAAATCATGTTTCCGTCATCCTGTTTGCCATTTGCAAGCCAACGCTCAAGTAGTCTATCACGGACTTTTCTTTTGATGCAAACATCTGAAATTTCACCAAAATTTGAGTAATCAGTACGCGGACGATTACCGTTGAGAGGATCTCCATTCGGATTGGCGTTTCGGACACGCAGGATAACAGCAAAATCAACTTTGTTTTGGAGGATGCCCATTTTATTCTCCTTGGTTTAGATCAGTTGTTGAATTAAAAATTTGGCTATCATGATCTGAGCTGTCTCGTTCAGAGGATTTTGATGAAAATAATGCATGGCGCTGACAATGATATCCCAATAAAAATTCGCCGGATAACGGGCGATCTTTCTCCTTGCTATAATCTCCAGTACAAAAAGCGCACATCACCTCATCGAGTAATCGCTCTCTATTTTTCAGAAAACCCATTGTTTTTTCTGAAGAGTGAAGTCGCGTCTTGTAGGGAATTAATGCTAACTCGATGGTTCTCCATGTAGAAAAAGGGCGATCAGCAAAGCGCTGCATCAATCTTGCAGCCGTTGTTTCGCGTCCCTCTCCCGCCATCTTAAGGGCATAGTTTTCAATGTTATCAGCAATCGCTAATAATCTGCCATAGAGATAATCTGTAGTGTTTCTTTCAGTTTCCAGTTTCATTTGATATTGTTTTTCGTTGTAAAAACCTCTATAAACGGCGCATGCAATTCCAAGAGTTTTTTCCCAATCCCATGTTTTCAATCCCTGACGGTTACATGCTCTTCTGAAAACAGATTCGACAAGATCACGTGGTATGCGCTGGGAATCTACGATACAAGGAAGCAATCGCTCAACTGTAGATTTACGTAGTTTTTTGTCCAAACGAGAGCCATAAGCAGCTTCTGCTATATCTTGTGGAGATGGAGCACCAAAAAAATGAATTTCCTTACTGTAAATTTGTAGCCAAGCATTTTGATCATGCCACGATTGAAGTCGTTGAAGAAATTCAGAGCCGTTCAACTCTCGATAAAAGGTGATAGCCATTCTGCCTGGGGTGGCTGAGTCAAGTCCCATAACAATAATATCATCGGTATCGTCAAGTTGTGCCCTGTAACCTGCAATTACTTTACTTAAACGTAGGGCAAACGCCTGACCAATATCACTGACTGTATCAGCAGCATTGCTCTCTGAAAAAGTGTCTTCACTTCCTAAAAACAAATCATAAGAATTACAAAAGAGGTCAGGAACTGAATGCCCTCCAACTGCCCAAGAAACAATAACTTGATCATCATTTCGATATGCCTGACGCTTGATAAGCCAGTGCAAAGCATTGTGCGCTTTCTGGGTGACTTCTCTACTGACTCCACAAGCTTGCTGTCCAGAATCGTCTGTAAAACGACCGCGAAAAGTATACCCGGACGAATCGTTTGCACTTATAAGTTTAGCTCCATCACCACCATAACGGATTCCTTTTGGATGGTTTAAAGCTAATACTGCCTTTTCTCCTGTAACCATGCAAAAACCTTCTTCTTTATTAACACTTGCTTCATATTCAATCCATGCTTTCTGCAATGACTCATCGTTCCATACTGCAGAACAAGGGTTTTCAAGTTCTACAACATTCCATCGAATAAATGCATCGCCTTGATCCTTTTTTCCTTCTTTTGGCGTTAAGAGACTAAAAATTTCATGACTCTTACTTGCATCTGTCCAACGAGTAAGCAACTTACCTGCTGTATCAACATGCAATAATTTCCCGTTCACAAGATCATTTACTACTCTACCTTTACTTATGTAAGCAAGTACCGCTTTTGCTTTTGGATGTGAAAACTCCGATTCACACCATTCGGAAAGTTGTTTCTTATACTCTTCGAAAAATGAAGGCTTTTGGCCTCCAAAATCAGTTGAATAATCTCCAGCGCAATACTGTACTTTATCGCACAAAGGATGAGGGGGTGGTTTGATACCACTTCTTCCAGCAGAATCCTCAGTTACTGGTAACAAGGTCGCCTCTTTCTTGACAATTTTTGCTCTTATGAAAGTACCTAGAATATCAATGGTAATTTCCAGGTGTGCTTGTTGAATCATATGACCAATCGGGATTAACCTTTCTGACCCTGGCGGCTCTTTTCCTAAACAGTTTTTATAAGTCTTGTACAATTCTTCCATCCAACTCATTTTAACCTCCCATTTCAGTGAGTTCTTCTTCAACACTTCGCCATTGATTTTTTCCAAACGATTTTGCATGCATTGGACGCACAAACTTCGATATGGAACATTTTTCAGGACGTTCGAAACGAATACAACCATCATTCATCACGGGGCGAAAAAAAAGTGCATGTAGTTCAGATAATCCAGTCTCATCGGGATAATCAAAACTATGGAACATTAAACCGAAGGCCAATTGTCCTTCTCCATCATAAGGGCTCCTTCCGGAACCAAATTCGCAAGGCTCAACATATCCCTGACAATCCCGCGTACCCAGAAATATGTCCTGTCGTCCTCCACGCTCTAACATGCGTAGAGCAATAGCGTAATGTTTGCCATCTATTCGGTCCTTGGTTAATTCTGGACGGTGAAAATTCCATTCAAAGTGAGCTCGCACCTGGTATTCTACATCTGTGAGAAAGGTGTAGATTGAGAGGTCATTCCCTCCGCTACTGAACTTTAAAGGCTTTGTTCCTTTTGTTTGGGTGCGGATTCGTTTCATTAATCGCACCTCGTCAATAATCCAAATAATGGTTGGCTTCCAATAGATAGACTTGGCTATACCCTTCAATGATTCATATGTGGGAATATGATATGAACATTTCTCGCCTCCAATTCGTGTTATCGGATCGGTAAACAGGGCATAACGCCCCCAGACTTTAAATTCGATACTATTTTTTTCAAACATCCCATACCTCCATTATCTCTTCAGGTTGTTCGATCAATCCATATTTAGAACTGTAATAACGCTTATCAGCAAGATACAGGATTCCTGTGCCATCCTGTGTTTCTCTAACCACGCCAGCAAGAATCATCTCATTTAGTAGTTTTGGAAACACATTAACACTGAACTGTTGTGCCCTGCGCAGAACATTGAATCCGATTCCAGCAGGATGAATGGAACACAATTCATTTACTATAGATTGACCTTCCTCACCAAAGGGCACGACAATACCCTGATTAGGTGCATCAATAGCTTTAAAAATCTTTGCTGCCATCATAAATGATTGTCGTAAATAGATCTCCGGAGCTTTACGATGAATTCTTTTATATTCTTCGAGTGAAAGGTTATTTACTGAAAGTAAGTTTAGCAGTGTATCTTCATGTCCAACTTCTTTTGAGGAAACCTTATAATCCATCTCAATTGCTCGCGAAAAAAAGTAATTTTCGTAAAACCACGCCATCGCTTCCGGACCAATACAGTTGTACCCGAACCTTTTAGGATCTTTTTCATAATCGTCGAGTACACGTTCCGCTTTGTCTCTACCAATATTAATGTCCGGGAGCATACTTAGATTTTCTTTTTTGATATTGACAATATGAACACGCCCCAACTCTTTTCTTCGATTATGCCGATTACATCGGCCTGCAGCTTGAGCTATAGAGTCCAGACCTGCTATGACGCGGATAACTGAACCAAAATCAACATCTACTCCAGCTTCGATGAGTTGAGTGCTTATACAGATTGTAGGTTTTTGTTCATCAAGCTGATTTCTGACCTCGCCCAAGATCGACTTTCGGTGTGCCGGGCACATATTGGTGCTCAGATGATATACCTGACAACCATTTTGTATTGCGCATAATCGATAAAGCTCTTGAGCTGTTTTTTTGTTGTTCACGATTACCAGACAACTCCTTGCAACCAAAATTTCTGCTTGAGCCAATTCAGCAACTTCTTCAAGAAGCCAACCACCTGGTTTGCACTCATTCAATACTTCAACCCTTTTCAGATCATCGAAAAGTTGCCGCACATCAGGAATGATTTCACAACCTGAATACAATTTTATAGCTCCCTTGTGAGTATCAACTCTGTTTAACAATGGCTGCGTCGCTGTACATAAAACCACCGAACTTCCACACTGCTCAACCAGAAAATTGATTGCATTGTTGAAAAGGTGAATACAATTAACTGGCAATGTTTGAATTTCATCAAATATTAAAACACTGTTTGCCAACTGGTGCATACGACGCGCTCCCCGTGTACCGCTTCCAAAAAGTGTTTCCAGAAACTGAACATTTGTGGTAAAAACGACAGGAGCCTCCCAGTTTTCAGAAATTATCTTGCTACGCCATGTCTGCTGTTTTGGTGTCAGATTTGAATGATGTTCAAGCACTATGCTTCCGGGGTCCACTCCTTCTGGCTCTAAAATCTGCCGGGCGACCTGAGCGTTTTGGTCAATGATAGAAGTAAAAGGAATTATGTATATCACCCGATCCATCTTGTAAATCCTTGCGTGGTGTAACGCAAAACGAAGACTTGCAAGTGTTTTTCCGCCGCCTGTTGGGACTGTGAGTGTAAAGGTACCTCTATCTCTATTAGCTACATTCAGACAGTGTTCTGCAATTTCTCGGCGAAGCTGATCAATTGGATATTCCTGTTTAAACTGGCTTAAATGCCCCTCAAGTCTTGATACTAAGCTATCCCATATTGCGGGACCTCGTCCTACCAGATACTTGACCCTCGCAGGATACTCAAAACAGGCTGAATCAAATCGGTCAGCATCAATAAGACAGCTGAATAAAAATCGAACAAGTAGAGCTATTTGGTTTTGTATAACTGTATCGCTTTTATCTGAAGCAGACAGAATTATACTCCGAACTACCTTTTCAAATTCATTGAAAAATCCAGGATTATCAATTATCTCGTTTACATGATCAAGAATATGTTTATCCGACTTTTTAATTACCTCTGAATAATGAGTGCGTTTATAATCTTTCTTCATCCGCTTTGTAAAGGTATCCTCAACAGGACTATTTATGCCTGAACTGAGACAATCGATCAAACCAGAGTGGTGAGAGGCAAGACATAATGCAAGAATTTGGCCGACCATTGCACCTAATTTTCCCCGCTTTGATAGTTCTTGCCAAACAAACTGAGATGCTGCACTGGAATGGTCTATTCTTCCTTTAAGACCTTTTGCATCAACAAAATCCTCATCTTCATCAGGATTTAAGAGCCCTGTTGCAGATTTAAGATAATTCTGAAATTCCGTACTAAATTTCCCAAGGTCGTGAAGCAGCCCAATCAATTCCCCATGCAATTGTAATCCTATTTTATTTGCATGTGAACGTGATAGGTTTGCGACATTGTACAAATGTTCAACCAATAACTGGTTGCGATCACCCGTAACATGTGCAAAAGCAATAATTTTATTAACCTCTTCCATACACCTCTCCCATCTCCTTAACCTCCATCTTTACCATATCCCGCAGTTCTTCGGGTCCAAGGACTTCAGCCTGCGATCCATACTGCATGATCCAGCGTTTGACCGCATCGAGCGCACCGACGCTCAGCGAAAGTATCAGTGAGCCGTCTTCATGCTCCTGTATTTTCTGCGTGGAGTGCCAGCGGCGTTCCCTGATCCATTGGGCCTGATAAGAAGAGAATCTGATGGTAATTTCGTATGTCGCTGGACCGACAGTCTGCTGGAAGGCTTTTGCAAGATATTCGCCGATGCTGAATGATTCCGGTATGGTAAAATGTTCTTCAGTAAGTACCAGCGTCAGAATACGGCTGATTGCAAAGGTTCTGCAGGCTTTGCGGTATTCACAGTAGCCAATGAGATACCAGATTCCGCTTGATTGATCGTAATGAAGACGATAGGGATGAACGATACGCTCGTTGACAACCTGTCTCGATGATGAATTATAGGTCATGGAAACTTTCCGCATGTTGCTCACAGCCTCTTCCAGTAGGGCAAACTTCTCCTGATCGATATGGCAAACCGGAACGGGATTATCGAACGAATAGATCTCGAACAGGCCTTTTCCTGAGCAGGAAACCGGCAGGTATTGCATGATTTTTTCAATCGCACGGCAAACCTCTTCGTAATACGGCGTCCCCTGGTATTGGGCAAGAACCCTCGTCGTTGCGGCAAGCGCCTCCAGTTCCTGCCGGTTGAGAAACAAGGACGGATCGAACTTCCAGGAATTTTTGTAGAAATAACCTTTTTTGCCGGGGTCATATTCGATAGGCGCATGAAGCATGTCACGCATAAAGTCGATATCCCGCTGGATGCTCTTGCTGCTGACATCAAAATAAAGTGCAATCCTTGAGCAGTTCGGATAGTTGTGGTTCCGAAGTTCGCGATCGATATGCTGCATACGTGCAAGCGGTGGCCTCGATTGTCTCATTCCTGCATTTTTCTAACTTCAGGAGTTTTACTGAACAACATAGTGAGGTACCTGGGACAAAAAGTGTCCGATACGAAAAAAAGTGCGGCAGTAACCGTGAAAATGAGGGAGTGAATGATGGATTTCATTCCGGTACATCAGCGAGACCTCATAAGACATGGGTAACTGACGAAAATCCTAAAAGACAAACCGGCTTGTAAGGGAAACAGGGGACACGCAACCGGTAGCAAATATTTACAAAATAAACACATTACCAACAAGAACATTGCAGATGAATGCTTGCACTGGCAACTTTTTAAAATGTGATTTTTTTGGGGTGGAGCGGGTCGGGGGGACCGGAAAGACGGGGACCTTTTATAGACGTAGACGGTTCATTACTGTGTCATCCAAAACCAAGAACTTGAATCAAAGCTCTCTCCAAAGCAATAAACACAAAAGGCTTACAAGTATCGACCTGTAAGCCTTTCTTTCATATGGTGCACCCGCCAGGACTCGAACCTGGAACCCACTGATTAAGAGTCAGTTGCTCTACCGATTGAGCCACGGGTGCAAAAGAGCGTTATTTTACCGGCGCTGCAGGAACAGCCGGTGCCGACTGGACCGGGGCCACGGGAGCTGACGGGACAGCAGGCGCAGCGGGAGTCGCAGGCACAACCGGGACGTTTTCCTGAAGAACGCTTCTCACTCCGGTTGAAGACTGCCTTCCTGGAAGCGTGAATTGGGCGATAAAACAGATCAGCATGACGACAGCTGCAAGGATCGCGGTTGTCTTGGTCAGGAAATCACCAGTCCTCCTGATGCCGAGTGTCTGCACGGTGCCGAGGCTCGAAATACCCCCGGTCAGGCCGCTGCCGCTTTTCGGACTCTGCAGGAGTATGACGCCGACAAGCATGACTGCTGCAAGCAAACCTACAATTAAAAGGAAAATATACATTTCCGGCCGCCGTGATTAAATTTCCAATTATCCTAACGTATCTTTTACCGTTAAAGGCCTTAAAGTTAGTAACTTTTAAAAAAAATCCAAGCCGTGTTTTCAGAAGCCGGAAAAATACTTGTCATCGGCGGAATAGCCGCCATACTCTTCGGACTTGTGCTCCTGACCCTGGGAAAAGCCGGCAGTAGCGGATGGCTCAACTGGATAGGAAACCTGCCGCTCGACATCCGGATTGAAAAGGAGAACTTCAGGCTCTATTTTCCCATTGGCACCTCGATCATGCTGTCCATCATCCTCAGCCTGATCCTTTACGTCATCAACAAATTCATGCAGCACTGATCCGGGAATCCGGCGATTGAAAACATCAGCTTTCCTTTTGCCAAAAACTCCCTGCTCCTGTCATTTGTCTTTTCCTGTCTTGCAGCCTTTTCCTGTGATTCTGAACGAAGTGAAGAATCCACAAAAAGCGAAGTCCGGTAATGGATGCTTCGCTTCATTTCATTGCGTTCAGCATGACAAACCGTGCTGTCACGCTGAATGACAGCGAAGAATCCGGATGTTTTGGTTTTACAGGGAGACGGTTCCTTCTCACCGCCATGCTTCATTCAGGACGACACCTATGTTTCAGAACAGACTTCCGGCTCTTGACATTCTGCCCTTGCTCTTGCCTTTGCCATGCTGTCTTTTTTTTGTCATTCTGCCTTATTCCTGTCATTCTGCCTTTTCCTGTCATTCTGAACGAAGTGAAGAATCCAAAAGGAGTAACGTCTGGCAGCGAATCCTTCACATGGCAATGCGTCGTTGCGGAATGACATCCCTGCAAGATGGATTTCCTTGCGAAATATGTTTGCCGGAGCGATAAACAGGTCATGCCTGTTGAGGCACGGTTCTGCGTTTGAATCTCGGGTTGATCGTCTTCTCGAGATACCCGATGAAGAGCAGCAGGGTCCAGGAAATGAAGTAGTAGAGCACGGCAACCATGATAATCGGAAAAAACGCGTCGAAAGTACGACTGCGGATGATGTCGCTCGCTTTCGTCAGGTCCTGTACGGCAATGTAACCCACGATGGAGGTCATCTTGACCAGCGAAATGAACTCCCCTTTGTAGACCGGCAGAATCCGCATGACCGTCTGAGGAATAATGATGTGACGGAACGTTTCGGTGCGACTGAACCCCATGGCGATGCCTGCTTCCCGCTGCCCCCTGTCGATGCCCTCGATACCGGCACGGTAGATTTCGGCGGCATATGCCGCGAAGTTCATGCCGAATGCAAAAACAGCGACAACGACAGGATCGATGTTCACCGATGCGAAAACCACATAGAAGATCAGCATAAGCACAACCAGGACCGGCGTTCCTCGCATGACAGAGATATATGCGCGGGCGAAAGACCGGAAAAACACGTTGTTGGACATCCTGAGAAAACAGACTGCTCCACCAAGAACGGTACCGAAAAGCGTCGACAGAAAAGAGATAACCACCGTTACCCATAGCCCGCGGACGATCAGGCGCCATCGATTTTCCTGAATGATGTTGCTCTGGAAGCTTTCAGCTGTTCCGGACAGAAATCTGGTAAGGATATTGCCGTCGGACTTTTTATCAGTCTCCGGGATTGCCCCGGCTATGTTCTTTTTCAGGGCGAACACTTTTGCCTGCTCCTCGTAATAAGGATCAGAAAAATCGACACTTTTCGCTCTTTCCGGCGTGATGGATATCACCGAACCGATCATGTCAATTTTCCTGCTTTCAAGAGCAGCGATGAGACTTCCGAAGTCAAGGCTGACATATTCGATTTTTCTGCCGACAAATACGCCGAACCTGTCGAGCATTTCGACATTGAAGCCTACAAGCCTGTTGTTCTGGACCGTAATAAACGGAAACCCCATGTCATGAACCATTCCGACAACAAGAGTCCCCGTGGCTGGTTTACTTTCAGGAATAACCGGCATTTCATGATTTCCGGTTTTCGTCCATCTCGTTGACATGTCGTCATACACGCCATTCTGCTTTATCGATGCAAGGAAACGGTTGAACGATGTACGGAGTTCATCATCTCCCTTGTGAAATGCCATTGCAAGCATGGTCGAATAGAGCGATTTGCCGATAATACCGATGTCCTGCTGTTGCCGCATAAGCTCTTCAAGTTCTGCCGAACTGTAAATGGCGGCATCCACTTTCCCTGATTTCACGGCGACGACCATGTCGGAAGGTGATTTGTACTGAAAAATCTGAGCCTGGGGAAAATGACTGGCAGCATAACGATCATGGGTCGAACCGAGCAGTACACCGATACGTTCCGATTTCAGTTCCTCGACAGCAGCATACCCTTGTTTCCGGGAACCTTCGCCTCCATTGTCACATGCGGCAAGGGTCATGAGAATCATGAATGCCGAAAGGCATGATCGGGCAAAAAACCTCATAGGTCATTATCGATAAATTACTCTTCCGATGTTTTCACTCCGGCGCTTCTCAATTTCCGTAAAATGGATACTAACCATAGCCGCGCTTCATTGCGGAATGACCGCCCCGTTCCATTGATTCCCCTGAGAATTGTTGTTGCCGGAAACAATAATGACCAGAAAACTGTCCATCCTGCTGACAGCAGAGAAAGTATCCCTCGTCACTGTTTTTCGCTTGGGTATGAATCTGGAATGCTGCTCTCTTTGCGGACACATGAAGGCTGAAAAAACGGCTATGCCCCTTTCGATATCCGGTTGATGTTACCGACATGAAATCCGATGGGCGGGAAAGAATCCCGCTGATTTTTTATCTGCAGTTGAACGCCATCGTGAGGAAATTCCTCCCGTCAACCCTCCTGTAGGAAAGCCGGTCGGTCATCTGCCGTATGAAAAAAATGCCGAGTCCGCCGGGCGAACGCTGATCCGGATCAAGTTCCAGTTCGGGCTCCGGCGCAGACAGGATATCGAAAGGGACACCTTCATCGATAAATTCAAGAATGAAAAAATTGTCCTCTCTGCCGCACGAAACCGTGACTTCTCCGTGGCCCTTCGGGTAGGAATACCGGCAGATGTTGACAAAAGCCTCCTCAGCAGCAAGAAGCATCCCGTTAGTCCTTGCCTTGCCGCATCCTGATGCTTCCGAATGCTCCTCGACAAATCCGCAGAGCAGGGGAAGTTTGTCGATATCGGCAGATATCCGGATTTCTGATCCAGGGTCTTTCATTCAGCCTGGTAACATTTTCAGAGCTTGATCCACCGTTGCGTGTACCGTAAAAATACTTCCAAACCCGGACATTTCGAATACCTCTTTCACATTCCCTACGATATTGGCAAGCAGGATGCAGCCCTGTTTATCCCTGATCCGTCTGGTCGTGGAAAGCAGTGCACGCAATCCGGCGCTGCTGATATACTCGAGCTGGCCGAAATCGACGACGTAACTGACTTCACCGCTATCGAGAAGTTCGTTGATTTTTTTTTCATATTCAGGGGCCGTAACGGCATCCATTCTGCCCGATACCGCAACCACGAGGGCTGACGTTTGCTTGATCGTCTCTATTGTCATTATGGTGATGTATTGTTAAGGGTTCTTGAGATACAGTTTCAGGATGTTCCTGTTATCCGAATGCGTGAATTCGCGGTCCAGCAGCAGGTTCCGGATGATCGCGAGGCCAAGGGCGGAATCTTCGCCCTGAAGCTCCAGTGGATTTGCCGAACCCGGAGGAGATTCAAGAAGCAGTTCGAGCTGCCCGGTTTTTTCACTGTAATTGACCGTAATATCGATCGGGAAAAATGACGATGAGGTGCCATACAGTTGAAGCACCTCTTCAATAAGCAGAGTGAGGCCATGTCTTGATTTCAGGGGCACCAGATGCCTGCTGCAGAAACTTTCCACCTCCGCATTGAGGGAATACAGGTCGAAATCGGCAGAAAAGAGGCGCTGATATAGACTCTGCTGTCTTCTGATGAACGCTTTTGTTTTTTCCCTGCCCGGATTACCGAATATCTCCCCGGGGGTTCCCTGCTCGTAGATTGCGCCTTCGTCCAGATAGAACACCCTTGTTGATACATCCCTGGCAAAATCCATTTCATGGGTGACGATCAGCATGGTGAGTCCTTCCTTCGCCAGTCGCCGGATAACCGAAAGCACCTCGCTGACCATGGTCGGGTCAAGTGCTGATGTCGGTTCATCGAACAGGATGATCTCCGGCTCCATCGCAAGGCAGCGGGCAATTGCCACCCGTTGCTTCTGACCGCCGGAAAGCTCGTCTGGAAAGCAATAGTACTTCTCTCCGAGCCCTATGAGCCTGAGTAGTTCATGGGCTTTGCGCTCGGCTTCCTGACGGCTCTTCCCGAGCAGTTTCATCGGCGCAAGCGTAAGGTTGTCTATTACGGACAGGTGCGCAAACAGATTGAAAGACTGGAACACCATGTTCATCTTCTGCCTGACTTTGGCCACATCGGTATGCCGGTCAAGCATATCGATGCCTTTGATCCTTATTTTCCCTCCACTCGGACGGTCCAGCAGATTGATGCACCGGAGGAAGGTGCTCTTGCCGGAACCGGAAGGACCGATAATCGATATCACCTCTCCCTGCTTTATATCGACAGAAATATCCCTGAGTACCGAAAAGTCACCGAAACTCTTGGAAAGATGCTCGACTGTAATCATTGGTTATGGAAAGTTCAATATTGCAGAAACTTACAGCAGCCGGGATTCT
This sequence comes from Chlorobiaceae bacterium, assembly GCA_013334565.1. Lineage (GTDB taxonomy): Bacteria > Bacteroidota > Chlorobiia > Chlorobiales > Chlorobiaceae > Chlorobium. The sequence continues at coordinate 17,479 of JAAXXI010000009.1, forward strand.
CCAGGGTACCTCCCCAAGGGTGGGCCTGATCGAGACCACGCTCATTTCCCCGATTGAGACTTATTGTTCAACCGTCCCTGTTTAACCATGACCCCCATGCCCCCCGTGTAGTAGGGTTCTGAAAAAAGAACTTTCCTGGCCCGTTCATCGGTTATGATGATGCATGCACCGATCATATCGACTTTGTTCGAAACAAGGGCAGGAATAAGCGCTCCGAAATCCATGCTCACGACTTCAAGTCTTTTGCCCAGTTTCCTGGCGACCTGGCCGGCCATCTCGATATCGAAACCGACAATGCGCCCGGAACCGTCGACATACGAAAACGGCTCGGTAACAGGCGCAGTTCCGAGTTTCAGCACCCCATTCCTGTCATTGGGACCATTATCGGGAATCATGTCCTGCACCCCGCTTCCCGAGAACCAGCGGTGCATCATTTCATCATACCTGCCGCTCGTTTTCAGTTCCCTGACGGTCTGATCGATCGAGTCCCTGAGTCCGGGATTGTCAGGTTTGACGGCATAGCCGTATCTGTCGGCCGAGATGAGTTCGGGAAAAAGATAGAGATCCGGGGTCCTTTTGGCAATTACCCTCAGTATGGGTTCGTCAAGCGCTACGGCGTCGACTTTTCCGGTCTGCAATGCGAGTACTTCATCGGCGACGGTATTGAAGTACTGGAATTTCGCATACGGAAATTTTTCCATGACAAGCCTGTCGCAGACGCTTCCGGAAAGAATCGCGAACTCCTTCCCTTCGAGCTGTTCAAGACGATCGAACGTCTCCCTCCTGCTGCAGCCTGTCAACGCACTGATGAGCAGTAATGCCAGGACCGCAATAAACCTGATGTGATAACCTGTCATGATATTCTCCCGCGGGTTGTTTTGCGAGATCATGCACCGCCAGCACCGGTATAAAAACACTGAATACCGGTACATCCAATTACTTAGAAATTATTCAAATATATACCATTAATCCTTGCAAGGCGAATAAAAAACAAATGCTCACGGCAAACCGCGGTAGATCACACAGAGCAACGTGATGTCATCGGACTGCTCCACACCCAGGGAAAAACGGAGCAGTTCCTCCCTGACTGTCAGGACCATCGCCCGACTGTCAGAAAAAGGCACTTGCCGGACAAATGTCAGAAGACTGTTTTCACCGAAAAATCCGCCTTGCCGGTCAATGGCTTCGGTAACACCGTCGGTATAGAGAAGCAACGAATCTCCGGGATGGAGGATGATGCTGCCTGTCGCAAAAGGCGCATTCTTTATCGGGCCAAGCACCATGCCCGGGGTCGAACCCATGAAAGAGACCTCTCCGGACCGGATGAGCATGGGAGGATTGTGGCCGGCGTTCGAAAAACGCACTTCCCCGGTCGCAGTATCGAGTATCCCGCAGAAAACGGTTGCAAACATGCTGCTCTCGTTATCCTCGGCAAGGATGTTGTTGACATGGAATAAAATCTTTCCGGGATCGCCCAGACGCTGCCCCTCTGATTTCAGAAGGGTTTTTGCCACCATCATATACAATGCTGCAGGCACTCCCTTGTCCGCAACGTCGGCAACAAGAAAACAGAGGTGGTTGTCATCTATGAAAAAGAAATCGTAGAAATCTCCGCCGACTTCCTTGGCCGGATGCATGAGTGCGAAGATATCGAACTCCGGCCGTTCCGGAAACGGCGGAAAAATCCTCGGCAACAGGCTTGCCTGTATGTCTTTCGCCAGTTTCAGCTCGCTCTGTATCCGTTCCTTGGCCGCGGTTGTTTCCGTCAGGTTCCTGATATATTCCTTCAACGAGGTTATCATGGACTGGAATGATGAGGTCAGTACCCCTACTTCGTCAAAGATCTTGACCTGCGGCAATTCCAAGTCGAAATTGCCGTCAGCGATCGTCCGGCTCGTGGCGGCAAGCGTTGTAAGCGGACGGGTGATCGAGCGGGCAATGAGAAAAACGGTCAGGGAGAGCAGCACGATGCCTGAAAAACCGATGAAAGCCATGACAACAGTAAGGTTCCAGACGTTTTCCATCAGTTCGGCCTCGGGAAAAACAACGGCCAGGCTCCAACCTGTAGAGCGTATCGGAGCGTAATACAACCAGCTTTTTTCCCCAAGGAAGTTCGTACAGTTGACAAATCCGCTCTTACCGCTTATCATCTGTCTTCCTATTGCCCTCAACCCGGTATCGTGACGGGACTCTGCGAGACTGAAGAAGGTCTCGTTCATGACCGCGTTTTTCAACGGGTGGGCAAGGACCATGCCCTGCCGGGAAAAAAGGGCCGCGTAGCCTGTCCTGAGAATTCTGACCGATGAAATGAGCTCCATCAGGGAGTTGAGGGTGATGTCGGCGGTCACGATGCCCCTGAACCGGCGTTTTCCGTCTCTTTTCTCATAAAAAGGGACCGAGCAGGTCGTCAGCAGCTGGTTTGCTCCACCTTCGTCAAAATAGGGCTCGCTCCACTCTTCATGTCCGAGCTCCCGGGGGATCTGGTACCAGTCCCAGAAAAAATAGGGCAGGTTACTGTAGGTCTGCTGAAGTTCCTTGTACGCGATGCTCCCCTTTTCCCGGTAGAAGTACGATGCGAAGCCATAACTGGATCGGCTGAAGGCGTAGGGTTCGAATGCAGCGGTGCACCCGAGGATGTTCGGGTTGCTTGCGAGAGTTTGGGAAAGCAGATTGTTGAGCTGCCGTTTATCCCGATAATTGCCTGTCTCGAGAGAAACGGACATTTCTTCTACAACGCGCGATACGGAAACAAGCTCGGTTTCCACCCGGTTGGCCAGGGAGAGGGCGAGGTTACGGGCGTTACTTTCAAGCTCCCCTTCGAGAACTGCTCTCGAATGATAATAGTTATAGCCGAGGGCAGCGATGAAAATCAGCGTGCTCCAGAGGGTGATCACAAAAATCAGCCGGACAGCTATGCTCCTATTGCCCTTCATGCACCCTCCGGACGAATTCGCCGTATGGAACGATATGCCGGACCGCTCCTGCTGACTGCAGTTCATGGGCGGCATCCTCGTAATCCTGCTTTTTCAGCTGACTGTCGAATTCTTTTTTCCCCGCGGGCAGCATCAGGTCGCGCATGCGATCGAGCATCCAAAGCTGATGGCTCCTGTTTGCCGGTATATGCGCCTGCTGCATGGCACGGATAACGATCCCTGCCGCTTCCTCCGGGTGAAGGAAGGCGTACCGCCATCCTTCGAAGGAAGCCTCGATGAAATCCCTTGCAAGTTCCGGATCGCGGGCAACCGTCTGTTCCAGGGCATACAGGCCGTCTTCAGGAAACTTCAGCCCGTAATTTTCGAGGAACAGGACGTTCAGTTCTCCTGGATCGACTCCGGAATGGCGCAACACATCGTATTCGTTATACCACATCGCCGATGCGGCTTCGACCCCGCCCCTCAGGAAGAGGTTAACCGTGTAGGACTGCCTGACCTCATGCACGCGGACTCCGTATTTTCTGAAAAGCAGGCGCGGAAGCAGGGATAGCGTTCCGTCCCAGAGCCCGACTTTCCGTTCATTGAGGTCTTCTATTCTCTTGATCCCGGCTGATTTCCGGGAAACGATCATCATCGAAGAGCCCGGAATGATCTGGGCGAGGTTCACAAGCCGGGTCCCGGCAGAGCGTTCCTGAATTGCCGTTGCCAGCCAGAGTACGGCAAAATCGGCTTCGCCCTTGCGGAGAACGTCCTCGGATGCCCGCCCTGCAACTCCGGGAATGATCCGGAGGTCGATACCGTGTTTCCGGTAGATGCCCTTTTCGAGCGCGACATAATACCCGGCAAACTGCGCCTGCGGTTGCCAGAGCGTGACAAGTCCGGCTTTTTTCAGCGCAGGAGCGGCATGAAGTCGAAAAAAGGGAGATATCAAAAGAAAAACGAGGAAAAGCATGCATCCTCGAAAAGGATGGCTTGCAAAGGGACTTTTGTGTGTCGCCGTTGTTACAAGCTGCATATTCCTCAGTATTGGGAGAGAAAAAAAACCGGCGAGTTTACTGGTCTGCCGGCACAACGTAATGCAAAACAACAGGAAACACTCTTCTGTAAATGATACGTAATTTAACAACATGTTGCCGTTTCCGGAAAAAGATTCCATTCCGGCGGCATCACTCTGCCGAACAGAAGACGGGAAAATGCATCGCATGGATCCGATGAGATGGCCCGCAAAGATGCCGCCATGCTCTTTTCCCTTATTTTTGTTACTTTTGAGAGACAGACAGGAAAACAATTTGACTTCAGATCCGCCCATGCCACAAGAAGCCCGGCGTACCGGCCGCACGGCAACGGTACAGAGGACCACGAAAGAAACCGACATCACCGTTACGGTGAACCTCGACGGCACAGGAACAAGTTCGGTCGATTCCGGTGTCGTGTTTCTCGATCACATGCTTGCGAATTTCAGCCGCCATTCGGGCATAGACCTCATGCTTCAATGCACCGGCGATCTCGATGTCGATGACCACCACACGGTCGAGGACATCGCCATCGTATTCGGGGAGGCCATGCTTCAGGCAATCGGCGACAAAACAGGCTTACGCAGGTACGGGTGGGCGATCATCCCGATGGACGACGCCCTCGCACGCTGCGCGCTCGACCTCGGCGGCAGGAGCTACTGCGTTTTCGGGGCGGATTTCCGCAGGCCCGTCATCAAAGGATTTTCGACCGAAATGGTGGAACATTTCTTCGTCTCCCTTTCGGGCAGCATGAAATCCAACATACACCTGAAAATCCTCGAGGGCCAGAACACCCACCACAAAATCGAGGCTCTCTTCAAGGCGTTCGCCTATGCCATGAAGGACGCCATCGCCGTAAGCGGCAATGTGCTCCCTTCCACCAAGGGGAAGCTGTAAGAGTGGGGAGTGGGTACGGGGTACTGGGAAGTGGGGGCTTGGAAGTGCTGAGGACTGGAAAGTGGGATCTGGAAAGTGGGATCTGGAAAGTGGGGGCTTGGAAGTGCTGAGGACTGAGGACTGGGTACTGGGGACTGGGAAGTGGGATCTGGAAAGTGGGGAATGGGAGGTAGGATGTAAGAAAACAGGAGTGAGTGCTGAGGCGAATGATACTGTCAATTCCGGTTAGCGCCGGTTAGCTGCAATAGCTCCGATTTTGTCATTCTGAGCAAAGCGAAGAATCCATAACTTATTGATCAATAAAAGAATGAATGATTTGAGCCTTGTTGATACCGTATTTATGGCTGAGGACTGGGAAGTGCTGAGGACTGAGGACTCAGGACTGAGGGCTTGGAAGTGCTGAGGACTGAGGACTCAGGACTGAGGGCTTGGAAGTGCTGAGGACTGGGAAGTGGGATCTGGAAAGTGGGGAATGGGAGGTAGGATGTAAGAAAACAGGGGTGAGTGCTGAGGCGAATGAAACTGTCAATTCCGGTTAGCGCCGGTTAGCTGCAATAGCTCCGATTTTGTCATTCTGAGCAAAGCGAAGAATCCATAACTTATTGATCAGTAAAAGAATGGATGATTTGAGCCTTGTTGATACCGTATTATTGGCTGAGGACTGGGAAGTGCTGAGGACTGAGGACTGAGCTGGAATGGGAAGTGGTGAATTAGGATAATGATCTTTGACCTTTTGGTCCCTGCAGTCCTTTATGTCCCTTTCTTAAGAGAGGCCGCCTTTTTGATCAGGCGGCCTCTTCTTGTTTTATTTCGCGTAGGCGATGGACCGTTTTTCCCTGACGATGGAAACCTTGATCTGCCCCGGATACTGCACGTCGGATTCGATTTTGCTGGCAATATCATGGGCAAGCATGTCGGCCTGGGAATCGCTGACGTTATCGCCTTCCACGATCACCCTTATCTCCCTTCCGGCCTGCAGTGCGTAAGTTTTCAGGACGCCGGGGAACCCTTTGGCGATCTCTTCGAGGCTCTCCAGGCGTTTCACGTTGCCATCGGCCGTGACGGCGCCCCTCGCTCCCGGACGTGAAAGCGAAATGACGTTCGCGGCTTCGACAAGGTCGGCAATCGGCGTCTCTTTCTCGGCCTCGCCGTGATGAGCGGCAATAGCGTTGAGCACAACGGCCGATTCGTTGAATTTCTTCAGGTAGTTCATACCCGTGATGGCATGCGGCGTATCGCTTTCGGGCAGGACCAGGCCGATGTCGTGCAGAAGCCCTGCACGTTTCGCGAGGCGCGAATCGAGCTTCACCTCCGCGGCCATCAGTCCCGAAAGCATGGCAACCTCGCGGCTGTGCTGCAGCAGGTTCTGGCCGTAGACCGTGTGGAATTTCATTCTGCCGATGAGGGCTACCAGCTCGGAAGGAATATCGTTGATCTGAAGCGATGAGATCACTTCCTCCCCTGCGCTCATGATGACATCGTCGATCTCCTTCTTCGCGTCTTCGAAGGCTTTTTCAATGGCTACGGGATGGATGATGCCGTCGACAAGAAGCTTCTGGAGGGTGAGCTTGGCAAGTTCGCGGCGCATCGGATCGAAACAGGAGAGGATCACGACCTCGGGAGTGTCATCAACGATGATATCGACTCCGGTGGCATTCTCGAATGCCTTGATGTTCCTTCCCTCACGGCCGATAATCCTGCCTTTCAGCTCGTCGCTCTGGATGTGGACCACGGAAAGCGCGTTTTCGGTAGTCTGTTCGAACGAAATCCTCTGAATGGCGGTCAGGAGGGTTTTCTCTGCAAGCCTGCTCGCCTTCTGCTCGGCTTCCTCGTGGATGCGGTGGATCGTTTCGGTAGCTTCCTCGCGGGCTTTCGACACCATATTGTCAATGAGCATTTTCCTTGCCTCCTCCGCCTGGAGGTTACCGATGCTTTCCAGTCGCTGGTTCTGTTCGAGGATGATCCGCTCAAGCTCCGCGGCACGGACCGTGACAAGTTCCATGGTCTGCTCGATCTCCTTGCGCTGGTCCTGGAGTTTCCGTTCGAGATCCCGGTTATCCTGGCTCTGTTTCTTGAGCTGACCTTCGCGCTGCTGGATCTGTTTCTGGAGCTGGTTGAACTTATTGTTCTTGATCACGACTTCCTGTTCGAATTCGCGTCGCTTCTTTTTCCATTCCTGGTTCACTTCACTGACCTTGAGCTCCTTGTAATCGTTCGCTTCCTTCTGCGCTTCCTGAACGATCTGCACGGCTCGTTCCTCGGCTTCGAGGACCTTGGTTGTACCGATACGTTCAAGGAAAAAACGGCCCAGGAAAAAACCTGCGGCAAAAAAGATCAGGGAAGCGGAAACGATCAGAAACAGGTTTATAACGATGTTCATCAGTAAACGTACCTCCATTTTTGTACCCCCCGTAAGGGGAAAGCACCCGATTTAACAAAAAAAAATCCGCACCATGGCGAGGTGTGTAAGATTCAAGAACCCGTTTGACACGGTGGGCGCCTCCTTCAGGTTTTTTGCTTCCAATGGGACCATGTCGCCACAATCCATGGATTCCGATGCGCGAAGCAGGAGAAATCCATCAAGGCCTGCAATCAAAATGAAGAGTTTGGGCTCCCTTTACTAAAGTGTTAGTTCTTTTACTTACAAAACACCCCGATCAACTGGTGCGGAAATTTCTTCTGATTCAATGTAACTGTTTATTGAAGATTTTGCCCAATTAATTTGTTCAGCCGGGCAATTTTCTGTTGCAACGACATCATTTCCTCTTCAAGTTCGATCTTTTTTTCGGCAAACGATATTGCCGCAAGGACCGCAAGCCTTACCGGCTCGAAAGTCGGCGCCTTGTCGTTGAATATCCTCATGACACCGTCAACTTCACGTGCAGCTTTTTCAGTGACTTCACGCCTCTCGACCCTCAAAGGGTAATTGTCGCCATAAACATTTACCTCGATCTTTTCCATGCTCTCACTCTACAATGCCTGATTGTTCCTGAACTCCATCTCTATCTTCTGCAGGATCATGACCAGTTTCTGCTTGACCTGCATCTTCTCGGCATAGGGAACGCTTCCCGCCAGTGCTTCCGGTTCCGGCACCGTCGTGCCGAGAGAGCCGGGCAATTTGCACGACCTGAGAACATTCTGCAGGCTGGCAAGTTCGGACCGCAACAGTTCATTCTCTTTGCGGCACTCCTGCAGCTTTTCAATAAGGCCGCCGACATTCGCCTCGAGATGGGACATGTCGGCCCTGACGTGTTGAGCATCGGAATCCCGCATGGAACAAGGAGTATCAGACTTGTCGAATTACCGCACCAAGCTTACTCGCGGCATTGCTGCCGACTTTTGAAAGAATATCGCCGATCCGCTCATCCTGAAGGGTGCCGTTATGATCGGCGATCTCCAGGGAAAGCGCTACGCTGCGCTCTCCTCCCTCCTGGTCCTTGCGTTCGAAAAGATCGAAGACAGTGACGTCCCTGATAAGCGAATCGCTCGAACGGACAAGTTCCACGAGCGACTGGACGGTAACGTCCCGGGGCAGAACAAGCGATAAATCCCTCTGAACGACAGGGAATCTGGACGGGGGTTCATAAGTCACGGATGAGGTGAAACAGCGTTCAAGGACTGATGCTTCGAGTTCCGCAATGAAAACTTCCTGTCCGATATCAAATGCCCTCAGAAGGTCCGCATCTATCTGCCGTACGGTTCCAAGCCTGTACGAGCAGTTTTTCCCCGATTCGGTCATCCCCAGGGCAATACCTGCAGTTTGTGCATTATAAATATTAACCGTTGATTTATCAAGCAAATTCAGTTTCTCCAGAAGCATCTCGACAGCACCCATAACATCGTAAAAATCAACCTTTTCCGGTGAGTGGCTCCAGCTTCTCGGATAACGGCTGCCGGTCATGGCGAGAACCAGGTGCTCCTTCTCGCTGAATGCATCGAGAGCGGTCCCGGAATGCTTTTCCTCCCCGGAATGCGTCTGGAAACCGTGCGCAAGTTCGAAAAACCGCATATCCCTGTTGCCATGCCTGATATTATTGGCAATGACCTTCAGGACACCCGGAACCAGGCCCGGCCTGAGCACTTCGAGGCCTTCGCTGATCGGGTTGAGGACGCCGACCAGGCGGTCACTGAACAATCCGGCCTCTTCGCGTCTGATGAGCGGGTTGGTCAGCACTTCCCTGAAGTTGAGCCCGACCATGACGGAGCGGAGGAAATCCGGGAAGAATTCCGGCGAGGTCCTCGATTGCGGATAGCTTGCCGATAGCTGCCCGGACGGCATGATGTTGTCGTAACCGTACAGACGCGCGACCTCCTCGACAAGGTCTGCCTCCTGGAACACATCGACCCTGTAGGATGGGATATTGAAGGTGACGGCACTTTCATCCGATGACTTGACAGAAATTCCGATACGGCCGAGCATGGCGACCATGGCATCGGTTTCGATGGAAGTCCCCAGCAACTCGTTCACCCTTGCCGGGTCCAGGGCAACCGTGCGCTGCCCTTCCGGTTCGCTGCCCCACTCCCGCGCATCGGAAACCCGGCCTCCGGCAAGATCGAGAATGAGCGCGACGGCGCATTCGGCAGCCCGCTTCACATTGTTTGGATCAACCCCGCGTTCGAACCGGTAGGAAGAGTCGGATGAAATACCCGCCTTCCTTGCGGACTTGCGGATCCTCGATGGTGAAAAATAGGCCGCCTCGAGGAGAATGTCTGTGGTGGTGTCACTCACTGCGGAATAAAGGCCTCCCATCACTCCGGCAAGGGCTGCCGGTTTTTCGGCATCGCAGATGACCGGCATGCCCGGTTCGACAGGGCATATCTCCTGGTTGAGCGCAACGAATTCAGCTCGCATGTCGCTGCGCACGACGATACGCTCACCGGAAAGTTTGCCGAGATCGAAGGCGTGCAGCGGCTGGCCGAGCGCGTGGAGGATATAATTGGTGATGTCGACGATGTTGTTTTTCGGCCTCAGCCCGATGCTCTCGAGTTTCCGGCAGAGCCAGGAGGGCGAAGGAGCGACGGTGATCCCTTTTATGACCACTGCTGCATAATAGGGGCATGCTTCGGGGTCCTGCACATCGACCAGGGGGCCTGTACGGGAAAACGCGACCTCCCGTCGTTCGGGCATGCTGATCGCTTCCCCTACGGCAAGCTCCCTGGCAACACCGAGGTGCGAAAGGACGTCGGGCCTGTTCGGGGTAACGGCGATATCAAGTACGGTGCCACCTTCGAGATAGGTTGCCAAAGGTTCTCCGATCGTGCAGGATGCATCGAGTTCCATGACCCCGGAGTGGTCGTCGGAGAGGCCGAGCTCGTCGGCCGCGCAGATCATGCCGAAAGAACGCTCACCGCGGATTTTCGATGCCTTGATGACATAGGTGCCGCCGCCGGGAATGGAGAGTTTCGCATTGACCAGTGCCACGGGCACCAGCATGCCCTCTTTCACGTTCGGGGCACCGCAGACGACCTGAAGACGTTCTTCCTTTCCCACATCGACGCTGCAGATGGTCAGGCGCTCGGCATTGGGATGAGGAAAAACATCCTCTATCCTGCCGACTACGACAAGCTCGTCTGGCAGCGGCTGTTCGATGACATCCTCCACTTCGAGGCCGAGATCGGTCAGTTTTTCAACGAGGGTGGGCGTGTCTGAAGAAAGTGAAGGAATGAAGTCTTTCAGCCAGCTGACGGATATTTTCATAGGAATGGGAAATCTGCATTCTTGAAATAAAAAAAGCCCCGTACCGGTATCGGACAGGGCTTTAACGGCTTTTCAGCGCAGTCATGCCGGAATATGCGGGCTGCCTGAATGAGAGTCATGTCCGGGCAAATAGAGAGCCTTACCGGATTGTGAAGAGAAAGAGAGTGACCCCAACGGGATTCGAACCCGTGCCGCCACCTTGAAAGGGTGGTGACCTAACCGCTAGTCGATGGGGCCAATTTTCGAGGGTGAATGAGGGGACTCGAACCCCCGACCTCCAGGGCCACAACCTGGCGCTCTAACCAACTGAGCTACAATCACCATAAAAAACATAAAACCTGGCCTTGTACGCCCGACTGGACTCGAACCAGTAACCCTCAGCTTAGAAGGCTGATGCTCTATCCATTGAGCTACGGGCGCAGCTTTCGTCGCATAGCTACCTGTCGGGGCGCCGAGACTCGAACTCGGGACCTCCTGCTCCCAAAGCAGGCACGCTACCAACTGCGCCACGCCCCGTTCCTTATCGGAAGGCTCCTAATATACCACAAGAACGGTAATTACAAAAAAAAAATCTTTCACTGCAGAAACTTCGCCAGGGACCGGTACCTGAAAAACCATCACCGGCCTATCCGGAAATAGTCCGAAATGACCCTCCGGAGATTTTCATGAACAACCATATCGAGCGCTTCCTCGGGAGAAACCAGGACCCTGCGGCGGTCGTGCATTTCTTCCCATTCCTCAAGCATCGTCTCGATGAACAGCGGATAGAGCCTGACCGAAAAAAGCTTCCCGAATTTACGGTAACGGTATTTTCCGGCGATTTCGTGATGCACCCGGCCGATCAGCCCGGCCTCCTCGAGTGCCTCCTTGGCGGCAGACTCGGCAGGAGAAAGGCCTTTTTCGATATATCCTTTCGGAATGATCCAGTTTTCGGACCTCCGCGAGGTAATGAGCACCAGCCTTTCGCCTATCATGGGAAGGACACCGGACTGCTTCATGACCTCTTTCGTTCTTCCTGCCATATCGTTTTACTGATCAAATAATACCGTTGATGCGGGCCTGGCAGGATTTCAGGGCACCTCTAATTTATTGTCTTGAGAAGCACGAGTGCCAGGCGGACGAAGTCCCGATGTTATCGGGATAAACTTTAAACCCGGAGTCCCGACAAGTCGGGATGAGGATTTCGATCCCGATTCATCGGGACCAACCCGAGCAAAAGGGGTTCGGAAAAATAAATGTGCCCTTCTGCCTTGTACGCCAAATATCATTGCTTGGCAGGTAAAAAACAACTCTTTTTCCTCCATTTTCAATTTACCCGCCGGAACAAAGAGAGTTGTTCGGAATTACGCGTTTATTTTGTAACATGATTTTTTCAGAGTGAAATCCCCGACCGTTCATAAAGAAAAACAAGCCATGAAAGCGATCATTCCTGTTGCCGGAGTAGGTACCCGCCTCCGCCCACACACCTTCTCGAACCCCAAAGTGCTGCTGAACGTCGCTGGAAAGCCCATCATCGGGCATATCATGGACAAGCTGATCGAAGCCGGCGTCGATGAGGCGATCGTTATTGTCGGCTACCTGGGCAACATGGTCGAGGACTGGCTCAGGAAAAACTATTCGATAAAGCTCACCTTCGTCGATCAGCCCGAACGCCTCGGGCTCGGACACGCGATCTGGATGTGCAAATCACATGTCCCCGAGGAGGAACCGCTTTTCATCATTCTCGGCGACACGATATTCGACGTGGACCTTGGGCCGGTGCTGAAAAGCCAATTTTCAACCCTCGGCGTCAAGGAAGTTGCCGATCCCCGCAGGTTCGGCGTCGCGGTTACCGGCGGCGGGAAAATCCTCAGGCTGGTCGAGAAACCCGATACCCCGGTCAGCAACCTCGCCATCGTCGGCCTTTATTTCATCAGGCATTCCGGCCAGCTCTTTTCAAGCATCGACCACCTGATCGACAACAGGATCCTCACCAAAGGCGAATACCAGCTGACCGACGCCCTGCAGCACATGATCGAGCATGGCGAAAAATTCACGACCTTCCCGGTCCAGGGCTGGTATGACTGTGGAAAACCGGAAACCCTTCTTTCGACCAACGAAATCCTTCTGAAAAACCATACGACCACAAAAACCTATCCCGGCTGCATCATCAACGATCCGGTCTTCATCGCCGAAAACGCCATAATCGAAAACACGATCGTCGGCCCGAACGCCACGATCGGGGAAAATTCCGTCATTTCGAATGCCATCATCAAGGACTCGATCGTCGGAAGCGACGCACGGGTCACCCATATCATGCTGAACCAGTCGATTGTAGGCAACAATGCCACCGTTTCAGGAAATCCCAACGAGATCAACATCGGAGATTTTTCGGAAATCAGGCTCGGTTAAGAGATTTTTTGCATGATACACGGCGTTTGATTACATTTGAATCTGTTTTTACTGGCATCCCCATTACCTATGGACACGGTGCCGCAAGCCTGGGGCTTTTCGCGCCTTCAGACAGCTTGCCGGAGGTTTTTCGTGTCCAGTTCATTTCCCTGTGAAATCATCCTACCGAAAAACTCTCCAGTTCATGGAGTTTTCTCTGTCGTTTGTTTTTCGTTCAATCAAAACTTTTTCGAACCATGTCACAGTCAAGGTATTTCTTTACCTCAGAATCCGTCTCAGAAGGACACCCGGACAAAGTTGCCGACCAGATTTCCGATGCCGTGCTCGACCAGTTTCTCATTCAGGACCCCGGTTCACGCGTTGCCTGTGAAACCTTCGTCACGACTGGCCAGGTCATCGTCGGCGGCGAAGTCACGACCAAAGGCACCGTCGATATCCAGAAAATCGCCCGCAAGGTTGTGAGCGACATCGGCTACACCAAAGGCGAATACATGTTCGAAGCCAACTCCTGCGGCGTGCTTTCCGCACTCCACAGCCAGTCGCCCGACATCAACCGCGGCGTCGACCGCAAGGAAGAGATCGCCGACGAGTTCGACCGCGTCGGAGCCGGCGACCAGGGCATGATGTTCGGTTACGCCTGCACGGAAACCCCGGAACTGATGCCTGCCGCAATCCAGTTCGCGCAGCAGCTCGTCAAGAAGCTTGCCGAAATCCGCAAGGAAGGCAAGTTCATGACCTACCTCCGCCCGGATGCCAAGAGCCAGGTCACGCTCGAATATGTCGATGAAAAAGTTGCCCGCGTCGATGCCGTGGTCGTTTCCACGCAGCATGATCCCGAACCGGCAGGCATGAGCGAAGCCGATTTCCAGGCTGTCATCAAAAAGGATATCATCGAGAACGTCGTCAGGAAAATCATTCCCGCCGCACTGCTCGACGAGAAAACCAAATTCCACATCAACCCGACCGGCCGTTTTGAAATCGGCGGACCACATGGCGATACCGGCCTGACCGGCCGCAAGATCATCGTCGATACCTACGGCGGTGCTGCACCGCACGGCGGCGGCGCATTCAGCGGCAAAGATCCTTCCAAAGTCGACCGCAGCGCAGCCTATGCCGCACGCCACGTCGCGAAAAACATCGTGGCCGCAGGCCTTGCCGACAAGTGCACCGTCCAGGTCTCCTATGCCATCGGCGTCGCACGTCCGGTTTCGATCTACATCAACACCCACGGCACCGCCAGGCACGGCTTGAGCGACGAGCAGATCCAGGAAAAAGCCGAGCAGATCTTCGATCTCCGTCCCGCAGCGATCATCAAACGCTTCAGCCTCGACAGGCCTCATGGCTGGTGCTACCAGGAAACCGCTGCCTACGGCCATTTCGGCAGGGAAAACTTCCCCTGGGAAAAGACCGAAAAAGTAGACGAGCTGAAAAAAGCCCTGAACCTGGCCTGATAAACAACTATTAAACTACTGGAGATTCCATGACGACAGAAGCCGGGGTTCTTGAATACAAGGTAGCCGATCTCTCCCTTGCGGACTGGGGCCGCAAGGAGATCGATATCGCAGAAAAAGAGATGCCGGGCCTTATGGCCACCAGGCGGAAATATGCCGGACAGTACCCCCTGAAAGGCGCCCGCATTGCAGGATCCCTGCACATGACCATCCAGACGGCGGTCCTCATCGAGACCCTCGTCGAGCTCGGTGCCGAAGTGCGCTGGGCAAGCTGCAACATTTTCTCGACGCAGGACCACGCCGCTGCCGCAATCGCAAAAGCCGGGATTCCGGTTTTTGCGTGGAAAGGCGAAACGCTTGACGAATACTGGTGGTGCACCCGCCAGATCCTCGAGTTCGAAGGCGGTCTCGGCCCGAACCTCATCGTCGATGACGGCGGTGACGCGACCCTGATGATCCACCTCGGGTACAAGATCGAGAACGATCCGTCATTGCTTGAAAAGACACCGGGCAACGCCGAAGAGAAAGCGCTTTTCCAGCAGCTCCGCGAAGTCTACGAAGAGGACAGCCAGCGCTGGCACAAGGTTGCCGCCGAAATGAAGGGCGTTTCCGAAGAGACCACGACGGGTGTCCACCGCCTCTACCAGATGATGGAAAAAGGCGAACTGCTCTTCCCTGCCATCAACGTGAACGATTCGGTCACCAAATCGAAGTTCGACAACCTCTACGGCTGCCGCGAATCCCTGGCCGACGGCATCAAGCGCGCCACTGACGTCATGATCGCCGGCAAGGTGGTCGTCGTGCTGGGCTATGGTGATGTGGGCAAAGGCTGCGCACACTCGATGCGCACCTACGGCGCACGCGTGATCGTCACCGAGATCGATCCGATCTGCGCATTGCAGGCCGCTATGGAGGGCTTCCAGGTCACGACCATGGAAGAAGCCGTCAAAGAGGGCAACATCTTCGTCACCACAACCGGCAACAAGGATGTGATCACCCTCGACCACATCAGGCAGATGAGGGACGAGGCTATCGTCTGCAACATCGGCCACTTCGACAACGAAATCCAGGTCGATGCGCTCAATAGTTTCAAAGGTGCGACCAGGATCAACATCAAGCCGCAGGTTGACAAATATGTCTTCGAAAATGGCAACTGCATCTACCTGCTCGCCGAAGGACGCCTCGTAAACCTCGGATGCGCCACCGGCCACCCGTCGTTCGTGATGAGCAACTCCTTCACCAACCAGACCCTCGCCCAGATCGAGCTCTGGAAAAACGACTACAAGGTTGATGTCTACCGTCTGCCCAAGCAGCTCGACGAAGAGGTCGCACGACTGCACCTCAGCCAGATCGGCGTCAAGCTGACCACGCTCACCAGGGAGCAGGCAGACTACATCAGCGTCCCGGTCGAAGGTCCTTACAAACCGGAGCACTACCGCTACTGATCGGTTACAGGACGGTAAAAAAGAAAGGCAGCCCCGACTCGCGTCGGGACTGCCTTTTTCTTTTTATGCTGGGGCGGCAGGATTCGAACCTGCGGATGTCGGCTCCAAAGGCCGATGCCTTACCACTTGGCGACGCCCCAGTTTACGTTCGGCTTCAGAAGCACGAACCGGCTCGGAATATAGAGAGAAAACCTTAAAATACCAATCGTTCACCCCTTGTCCGTACCAGGTATCAACGGGCTTGCCCTTTGGGGTTATTGATGTATCTTAACTGCTCATGCCTTCGGGCAGAAGCGATGTTCATGCAAAATTTCATTACCCGATGCAGACAAAGATCAAAATCTGCGGCATTACCCGCCTTTCCGACGCTCTCGACGCATGCTCCGCCGGTGCGGATGCCCTCGGCTTCAATTTCTCGGCTAAAAGCCCGAGGCGCATAACGCCGGGCAAGGCAAGGGAGATCATCCTGCAGCTGCCGCCTTTCGTGGTGACTTCCGGGATCTTTGTCGAACATGAGCCCGGAGAAATCAACGACATCTGCCGCTCCTGCAGGCTCAACATCGCCCAGCTCCACAACCCTGAATACACCCCGGAACAGGCCCGCTCGATCAGCGGTGCGATGGCAATGAAAGTGTTCCGACCGGAACCCGATTTCAATGTTGACCGGGTATTCGATTTTGCCCGGCAAAGCGGAACAAGCTCCTTTCTTTTCGACACGTTCAGGATCGGAACATTCGGGGGGACAGGCGAAATCATGGAATCTTCTCTCGCCGAACGAATATTCAACGATATCCGCAGCTCATGCTATGCGGTCCTTGCAGGCGGCCTCAATGAAAACAACGTGAGAAGGGCGATCCTCCGCACGAAGCCTTACGGCGTCGATGCCGCAAGCGGCATCGAGCACGAACCCGGCGTCAAGGATACCGTGAAAATGAGAGCGTTCATCAGGGAAGTGCGGGAAACGGTTTATTGACCCCCCAGGGGGGAGTAGCAATGAGCAATGAGCAATGAGCAATGAGCAATGAGCAATGAGCTATGAGCTATGAGCTATGAGCTATGAGCTATGAGCTATGAGTGAAGTGGCGCGTTTCTTTTTTTCCCGGGAAGGAAAAGAAGCATGCAAATAAAAAAATTGAACCAATATGACGGATCGGACTGATCGGTCCAATCCGTCTAATCACTCATTGCTCATAGCTCATTGCTCGTCGCTCCCTCACGTTCCCGCCGTGGCGTTGATCTGCTTCATGATATAATCGCAGGACGTTTGCGGCAGCTCGATCGTGATCAGGTGGCCACATTTCGGGACCTCCGCGAAACTGCCCTTACCGGCTATCTCGACAAGCTTCTTCGTATTTTTGCTGGTCATGATGGCATCGCCCGAACCGGCCACGAACAGCATGGGAGCATCGGAAGCCCTGACCATGTCGGGGACCGATTCGGTGATGTCGATCGACGTGATCTGCCGGGTGGTCTGGTCGATTGCGGCAGGAGAACAGAGCCCGAGGCTTTTGAACCCGATGAGGATATCATGGATCGGAACGGTGTTCTTGGCAAGGACCACCCTCGCATAGACGTAGGCGGGAACCCACCAGGTCAGCTTGCGCAGCAGGTTGTTGAAAACGAACGTGATGAGGTTTGTTGCGAGCGGCCCGATAAACGCATTGTTCGGAAGGAGCCCGAAATTGAAAAAGGTCATCGAACGGATCAGCCCGGGATTGTACCGGGCGTAGTCGAGGGCGACGAAAGGGCCGAAGGAAAACGCCGCGATGTGAAAACGTTTCAGCTCGAGCTTGCTGACCAGTTCCCGCAGGTCATGGGCGAAAAAATCGATGTGGTAATGGTTGTTGGGATCGTTGTCCGACCATCCGTGCCCCCTCATATCGTAGGCGATGGTCCTGATGCCCTTGCTGTTGAGGGCTTTGATGACATGGTGCCACCACATCCACCAGCAATCCCAGCCATGGATGAGCACGATGGTTTCGGCCGCGTCTGCCGGGCCTGAATCATGGTAGTGGTGAACGATGCCGTTCAGTTCGATGAACCGGCTTCTGTCGATCAGCGAGTATTCATAGGCGGCTCGCGAGGCGGTAACCTTATTGTTCGATTCCTGGAGCTTCTGGAGTTCCCCGGTGTAACTCCTGAATTTTTCGGTTGGTGGTGCTTGCTGTACCATAGGAAAAAACAGCTGAGGATGATTGGATATACTGCTGTAATATAATCAAAATATCACCCTCCAATGAAAACTTCGGAGGCATGGCCTCCTCATAGCTTCTCTTTTTTAAAATGTTTAGGAAATCGGGCGGTCAGGCGCACAAAAGGAATATACCCCGCTGATAAACATTAGTGGCGAAGCCCTTCAGCCTGCAAAAGGGTCGGGCAGCTTCACCTGGCCGGTACAGTCTCTGCGCCATCTGCTGAAAAAATCTTTTCGCATTCGCGCCTGATGATCTCCTGCTGTTCGAGGATCAGTTCCGGCGCAACGGTAAAGTGGTTGAGAAGAAGCGAAAAAATCTGGATGGAAGTCTCGAATTTCTCGGTCACCACCACATCGGCTCCGGCCCTGTACAGTGCAGCTACGTCATCGAGGGTCCTTGCCCTGACGATAATGTATGCCTTGCTGTTGATCTCCCTGATAACCGCAATGCTCTTGCGGACGGCAGCGGCATCGGACACGCCGATAACGACGGCCCTGGCATGGTCGACACCCGCACGGAGCAATGCTTTCCTGTCGGTGCAGTCCCCGTAGTAGATCGGTTCCCCTTTCTTTCTCATGTTTTTCACCGTTTCGCGGTCGATTTCGAGGATGGCGTAGGAAATATTCGTGGCGTGCAGCACCGCTGCGACGTTCTGGCCGTTCACCCCGAACCCCACGATGGCGGCATGGATTTCCCCTGCGCAGATGATGCTGCTGTCCGGCGGGCGTACGCCATGTGAAGGAGCTGCTTTCGAAACCAGGGGAATGAAACCGAGTGCCGGCGCGACCTGGTCGGCGAACTTCGGTGCAAGGGCTATCATGGCCGGTGTCACGATCATGGTCACCACGATGATGGCAAGCATCGCCTGGAAAATTTCCTGGTTGATCACATGGTTCTTCAGTGCGGTTTCAGCAAGCACGAAAGAAAATTCACCGATCTGCGCAAGCGCCATTCCAGCCAGCATGCTTACCCTTGGCGGGTAGCCGAGAAAGAGCGAGACCCCTGCCACCAGGACAACTTTGACAAAAAGGACCGCAAGGGCTATCGAGATGAAAAACGGCAGGTTGATAACCGTAACATCGAGCAGGAGACCGACGGAAATGAAAAAAATACTGGTGAACGCCTCGCGGAACGGATCGATCGAAGCGCTGATCTGGTGGCTTTCGTCGGTGCTGGCGATCACCATGCCGGCAATGAAGGAACCGAGCGCAAGCGACAGCCCTGCGAGCGAAGTAAGGTAAGCCGCCCCGAAACAGATCACAAGGGCACCGATGACAGGCACCTCTTTTGCGTGCAGTGACGCGATCAGGCGCACCATCTTCGGCATCAGGAGCTTGAACCCGAAGAAAATTGCGGTGGAGAAAATCATGATGAGACCGATTTTCTTCACGATCTGAAACAACGGCATGTCTGCATGCGGGTTCAGGAAATTGATGCCGATCATCAGCGGAACGACGGCAAGGTCCTGGAAAATAAGGATGCCGAGGGCGATACGACCGTGAGGGAGGGCAAGCTCATCCCTGTCGCCCAGGATTTTCAGGCAGATCGCCGTGCTGCTGACCGAAAAGGCGAACCCGAGGAAAACGGCTGCCTGTATGGAGATTTCACGGTCGATAGCCATCATGAACCAGTAGGAGAGGCAGCTGATGGCAAGACCTGTCACGAGGATCTGCACGATGCCGCCGACAAGCACGATCTTTTTGAGCTTTTTCAGGTCGTCGAGTGAAAATTCAAGGCCGATGGCAAACAGGAGCAGGATAACGCCCAGTTCCGCCAGTGTGGAAATGAGCGCTTTGTCATACACGACGCCGATACCCGAAGGACCGAGCAGTATGCCGGTGAAAATCAGCCCGATGACCGGAGGAATTTTCAGGCGCTGGAAAATGAGGATGATTGCGACTGCTATAGCTCCGATAAGGGAGAGTCCGCCGAGAAAATCGAAGTTATGCATGCATGGAGGACCGGTTCATGGGAAACTGCTGTTCTTGCCATATCGAAAAGGTAGCCTCCCGTGTCCGGATATGCAAGAAGCGGTCTAAGGGTTTTACGGATCCTTTCAATATCAGAGAATCCATAACGGATCGATATATTTCCTTTTGAAAGAGCTCCTTGAACCCAAGACACCGCAAGCCATGCCACTTCAGATCGTTTACGTCACCGCGGCACTCCTGTTCCTCGATATCTTCCCGATCCCGGCGGACTACCACAGCATCCTGACCATTGTCGCCGGCGGAACGTTCGCATACGGGTGTTACGTGAACATCCTGAAAAAAATGCCGATTCCGGCAATCCTGTTCGCCCTGTTCGCGATCATCTACAATCCCATACGGGAGATCGAGCTGACGAGGCAGGTTTGGATGGCTTCCGATTTAGCTGCAGGAGTTCTGCTCATAGCCGGAAGGCGTTATTTCGGGCAATGAGCGGGAATGGGTAAAATGGGTAGTGGGTAATAGGTGATGGGGAATGGGAGAGGGGCTGAAGCCCCAGCCCTTTCCACTTTCCAGTCCTCAGTCCTCAGTCCTCAGTCCTCAGTCCTCAGTCCTCAGACCCCAGTCCCCAATCCTCAGTCCTCAGTCCTCAGTCCCCAGTCCCCAGTCCCCAGTCCTCAGTCCTCAGTCCTCAGTCCTCAGTCCTCAGTCCCCAGTCCTCAGTCCTCAGTCCTCAGTCCTCAGTCCTCAGTCCCCAGTCCCCAGTCCTCAGTCCCCAGTCCCCAGTCCTCAGTCCTCAGTCCCCAGTCCTCAGTCCTCAGTCCTCAGTCCTCAGTCCCCAGTCCCCAGTCCCCAGTCCTCAGACCTGAACAAACTGGGCAGCTTTCGCTCCGCAGATCGGGCAGGTTTCAGGCGGCCTGTCGAGTTCGATGTGGCCGCAGTAGGGACAGAGCCATACTTCCGTAGCCTTGATGTCCTTGCCCTGCTTCACCGCTTCCAGAGCTTCCCGGTAGAGTTCCGCATGCTTTTTTTCCGCCTTGAGGGCAAACTGGAACATCTTTTTCGCTTCATGGCCTTCGCTTTCGGCCTGTTCGAGCATGGGCGGGTACATCTCGGTATGCTCGTAGGTTTCTCCGCCGATGGCCGCCATGAGGTTGAACGCGGTTGAACCCAATCCACCCATGGCTTCAAGGTGACCGGCGGCATGTATCCTTTCCGCCTGGGCAGTGGTGCGGAAAAGCTTTGCGATGTTGCTGAAACCCTCTTTTTCAGCAGCTTTTGCAAATGCGAGGTATTTCTGGTTCGCCTGGCTCTCGCCGGCAAAAGCGTCTTTCAGGTTATCACTGGTTGTTGCCATAATGATTGAGTCTCTTAAATGATTGAATATGCATTGAAGAACGTAACTGGAAAATAGTAGTCACGCCCGCTGAAAAATACAAACGACAACCGGCTCTAATTAATTTTCCGGTAAAAACCTTTCGAGCGGATAAGCCTGACCCACTCACGGGCCTTGTCGGAAGCGGAAACCGATGGCATCCAGTGGATGAAATTCGCGATATCGCGCAACAACATTCGCCCGATTCCTGGAAGATCGGCTTCAGAGGGTTCCCCGAGCTTCCAGGTGCTTGGCTGCCGGACTCTCCCTTTATCCGGGTGCTCGTACTCCACAGGGGGAAAAACACGCTCGAGGCTGAGTCCGTCCCATTCGTTTGAGGGAAAGGTTATGGCCGATGCCGCATCGACTTGCGGGTTGAGCATCGCACAGGCCGATGCGACAAGAAGAGGGCGACCGAAAACCGAAGCCCGGGCCTCGCCGCCCGAACCGGTAAATCCGGCCATGACGGTTCCGCTGGCGACGCCGATTGCCGGACAAAATGTAAGGGTATCGTTTTCACCCAGCCACCTTGCCGTGCGGAGCGCGTCGACAAAAGGATCTTCCGACCCGAAACTTTTCGAGAAAAGCAGGAGGACTGCATGGTCAAGTTTCTTTTCCACCACCGAAAACCGGTTGTTCCTGAAAGATTGGCGAAGCCAGGCCAGGAACATATTCTGATAGACAAGCATTTCAGCGGGTGAATGCAGGGCCGAAAGTTTCACATAATCCCTCAATCCGAGATGCATGACGGTCGCTTCGAGCTCGATCCCCTTGATGGAAAACGGCCCGCAGCACTCTTCGTCGATCTCGACATCCAGGGTCAGGGGTAGGGAAACGAGGAGATCGGCCAGCGTTCTGAAGGTTCTGTCCACTGAAGCGTCGGAAAAAATGAAGAGTAGCCCTACTCGTTATCCTGCCAGTACTCATGGATCCTGATGACAAAATCGGGCAATCTCCGGACAAGCCCGTCAAGGTCCTCCTCGGACATCGACTCATAGTCATCGGTTATCTTTCCGAGCACAAAAATGGGAAACGCAAGGACAGCGGCATCGTCATCCTCGAAAAACGGTTTCCAGGCTTCATGGGTCAGTTCCATGCCCGTCGTGAACCCGAGGGCCCAATCTTCCACCGCAGCGGCCATTTCCTCTTCGTCATGGTAGCCGATTTTTTCATAAAGCGGCAGAAACTCCTCGGGATCTTCCTCGAACTGCATGGCTATGCTGTTCATATGCCTGATGAGGTATTCCCGCAAAAGCGCCGCTTCTTCATCGGAGGAAAACCGGGGCATTTCGCCGTTCTCCTGGTCCCAGATGTAGGAAATCCAGATATCCTGATGTGGAAGCCCCGGACCGACGATGAGGGCGGTCATGTAACCATCGATCATCTCAACCGAAGTCATGCTCTCTTCAGGAGCGGTCCCGGAAAGGAGAACGTTCTCGAGAAGCCCGAGCTCTTCATTCGAGAGCGGCTGGAGAAGCGGATCGGATGCATTCATGGTGAAAGAAGTGAAAGATGAAACAAGAAACGGCCCCATAAAGTCAAAGTTATGAAATCGCTCCCGTAAATGCATGGAAATTCAGGATGGAGAGTAAAAAAGAAAAAACGCACCATATTGATAAAGCACGGTGAAAATGGTATATAGAACACCTTGTCCGTTACGGCTGTTCTTAACTTACCCCTTGAGAGGCATTCCATGTTCAAGCCCAAGTTCTTTACCGTTCTACCCGAACTGACCCCGGACCGGGTCATGAAAGATATGGTCGCCGGCATCATGGTCGGCATCGTCGCCCTTCCCCTGGCTATCGCTTTCGCTATCGCATCCGGAGTATCACCGGACAAAGGATTGATCACCGCCGTCATTGGCGGCTTCCTCGTCTCGTTTCTCGGCGGCAGCAGGGTCCAGATCGGCGGTCCGACAGGCGCATTCATCGTCATCCTTTACGGCATCGTCCAGCAATACGGCATCAACGGCCTCCTCGTGGCGACCATGATGGCCGGGGTGATCCTCGTGCTGATGGGCATCGCGCAGTTCGGCTCGCTCATCAAGTTCATACCCTATCCGGTCATCGTCGGCTTCACGAGCGGCATCGCCGTCATCATCTTCTCCAGCCAGGTCAAGGATTTCCTCGGCCTCGAAACCGGCCCCCTGCCCGGCGATTTCATCGGAAAATGGACGGCATACGCTTCCCATATCGGCACGTTCAGCCTCTCGAGCTTCCTCGTCGGCATGCTCTCCCTGCTCATCATCGTATTCTGGCCCAGGGTGTCGCGCAAAATACCGGGCTCACTCATCGCCATCCTGGTATCGACGCTGCTCGTCCATCTCCTGCATATCGACGTGCCGACCATCGAATCGCGGTTCGGGGAAATTCCATCGACCATTCCTCAGCCCTCATTTCCAACTTTCGATTTCTCTTCGGTAAGACAGCTCATCATGCCCGCGACAACCATCGCCCTTCTCGGCGCCATCGAAGCGCTGCTGTCGGCTGTCGTAGCTGACGGCATGATCGGCGGCAGGCACAAGTCGAACATGGAACTGATAGCCCAGGGAGCGGCAAACATCGTTACCCCGCTCTTCGGGGGCATCCCCGTTACGGGAGCGATCGCGAGGACCGCAACCAATGTGAAAAACGGAGGAAGGAGCCCTGTCGCCGGCATGGTCCATGCCATTACCCTCCTTGGCATCATGCTGCTCTTCGGAAGGTGGGCGAAACTCATCCCCATGCCGGCCCTTGCGGCAATCCTGATCGTCGTTTCATGGAACATGAGCGAAATCAGCGTGTTCAAACAGCTCCTGAAAAGCCCGCGAAGCGACGTCGTCGTGCTCCTGACAACCTTCGGCCTCACGGTCGTCTTCGACCTCACGCTCGCCATCGAAATAGGCATGCTGCTCTCCGTCATCCTCTTCATGCAGCGGATGGCCGGCCTCGCAAACGTCGGCATAGTCACCAACGAACTGCAGGACCGCGACGAGGAGGATGATCCCAATACCATTGTCACCAGGAAAATCCCGGATGGCGTCGAAGTCTTTGAAATCAACGGACCGTTTTTCTTCGGGGCCGCATCGAAGTTCAGGGATGCGATGCATATCGTGGAAAATGCCCCGAAAGTCAGGATCATCAGGATGCGCCAGGTCCTTACCGTAGACGCCACGGGCCTGAACATGCTCAAAGAGCTGCACGAGGACTGCCGGAAATCCGGCGCACGGCTGATCCTCTCCGGCGTCCACGCACAGCCGCTCTCGGCCATGCAGCAGTTCGGCCTGCTCGATGACATCGGAGAAGAAAATGTCTTCGGAAACATCGATGACGCCCTTGACCGCTCCCGTGAGGTCCTCGGCCTGCCGAAACTCGGCAGGGGAAAAAACTTCGTCCCGAGTGTCGAAAGAGAAATCGGAAAGCATCTTCACAAATAATACTTAACAAGGTTTTAACAAAAATTTTTATTGTTATTAATTTTATTTTCCTAAATTTCAATCAACCAATTAACATTTAGCCTTATTTTATTAAAATAATTCCGGCATTTCTTTTGCAGTATGGAAAAGATCCTCTTTTTTGAAAAACCGGGATGCAGAAACAACGCCCGCCAGAAAGCCATGCTCGAGCTTTCCGGCAACCCTGTTGAAGCTGTCAGCATTCTTGACTACCCATGGACAAAAGAGGAACTGGCGCCCTTCCTCGGCGAAAAGCCGGCAGCAGAATGCCTGAACCCTTCAGCTCCTGCCGTGAAATCGGGAGAAGTGGACCCTGAAGCTCTGACAAAAGAAGAGGCGATTGAAATGATGGTTCGAGAACCGATCCTCATCAAAAGGCCGCTGATGAAAATAGGCCAGAGATGCCTCCAGGGTTTCGATACGGCTACGCTCCGTGAGATCATCAGTCTCGATGCCGTTCCAGGGGCTGAAAATGTCGTGAGATCCCTGAAAATGACCGATCTCGATTCATGTCCTCTCAACAGCGGATTTTCCTGCACAAACCCGGAACACTGAACAATGGAACAACAATTTCGTCCGCTCGGCACCGTCATGCAGCTCCTCGAAGAGCTCGGACACAAGGTAACTTACGCATACGAAGACCTGGTCTTCGTCGACCATAACGATTTCATGCTGCAGTTTGACAATTCGGGCATGCAGCTTCACCTTTTTTTCAACAGGAGCTGTCCCTCGGACGAAGCGGAAAAAATCGAACAGATCATCATCCCTGCCGCCGACAGGAAAGGGCTCATCGTATCGAAAAAAGGGCACTACCATATCTCCGAACAGGAAGACGACAACCTGCGCATAGAGTTTTTCGACAACTGATTTTTCTCACGATTTTCCCGGTTTTCACCCCCATGAAGGCCGGGAACAAAAACCTTGCCGATATCGGTTGTCATTGCTGGAATCCCGATAACTTTCCCGCAAATGAACAACGACGCATGGCAACCTGGTACGACAACCTGAAAAAGCCCCCGCTGACTCCCCCGAAAACGATATTCGGTCCGGTATGGGCAATTCTCTACCTCTTCATCATCGCAGCCCTGGCCGTTTATTTTTTTGCACCATCCAGGCCTGATCCACTGCTGACTGGGCTGGTCCTCATCGTCCATTTCACGGCAAGCTTCAGCTGGACATCCCTGTTTTTCGGGAAAAGGAAAATCCTTCCCGCACTCATCGACCTCATCGTGATCGATACGACCCTCGCCATGCTGATCGCACTTTTTTCAAGGGCAAGCACGATTGCAGCGCTGCTGCTTCTCCCCTATTTCTGCTGGGGATTGTTCGCCTGTTACCTGAACTGGGGAATATGGCGCCTCAACCGCTGAAGGCAAAGCCGACGTTACCGGCATAGTTCCGTTGATTTGATTTGAACAACATGACTGGTTTCGCTACATTTCGCTCTTGAAGGGCAGAGTGTCAGCCCCGAGCTGTTCAGTTATTGTCCCGAGAATAAGAAGTCGCAAGAAAATCCATTTAAAGAAGCTGTCATTCAGCAATCATTCAGCAATGAAATGAAGCGAAACATCCTTTTCCTGACTTGGCACTTTGTGGATTCTTCACTTCGTTCAGAATGACAAAAAAAAGGCCGGATGACAAGTAAGCCCGAATGACAAGTAAAGACCGGATGACCGCAGAAAAAGCAGAATGACAGGAAAAGGGCTGCATGAGATGAAACAACAGCATGACAGGTGCTGGGAGTTGGTTTTGGAACACCGGTGTCATCCTGAACGAAGCATAGCGGAGTGAAGGATCCATCTTTCTTTGAATTCTTTAAAAAGAAAACATCCGGATTCTTCGCTTTGCCCGGAATGATAAAGTCGGAGTTGTTTTTGCAATCCCGGATTGACCGTTATTATAATAGCAGGAGTAATAAACCCGGCAGCAAGTCCCTTCTGCCTTCAGACTTTCAAACAACCCGTACCCGATGAAATATTCAGAAGCGAGACAGGGCCGGACCTTTGTCATAAGGCTCGAAGACGGTGAAGTCATCCACGAGAAACTCGAACAGTTTTCCAGGGATCACGGCATCGAACGGGCAACCGTCACAGCCATCGGCGGTGCGGACAAAGGAAGCATCCTGGTGGTAGGGCCGGAAGAGGGGCATGTCAAACCCGTCAGCATCATGACGCATGAGCTCTACGAAGCCCACGAAGTATTCGGCACGGGAACGATATTCCCCGATCAGGGTGGAAATCCCGTACTGCATATGCACCTGGCGTGTGGACGGGAAGAAAACACCGTGACAGGCTGCGTCCGCAACGGGGTCAAAGTCTGGCTGGTCATGGAAATCATCCTGACCGAACTGCTCGGCAACACCTCCATCCGCAGGATCGACCCGGAAACGGGGTTCAAGCTCCTCGATCCCTGACCGTCCGGCCTCGTCATCGATCAGATAAAAGGGTTCTCGAGGTAAGGTTTTCCAAGTGACCTGGCAACCGCCTCGTGCGTCACCGCACCGTTCCAGATATTCAGGCCCAGCGACAGCCCGGGCATCATCACCATGGCGCTCTCGAGCCCGAAATCGGCGATCCTCCTGATATAGGGCAGGGTGGCTCCGGTAAGGGCCTCGGTCGAGGTCTGGGGGTACGCCGATGGCATGTTCGCGACACAGTAATGCAGGACCTTTTCTTCGAAATAGACCGGTTTTTCGTGGGTCGTCGGCCGCGATGTCTCGGAGCAACCGCCCTGGTCGATGGAGATGTCGACAAAAACGGCGCCCGGTTTCATCATCCGGAGCATCTCCCTGGTGATGATTTTCGTTGCGGCTGCACCGGGCACGTTCACCGCCCCGATCAGCAGGTCGCCCGTCTCGAGCTGCTCCTCGACATGCTGTTCGGTGGAGTAGAGAGTATGGACCTGCGAAGGAAGGGCCGATTCGAGGAAACGCATCCTTTCCTGGCTCACGTCGAGCAGGGTCACGACGGACCCGAGCCCGGCTGCGACTTTGGCCGCATGCATACCGGCCGACCCCCCGCCGAAAATCACGACCCTGCAGGGCAGCACGCCCGGAACGCCGCCAAGCAGCTTCCCTTCCCCGCCCTGATGCCTGGAAAGGTAAAATCCTCCCATCATGACGCTCATCTTCCCTGCGATTTCGCTCATGGGCGCGAGCAGCGGAAGGCGCCCGTTTTCCTGGACCGTTTCATAGGCAATCGCGGTCACGCCCTGTTCGAGCATTTCTTCAGCCAGTTCAGGAACGCTTGCGAGGTGCAGGAAGGTAAAAATCATCTGTTCTTTCCGGAAAAAACCGTATTCCTGCTTCAGCGGCTCCTTGACCTTGACGACAAGATCGCTGTTCCATACCTTTTCGGCGGAAGTGCAGATGACCGCCCCTGCCCGGCTGTACTTCTCGTCGGCAAAGCCGCTGTTCAGGCCGGCACCGGATTCGACGGTTACCTTGTGGCCCGATGAAACGAGATGCCGGACTCCGGCTGGAGTGCAGGATACCCTGTTTTCACCGGACTTGATTTCCTTTGGAATACCGATATTCATGGGAAGCAGCTTGAGGTTGAATGATCGATGGACTCCGTTCTTATTACAACGACATCAGGATGTCACAAATCGATTTGAAAGCGGTTCGTCATTCCCCAATGAAGCATGGCGTAATGAAGAATCCGGATTCTTCGCCCTGCCCAGGTTAACAGGGACATGGCGTTTCTTCCATCAGGCAGCCGATGCTTGTAATCGCCGGAGCAATAAGTAAAATGTAACCATTGATACGGTTCCGAAAAACCCCATGCCGCCCTTGCGGCCCAATTTACCGTTTCAGCTCTACCCTTTTTGGGTTATCTTGGCACCTCTTCTTTTTTCAGGGCACCTCTATTTATGGTCGTGAGAAGCACGAGTGCAAGGCGGACGGAGTCCCGATGTTATCGGGATAAACTTTAAACCCGGAGTCCCGACAAGTCGGGATGAGGATTTCGATCCCGATTCATCGGGACCAACCCGAGTAATAGGAATTCGGAACAAATAAATAAAGGTGCCCTTCAGTGTAACCGATCAGATTCATGGATTTTTTACTCGACAGCGCATGGTGGGTGACTTTAGCGGCAGTACTTGCTGCTTCTTCAGCCGCGGCCCTTGCCAGGCCGCTGAAATCCGCCCGATGCATCCTCGCATGCCTTGCCTGGACAGCATTGCTCGCCTGGACGGCAATGACGCAGGGAACAGTTGCCGCACTTGCATCGCTCACACTTTCGCTGCTTTGGGCCTGCCTGCTCTTCCTCCTGACCCTCCTGTTCTCGGGGGTGAAGCTGATGGCGAAAAAACGCTACGGCTGAAGGGCAAGCCGTCGAGCTCGAATCGTCCGTAATTCCTTTCCCGACTGGGCAAAGCTGCCATCAGGGATACTTTTTTCAGGTTCCGGCCGAATGCTGCATCGACCTGATGTCGCGCAATGGAGGAGCGCCGAACAAACGGCTGTACTCCCTGCTGAACTGGGAGGGACTTTCGTAGCCAACCCTGAATGCCGCGGCGGCCGCATCGAGATGCTCGGTCAGCATAAGGCGCTTCGCTTCCTGCAGGCGCAGACATTTCTGAAACTGCAGCGGGCTCATGGCCGTCAGCGAACGAAAATGGTGGTGGAAGCTCGACGCGCTCATCCTCGAATAATCGGCAAGCTCCTCAACTCTGAACTGCCGCGCGAAATTGTCTTTCAGCCAGTCTATTGCCCTCGCTATCTGGTAGCTCTGGCTCCCGGCATCGATCATCCGGCGTATTCTCCATCCCTGTTCGCCGACAAGAAGGCGGTAGTAGATTTCCCGCTGCACGAGAGGGGAAAGGATCGGAATATCCTCCGGTGTGCCAAGCAGGTCCAGAAGCCTTTCGAACGCGCCCAGGAGAGGTTGCGATACCTCAGCGACAACCATTCCGCGTCCGGCATCGCCATCCTGGAGAAGAAGAAGCCTGTCGTCGATGAGCAGCCGTGATATCTCCTGCAGATCGAACCTCAGCGTCATACCGAGGTACGGTTCCGCCGGGGTTGCGCGGGTAACCTGTGCCATGACCGGAAGCCCCAGGGAAGTGATGAGAAAATGGTTTTCATCGTACCGGTAGACCTCGTCACCAAGCATGACGGTTTTTTCACCCTGGGCTATCAGGCATATGCTCGGCCCGTGCAGATAGCTCACCGGTCCGGTAGGCGATTCGCTCCGGAATAGCGACAATTCCGGAAGAGCCGTGGCCGAAAGGCTTCCGTTCACAGTCAATCGTGCAATTTTTTCTGCAAGCTTCTTCATGGCTGACAAGCTTCTTCCCTTGTTTTGATGGAGAATATTTTCCAAAAAGATAGTGATTTCAGGCGTCGCATTTCCCAACGGCAATATCGAAACTGTCCTGCAACATACAATATATCCGGAATAACATTTGGACGATCAGGCAAGAATAAGACAGGATCGATCTATCTCCCGGCTGTTCTTTTCAATTACCTTGTTCAAAAGAAACGGAAAAGGAAATTCCATTGCAGGAACCATCCGCGCTACCGCGATCGTTAGCCATACTATTGTGCACCATCAAATTTTCAGGAGGCACCATGAAATTCACCTATTTCAACCCGACCAAACTCATTTTCGGCGAAGGGACCCTTTCACAGCTCGGAACGGAAGTCAGGGCGTTAGGAAAGAAAGCGCTTCTCGTCACCGGCGGCGGCAGCATCAAACGGAGCGGCACCTTCCGGAAGGCGGTCGCAAGCCTCGAACAGGCCGGCGTCTCTTGGGCCGAATGCTCCGGAGTCGAGCCTAATCCCCGTTTATCGACGGTAAACCGGGGGGCTGGAATCGCCAAGGAAGAAGGTTGCGACGTCGTCGTCGCCCTTGGTGGCGGAAGCACCATGGATGCGGCGAAAGTGATGGCGGCGGCGGTTTTTTACGACGGCGATCCCTGGGACATGATGATCCATGTCCGTGAAAACCGCCATGAACCCCAACGGGCACTTCCAATCGTCACCGTTCCGACCCTCGCCGCCACCGGCTCGGAAATGAACGGGGGCGCGGTGATCACCGACGAAAAAACAACCGTCAAGTCTTTCGTTATCGCGGGATGCCTCTACCCCAGGGTCGCGCTGGTCGACCCTGAACTCGCGATGAGCGTTCCTGCGGACCAGACGGCTTACGGCATATGCGACCTGATCACGCATGTGACCGAATCGTATTTCAACGGTGTGGACGGCACGCCTCTGCAGGACCGCGTCGCCGTAGGGGTCATTCTCACCGCGATGGAGTGGGGCTCAAAAGCTGTTGAGAACGGCCAAAACGTCGAAGCGCGCGCCCAGGTGCAGTGGGCGTCGACCGTCGCGCTCATGGGCCTGGTGCAGGCGGGAAGCTATGCGCCGTTCCCGGTGCACCTCATCGAGCACTCCCTGTCGGCGCACCACGATATCGCCCACGGTGCCGGCCTTTCCATCGTCAGTCCGGCATGGATGCGGTTTGCCGCCAGATCGCGCCCGGAACGGTTCGCGCAGTTCGCTCACCGGATTTTCGGGATCCCGTTTCAAAAAGATAACGCCACCGAAGCCGCCGCGGAAGGGATCGGGCGCTTCGAAACCTTCCTGCGCTCTATCGGCTGCCCGACCAGGCTTTCCGAGGTCGGCATCGGAGAGGACCTGCTGGAAAGGTATGCCAAGGACAGCCTGCTCATCGCAAGTGACGAACAGGGCCGCCTTCCCGGCCGCCCGCCCATGAGCGCGTCGGATATCGTCGAAACGCTTCGGACAGTCTTGTGATGGAGCATCTCTGTAACCAATTCAGGAAGGAACGATTGACATGTTGAAAAGAATATTGGGAAAAAGCGGGCTGGAAGTCTCGGCCATCGGGCTCGGATGCATGGGAATGAGCTTTTCCTACGGACCGCCCCCGGACAGGAAGGAGATGATCGAACTGCTGCATGCCGCGATTGAAATGGGGATCACGTTTTTCGATACCGCCGAGGTATACGGCCCGTTCACCAACGAAAAGCTCCTTGGCGAAGCGCTCTCGCCTTTCCGCGACCGGATCGTCATTGCGACCAAGTTCGGCTTCAGGATGGACCCGGAAGGAAAAAAGCCGTGGATCGGCCTGGACAGTACGCCGGAAAACATCAGGAAAGTCGCCGAAAATTCGCTCAGGAGGCTGAGGACCGATGTTATCGACCTGTTCTACCAGCACCGTGTCGATCCCGACGTGCCCATAGAGGATGTCGCGGGTACTGTCGGGGAACTTGTCCGGGAAGGAAAAGTAAGGCATTTCGGCCTCTCGGAAGCCGGAGTGCAGACCATCCGCCGCGCCCACGCTGTCCAGCCCGTAACTGCCGTCCAGAGTGAATATTCTCTCTGGTGGAGGACCCCGGAAAAAGAGTTGCTGCCTGCCCTCGAGGAGCTCGGTATCGGGTTCGTCCCATACAGTCCGCTTGGCAAAGGGTTCCTGACAGGCAAAATCGACGAACATACGACCTTCGACAGCACCGATTTCCGGTCAATTCTGCCCCGCTTCACCCCTGAAGCGAGACAGGCGAACAAAGCGCTTGTGGAACTTCTTGGCAGGATCGCAAAAAAAAGGAATGCAACCCCGGCCCAGATCGCGCTTGCATGGCTGCTGGCCATGAAACCGTGGATCGTTCCTATCCCCGGCACGACAAAGCTTTCGCGCCTCGAAGAAAATATCGGTGCGGAGTCGATTGTGATGACGGACGACGAACTGGCTGAAATCGACCGTACGGCATCAGCGATAACCGTGCTGGGAGACCGTTACCCCGAAGAATTGAACCGGATGACGGGAAGGTGAACAAAAAGATTTGCATCTGAAAGCTGCAACGAAATCCTTGCTCGTGAACTCATCGAGACCCGGAAAAAGAGAAAACTCCGATCTGCTCTCCGGCCAGTTTGTTTCCGGTGCCCGGAATGCCGGGCACCGTTCTGAAAAAATATTCCTGAACAAGAAAAACGACATGGGGAGTTCCCGCTGACTGGCTACGACTGATGGGCGATCCACTCCGGCACATACTTCCATGCGGTTTTCAGGTCGCGGTCGCTGAGTCGCGACAAGGGGTCATGCTGCCGGAGAAGCTCCCGGAAAGAGCGGGAATGGTCCATATGGACCGTATGGCACAACTCGTGAAGCAAAATATGGTGAACGAGGGGCTCGGGCAGGAACAGGAGCTTGGTGTTCAGAGAGATCACTTTGCGCGACGAACAGCTTCCCCACCGCGAATGCAGCAGGCGCACCCCTGCCCCCGAGTAGGTGAAACCCCGGTTTTCGGCAAGGGTGGCCAGCAATGGCAGGAGTTCTTCGGCTGCCCGCTGCCTGATCCATGAAAGCAGGAGCTTGCGGCAGCGTTCCCGGTCCGCCGCCGGCGCGGGCAGATGGAGCGTCATGTTCGGTCGGTCCGCTTTCGTACGCGAAATGTCGCTGCGGTAGAGGATATGCCACGTTTCGGACACATGACGGAAAACAAGGCTCACCGGCATGCCGTTTTCATGGGTCGGCTCGGGTTCCGGGCGGTGTGCGTCCATCCGGGCAGCTGTTTTGCGGATCCAGGCCTCGTGCTGGAGGAGCAGCGATTCGATCTTCCTCTGCGAATATCCCTTACCGGGCACCACCACCTGGAGGCCGGCATGGGGCAGCATCCTGAGCCGGGCGTATTTCGCCCTCGTACTGACCTTCAGGGTATATTCGATCGGCCCTCCATCAGTTGGTTTGAATACGGAAACGGACATATAAAACAGGTTTATTAGGCTGTAAGCAGAACAAAAAAACGTTCCGGTCTTGTTCACCTGAGTACGCATACGCATCAAGCCCCAATGTAAGGATTTTTTATCCCGGAGCCCGCCCCATGCTCTTCATGGCAATCGTCCAGGCATAACAGGTCAACTCCCTCAAGCTGCATGCCCCCTCTCCCCCTCATGGAAAACAGCTACCCCTTTCAGGCTGGTAAAATACCGCATTCAGGGTATTTACCTCTCGATCGTTTTGTGCAATATTTTAACCTTAAATGCAAAAGTGAACGCGTGATAGCTGGTTCTTAAAAGAGGTGCCTGTTTCGGATCACAGGAGAGACCGGGATAACTGATTCCAGCCCTTCATTACTGACAACAGTTCTGCACAAATCATGGATCATTCCCTGTATTACCGGTGCAGTGGATATCGCACTCTTTTTCATACCGGATTGAATCACCAGGCAGAGAAACAAACTCGACATACAAAACAATGGGATCATTTACGACATTACTGCCGCAAAAATCCGTTCTTGACATGATCGGAAACACGCCGATACTGGAAGTCACCAAAATCGATACCGGCCCGGCCCGATTGTTTCTCAAACTCGAGAACCAGAACCCCGGTGGATCGATTAAAGACCGTATCGCCCTTTCGATGATCGATGCCGCCGAACGGGAAGGAAAACTCAAACCGGGAGGTACGCTGATCGAGGCGACGGCAGGCAACACCGGACTTGGTCTCGCACTGGTAGCCGGCCAGAAAGGGTACAGGATGATACTGGTCATTCCAGACAAGATGAGCCAGGAAAAAATCTTCCATCTGAAAGCATTGGGAGCGGAAGTGGTTATCACAAGATCGGATGTCGAGAAAGGCCATCCCGATTACTATCAGGACAAAGCACGCAGGATAGCCGATGAAACACCCGGGGGATTCTATGTCAACCAGTTTGAAAATCCCGCCAATCCGGCAGCACATGAAACAACCACCGCCCCTGAGATATGGAAACAGATGGATCACAACCTCGATGCCGTTGTATGCGGTGTTGGCAGCGGCGGAACACTCAGCGGCATCGGACGTTTTTTCTCGAAAGTCTCACCTCACGTCAACATGATCCTTGCCGACCCCGAGGGCTCTGTGCTTGCCCCGCTGGTCAACTCAGGGAAGAAAATATCCGGCGGAAGCTGGCTGGTTGAAGGGATCGGGGAAGATTACGTCCCGGAGAACTGCGATTTGAGCCTTGTGAAGAAAGCCTATACCATCACGGACGAAGAAAGCATTTCAACAGCCAGACTGCTTCTGGACAAAGAGGGGGTTCTGTGCGGCTCCTCGTCCGGCACGCTGCTGGCAGCCGCCTTGCGGTATTGCCGCGAACAGACTTCACCCAAGAGGGTGGTTACGCTGGTGTGCGACAGCGGCAACAAATACCTTTCGAAAATCTACAACCCGTTCTGGCTGAACGACAATGGCCTTACCCATTATTCACCGGCCCATGACCTGAGAGATCTGATCGCCAGGCCTTACCTGCGTGGCGAAGTCGTATGGGCATCGCTTCAGGAAACACTGCAGCAGGTCTACACCAAAATGAGGCAATACGATATATCGCATATACCTGTTCTCGAAAAGGGCCACCTGGTGGGGCTGATTGACGAAACCGATCTGCTGCTGCATATCATCGGCAATGAAACCGGCTTCAGGGAAAAGGTGGAAAGGCTCATGAAACGCGAAGTCGAAACGATCGACGCACATGCTTCCGTCGACGATCTCCTGCCGCTGCTCGAACACTCAGGAGTCGCCTGCGTTACCGACAGGGAGCAATTCCTCGGGTTGATCACCCCTGTTGATTTTCTCAACTACTTACGAAGAAGGACTGGACAATCATGACCCTGAACGTGGCAAAAAAAGATCTCATCAACGGATTCAATACAAAAGTGATCCATGCGGAACAACATGCCGATCCAGCAACGAATGCCGTAATCACTCCGATCTACGCAACATCGACCTATTCTCAGGAAGCTCCCGGCAAAAACAAGGGCTTTGACTACGGTCGAACGCATAATCCCACCCGGTTCGCCTTCGAGCGGGCTGTCGCTGCGCTTGAGGGCGGAACTGCAGGATTTGCATTTTCCTCAGGACTTGCCGCTATCTCAACCGTCCTCGAGCTGTTGAAAGCAGGTTCCCATATCATCGCAATAGACGATATCTACGGCGGCACCTTCCGTCTTCTGGAACGGGTACGGAAACATTCGTCCGGGATCGTCACAAGCTATATCGACCTGACCGATCCTTCGAAACTCCGTGATGCGATCAGGGAAAACACCGGAATGATATGGCTTGAAACACCGACAAACCCGCTGCTTAAACTTGCGGATATCGGCGCTATCGCCGTAGAAGCCCACAAGCACGACATCATCGTCGTCGTCGACAACACGTTCGCTTCGCCAGCCCTTCAGCGCCCGCTGGATTTCGGTGCGGATATCGTCGTCCATTCCGCAACCAAGTACATCAGCGGCCATTCTGACGTGATCGCCGGCATCGCCGTCACAGGGCGTTCCGATCTTGCCGACAGGCTGCGTTTCCTGCAGAATGCCGTTGGTTCCATATTAGGCCCCTTTGACAGTTTCCTGGCCCACCGTGGCCTCAAAACGCTCGGATTACGGGCTGAACGCCACAGTGAAAACGCAGGGATACTGGCAAGCTGGCTCGAAAAACATCCCGCAGTGGAAAAAGTTATCTATCCGGGAAGCCCGAACCATCCACAATATGATCTGGTGCAAAAGCAGCAGAATGGCCGTGGTGGAGGAATCATCACAATCATCCTGAAAGGGGGGCTCGAAGCTGCGAAAACCGCACTGAGCCGCACCCGCTTGTTTACGCTTGCAGAAAGCCTCGGCGGAGTCGAAAGCCTCATCGAACACCCTGCGATAATGACCCATTCGTCCATTCCTGCGGAAATCCGGCAGAAAAACGGCATCGTGGATGGACTTATCCGGTTATCGGTGGGTATCGAAGATGTTGACGATTTACGAGCCGACCTGCAGCAGGCATTTGATTAGCAGGCGAAGAACAATGCGTAATCCTGAAAAAGGATCACATCATGAACTCTCCGGCTGAAAACCTGCATCAGTTCCGAAAGGGGAAATTCCAGCCGGTTGCTGCATTTTCCTGTCGTCTTCATGAAAGCACAGAACCATGACAGGTTGATCCTTAAACGGGATCTCGCGACATACCCGATTCTCCTTCTGAACGATGCAACCTGTCATTAATCCCCCCAGCCGGTAATTTCATCCCAGAGCCCGCCCAAGGTCTTCGTGCAGCTTCTGGCCATGATGGTTGCAGACGAAAAGCCTGATGACGTTATCGGTAATCCCTGCCGCTCGCGGCAGATATCATCATGATAGCGACACCTCTCTCTGTATCTGCCTCGAGCGCCCTGGTGAAAACCTTCATGGACAGGCGCTTTACTCATTACACCATGATCGGCAGCGAGGAATTATGGTTCATCGCCGCCGGTGCGGGCAGATGGAGCGTCATGTTCGGTCGGTCCGCTTTCGTATGCGAAAGGTCACTGCGGTTCAGGATTTGCCACTCTTCGGGCTCATTCAGAGGTTACGATGCTCACCGGCGAACGGTGGACAGGATTCATGCGTTTTCAACGGAAAACAGATGAATACCATGCCGGACAACAGAACAGATCGTTTTTTCAGATACCTGAACTGGCTTTTCAATCCATTCCATGGCTTGGAGACCACGGAAGTCTATGATCTCATCGGCACCTCTTCGCTTACCGAAAATGCGTTATACCTGAATCTCGGCTATTGGCGGGATGCTGAAACCATCGACGAAGCCAGCGAAGAGCTTGCTCTTCTTGTGGCGAAAAGAGGCGGCATGCGTCCGGGTGATACCGTACTGGATTGCGGGTATGGTTTTGGTGACCAGGACATCCTCTGGGCCAGGAAAATGAAACCTGAAAAAATCATCGGGCTGAATATCACGCGCTCCCAGGTCGAGCGCGCCCGGATGAATGTTGCCGATGCGGGCCTCGTGAAATCAATCGACCTGAGGGAAGGTTCGGCGACAGAGATGCCGATTGAAAATGAATCCGTCGACCTGGTTGTTTCCGTGGAAAGTGCGTTCCACTACAGAAGCCGCGAGGATTTTTTCAGGGAAGCGTTCCGCGTTCTGCAGCCGGGCGGAAGGCTTGTGACCGCGGACATCCTGCCGACTGAAGACTCCCGGAACCCCTTCAGGCGAATGGAGCAATGGTTTTCATGGAACCTTGTCGCGGGAAAATTCAATATCCCAATTGAAAACCGCTATCTGATCCCCTTCTATAATGACAAGCTCCGCAGTGCCGGATTTGTCCAGATCGACATCAGATCGATACGTGACGATGTCTACAAGCCTCTTCATGACTACCTGTCAGAAAACCGGACATTTGTCGGCAAGCTGCATCCGCTTGCCAAAATCCTTGCGCAACTGACCCTGAATCGATCTGCGGAGAGTGTCTATGCCGGCCTGGACTATATCCTCTGCTATGCGGAAAAACGATAACTTGGAGAACAAAGACAGGAGGGATGTCCTGTCCGGACGGGAGTCATGTTCGAACTGGTATCATTCAGATTGCCGCACGCCCGGTTCCCGGTGATTTCCCTGCAACTGCTTTGAAAAAGGTATAGCAGAACACGCCGTCATCCCCGGACGTCCGCCGCAACCCCCTGATTCCGTCGTCAAATGTTTTTCTGTCGATGAGCCCGGCGCTGACGGAGGGCTCGCGAACGCCTTCGATCATGGCGGTGAAGGTGTTTTCAATAAAGCCTTCGACGAGTTGCGGACGGCTTGAATCGACATAGACCATGCGCGGCGACACGTGAATCGCTTCAAAGCCCGCCGAAAGGAGAAGGGGGTAAAGCTCCCGGCCGATATTGGCATTCCCGCCCGCCCTTTTCTGCAGTTCGATCAGGCATTCGATGGCCTTGTGCGAATCCGCATTGTCAGGATAAAAACAGGTCGAGCCGTGATCCCCTTCGATAACCGTTATCGTACCTTCGGGCTTGAGGAACGCGCCCAGGCGCTGCAGCGCTTCAACCGGCCGTGAAAGATGCTCGAGGACAAAGCAGACGAAGATGTGGTCGAATGATTCCGGCTCGAAAGGAAGATTGAAGATGTCCTCCTGCTGAAAGGTGACATTCGTATACCCGGCTCTCTCAATGTTCGCCTTTGCCTCGGCAACCGAATGTTCGGAAATATCGACCGAGGTGATGAAGGCGTGGGGACTGTTTTTCACAAGGGTCACGGTTTGTGCGCCGACACCGCAACCGGCCTCAAGGACACTGCTTCCAGCGGGATAAGCGGTATCGGAATGCAGCAGTTCGGCAAGCGTCGACGCCTGGTCCTGCAACCGGATCTTCTCTCTTTCATGATAGCCGTGAACGTATTTCATAGAGGTCATGTGTTTCTGAAATCGATGCGGACCAGTTCCTTGCCGTCACCCATGAACCGGCTCTGCTCTCTGATGCGAACCAGCCCCGCCATATGCAGCTGTTTCTCAAGGAATTCCCGGTCGACCTCCTGCTTGAATCCCGACAAAACGTCCATTGCCTTGACTCCGGAACCTGAAATTCGGGGCGCGTCGTGCCTGACCTGAAACACTATGGAGACAACCGTCCCTTTTTTCATGACCTGCCTGAGTTGCCCGATGAACCGTTCAATGTCAATGAATTCAAGCACCAGATTCACAACGACGAGATCTACCGTCGCTTCGGAAAAGTACGCGTGATTCAGATCGAGGCAACGGGTCTGGAGGGAACCGATTCTTTCGCCGTACCTGGCGGTGCAGAGCTTCAGGAAATGCTCGTTGATGTCAATTCCGTAGACTGTCCTGGTGACTTCCGGCCTGACGTGTTCCAGGCCGTTACCGGTGCAGATGCCGATATAGATCAGCTTCTCCGGTAAATAGTCTTCGTATTGACTTTGAAAAATCGAGTTGAGCGCCTGAAGCTGAAGCACATCGGGATGGAACATGTGCGCTTCGTAGTCCGCCGCTGTTATTTCAAGCCAGGGATTCGTGAGGTTCAGAAGCGACATCTGATACACAGCTTGTTCATCTTTTGTCCGTCATTCTTCGAGGCACCAATATACTCACTTCTGCCTCTGAAATCCACGGCGTCCATGCAACATCCGAATGAGGCTTGCCCATTGCATTATTTACTCCTCTTCAGAATGGTAATGAAATGACCATCAATTCAATGAAACACCGCCAGTTGGTTTTATGCTTTCTGGAATGTCTCTGAGTCACTCCCTTGCAACGGAAAACATTACCTTTTCAAGTCACGATAAAAATTTTCATGCGGCCCGACAGCTTCCAGATAAATCAACCGGACACTTTCTTCAAGTGTATAACCCAAAAGATATAATTGGTTGTTACTGTGAAACTTGAAAACATACAGGGCTCCCAGATCCCCCTTCTTCCGCTCCCCTGTCTCAGGATTCTGACGTACCTTTTCAACGGCGGCATCCACATCCATCGCAGTTTTGTCGTGAAGTTTTTTGTACTGCCGGGCAAATCTGCGTGTTTGCATGACCGACCACGTCACTGACCGGCACTCCTGGGAACAAAAGGCATGGCCTTTTCACGCGGCTCGGCCATCGAAACCAAAGATTCCGCTATGAAACTAACAGGAAGATCGGGATTATCGAGTGCTGCCCTGCCAACCCGAGCCCAGAACTCGACCTGCCCGGCAATAGTGCGATGCTCCGCTATCGCATTTTGCCTGGCCTGCTCATACAGTTTCTGATCGATTCGTATTGAAGTACTTACTGCCATTAAAAATCTCCTGTATCACATTTACTACATTTGTGGTAAACATAACGATTTTTATTTCATAATGAAAATCACTGAACGCAAACCTGTATTGAGTAAAAATCCGGAGGGATTCATCATCAAAAACAATAGCTGCCCTCTCAATCCCTCAAACCATCACATGATGCAACGACCCTGGCGCATCCAAGTCTCGCTCCTCTCGGCAGAGTAACGCTCCCTTACAAGTTCTTGATCAATAATTATTCTTCATAAAAAAGACAGAAAATGATCTCTCTGTGACCTCGTTTACGCTCTCCCTGATCCCACACGTTTGTTTACGTAGTTACGAGCGTCCCGGTTCTTATTCTTGCAGTTGTTTTATGTACATGCTATATTGAATTGCATATGCAACGCAAAAACCGCAAACACATCAACTGCCATGAAAAGCGCATCATTACCATCGCTCCGTGTCGAACCTGAGCTGCGAAAAGCTGCTGAACAGGTTCTCAAGCATGGTGAAACTCTTTCTTCATTCATCGAAACATCACTGCGTGCTAATATCGATCGGCGGCTCAATCAAAAAGAGTTTATAGCCAGAGGACTTGCGTCACGGGACCACGCCCTCAGTTCGGGGGAGTATGTGGACGCTGACCTTGTTATGAAGGAACTGCAGCAGAGGCTCGACAAAGCAAAACAGAAACAGCGGTGAAGTTCACTGTCCGGTTTACAACGGAAGCAAAAAATGACCTTGTCCGTCTTTATGATTTTTTGCTTGAAAAAGACTTGAACGTTGCTGAACAGGCCATTGATGCCATCTATCGAGCAGTGAAGTTCCTGAGGCACTTTCCGTTGAGTTGCAGAAAAGCGGCACCGGAAACCCCATGGCTGCGTGAACTGTTGATATCATTCGGCAACTCCGGTTATGTCGCCCTGTTCGAAATCGACAATCAGCAAACCATCACGATCCTTGCGTTTCGGCATCAGCATGAAGATGACTATTTGTGAACTATCGGCTACACATACCAAGCCGATCTTCTTCCAAAACCCAATATTCCACTTCCAGTAAAATTGAGTGCGACTCACTTTCTTCTTCCCTGACAGCAAATTAGGGGACGACATTCATGCCATTCAGTTACAGAGTGATGTTCCGAAGAATCTCAGCAACTGCAGAAACGAAGGAATTGAGGGAGGTAAGTAAACGAGGTCAGAGTAACACTTCAGAACATTGCTCACCTGCTTTTCATCCGTTCATCGTCGCACCGGCATACTCACTCATGACCTTGAAATACCCGGCAAACTGCTTTCTCAGCATGGCCGCTTACCCAACCTGCACCGCGAAAACAGAAAAAAACGGGTTATTCCGGCAGATGCGAAACCCTCCCCGATATCATTGTCCAGCAACCGCAAACGCTTGATTACCGGCAACAGGGCAAAGGCAGAGACTTCCGTGTCTTATACTTTTGCCATCAGGCCAATGCGATCTACGAACATCTTCCTGTCAGTATCGTCACGAATATTCCCCTGCTCGATTCCCCTGAACCATAATATGATGCAGCGCTCCAGGCACTTCCAGGTCCCGCTTCTTTCGACATAATGCATTTTGGCTGGTGATGGTATACGACAAGCTCCTTCAGGGATATATGATAACAATATACTTTTTGACTGATTCTTCTACGCTTCCAGGCATTTCGCCTATATTACGCTAAACCATGAACAATCTTTTCGCAATAAGGCGGAGCACGGTAAAAAACTTTTTTTGCAAAACATACGGCAATGCCGTACCTTTCATTCGTTCATGCAGGTTGTTATTGAAACACCCGGTTACCTCGCCGATGCTAAGTACATCGGCTTGATGGACGATGAGC
Source organism: Chlorobiaceae bacterium (assembly GCA_013334565.1). Classification (GTDB taxonomy): domain Bacteria; phylum Bacteroidota; class Chlorobiia; order Chlorobiales; family Chlorobiaceae; genus Chlorobium. The sequence goes on from JAAXXI010000009.1 coordinate 59,634, forward strand.
GACGATTTATTGTCGATTTCGTCGCAGCCAATCCTGATGCCGGTATTGAAATGAAAGGCACGGGAGGAGCGAGAAAACTTCGGTTTGTCGGACGAGGTAAAGGAAAAAGCGGCGGATATCGGGTGATCACTTTCTATGCAGGAAAGGATATTCCGGTCTTCCTGCTCTCGATTTTTTCCAAGGGTGAAAAAGCAAACCTGTCGCAATCCGAACGAAACAAATTAAAAGAGATTTTGAGATCAATCGCTGAAACGTACAGAGAAGGAGTAAAACGCCATGTCAAAAGCAGGAAGTAAACTGATCAGATCAGCACAGCAAGCGCTTGCGTATGCACTTGGTGAAGCAACAGAGGGTTTTGTTGCCCATGTTCCGGATGAAGTTGATGTCAAGGCAATCCGGCAGAGCCTGGGCCTTACGCAACCGGAATTTTCCCTTCGTTTCGGCTTCGATGTTCGGGCCGTGCAGGACTGGGAACAAAAACGGCGCCAGCCTGACCGTGCGGCAAGGGTATTGCTGAAAGTCATTGCCCGTGAACCCGAAGCAGTCCAGAGAGCCCTGGCTCAATAAACCCGTACACCCCGACAGAAAACTCATAGAATTTTAGAGATTCCCTATATTTTCTAAAGAATTATACGATTTATTTCGCTTACGGATCAACATCCCTCACTCCCACGCTTGTCCAGCAAACGCAAACGCCCGACTACCGGCAACAGGGCGAAGGCAGAGTCTTCCGTGTCTGATCGTTTAGCCAGCAGGCCAATGCGATCTACGAACATCTTCCTGTCTGTATCGTCAAAGACA
>JAAXXI010000060.1 GCA_013334565.1 Chlorobiaceae bacterium
AACATCTGTATTATTCGCTGCGAAGATGGATCCTTCACTCCGCGTTGCTTCGTTCAGGATGACACCGTTTTTTTCAGAACAAGCACCCTGCTCTTGTCATACAGTCCTTGCCCTTGTCATTATGTCTTTTTCCTGTCATTCTGAGCAAAGCGAAGAATCCAGATATTTATTTCCCTGAGAAGATGGATCCTTCAATCCGCCGTGTTTCGTTCAGGATGACATCGTTTTTTCAGAACAAACACCCTGCTCTTATCATGCTGTTCTTGGCCTTGTCATTCTGTCTTTTTCCTGTCATTCTGAGCAAAGCGAAGAATCCAGATGTTTATTTCCCTGAGAAGATAGATCCTTCAATCCGCCGTGTTTCGTTCAGGATGACACCGTTTTTTTCAGAACAAGCACCCTGCTCTTGTCATACAGTCCTTGCCCTTGTCATTATGTTTTTTCCTGTCATTCTGAGCAAAGCGAAGAATCCAGATGTTTATTTCCCTGAGAAGATGGATCCTTCACTCTGCTATGCTTCGTTCAGGATGACACCGATGTTTCATGGATTTCATTGTGACTTATCATTACCGAAAAATAATACTCAGTGCCGCTTTCCAAAGCGCTGCCGAATGAAGTTTTCAGTCCCGGAAGAGGACCTTGTAGTCCCTGCTTACGAACGTGTTGGCGAGCTTTTTCAGCTTGACGGCGCTCTGGTGTTCCCTTTCGAGCACTTTCCAGCGGTGTTCGTCAGTCGATTCCTTCGCCCTGAGCAGCTGGTTTTTCTTCGTTTCGTGATAGGTGAGGTCGATGTAGATGCCGAGGTCGATCCCTTCGGTCGCTATGGCATAGAGCCCGTCGATGATCAGCAGGTCGATGTTCGCGAAATCGGTGATGAGCATGTCGACCTCTTCGGTGATGATGTCCACGCAGGGCATAGTCGCTTTGCGTCCCTTCCGGAAATCCTCGATGTTGCGGTTGAGCCATTCACGGTCGTACTCTTCGGGACCGATGGCTTCGAAATTGCGCTGCTCCCTGTCCGCCCTCCGTTTCATCGGTTCCACCCGGTAGTAGTTGTCCGTATGGAGGATTTTCACCCTCAGGCCTTCCTTTTTCAGGATAAGTGCAAGGGAGTGGGCCAGTTCCGATTTGCCGGCACCGGATTCTCCGGATATGGCGACGATGAATTTGCGGCCGGGATGTACCTCCTCCATGACCTCCTTGTCGACAAACACGCGCTCGGCTATGGCTTCCGCAGCTTTTCTGTGCTGGTCTCCAATGAGAAGAATGTCGCTCAACATGGTTCAGGGGGTTTGCCGAGGTTAGAACGATGAACCGGTCGGATGCGGTCTGCGGCCCGCCGGTTTCCACATCAGGAACAAATATAAGAAAATGGCATAATCATTTATACCCTTAGCCCCTGCAGGGAAGGGCCGGTTTTTCGGGACCGTTCATCGTCGCCGGTTCATTTCTGAAGGGTGCGGATTTTCATGATGATCTCGGTATGAGGGTGCCTGACAAGGTCGTCCTCGTGTTCCGGCAGGGTTACATGCTTCGCGACGATTTCAAGCATTCTGTCTTCCAGGTGGCCCGCAATGTCGAGCATGCGGTTGAGATGGTGCTGCAGCTCGTAATGGATGAACTTTTCTGCACTGTGCTTTCTCATTTTCCCCAGGATCTGCGCCAGAAGGGAACACTCGAGATGCATGGCGACTTCTCCGAAATATTCGAAGGGCAGGTCGTTCGCGTACCCTGTCGCCTGGTCGACGCTCATTTTCCTGCAGACCCCGGCGGCGATGCGCGGCCTGATGTGTTCGACCATGAGCGGGATCACGATGAAATGGGGAATGTACTTGACGATCATGCCGATGGCTCCGAAAAGCTCTTCGAACCCTTCGGTCTCGTGTTCGACCATTTCCCGGGCCCAGGCGAGGATCGTCTCTTTCTGTGCCGAAGGAAGTTCTTCAAGGAGATCGGGAACGGGGATGCCGGTCCGGGCGAGGGTTTCATTCAGTTCACTCATGGTTTTTCACTGTTGGAGTTCTTTTGCCTGCCGGGCCGGATAATGCACTTCCAAGTTTGAAGTGTATGAAAAAAAAGGGGAATAGAAAAGCAATCCGGGACAACGGAATCACGATTGCGGGCAAAACGCCGTCATTGGCTATATTGCGCCATTGGAAAGGTAAACGCCGCAAAAAGCGAGGAGTGTTGCAGGATTATGGTTCTTATGACGGTTGAAGGGCTTGAAAAGCATTATGGGCTGAAACATCTGTTTTCAGGGGTTTCTTTCGGTATCGACGAAAAGGACAAGATCGGTATTATCGGCGCCAACGGGAGCGGAAAGAGCACGCTGCTGAAAATCCTCGCCGGTGTCGAGACGCCGGACAAGGGGAAGGTGATGACGGCGAACATGAAAAAGATCGCCTGGCTGCCGCAGGACTCGCCGTTCGATCCCGAAGATACGGTGCTCGAGGCGGTCATGAACTCGAGCGACAGGCTCATGGACCTTGTCCGCCAGTATGAAGAGGTGTGCAGCGAGCTCGAGAAGCGGCATGGCGAAGATCCGGCGCTTGCGGAACGCATGGGCAGGCTGGCCCATGAACTGGATGTATCCGGCGCATGGGAGCTGGAATCCAACGCGAGGACGGTGCTCGGCAAGCTCGGACTTTACGACCTGACGGCGAAAATGGGCGTGCTTTCGGGAGGCCAGCGCAAACGGGTCGCCCTCGCCCATGCGCTGATCGTGCCGAGCGACGCCCTGATCCTCGACGAACCCACCAACCATCTCGATGCAGACAGCGTCGAATGGCTGGAACAGTATATCCGCAAGTACCATGGCGCGGTCATCCTCATCACGCACGACCGGTATTTCCTCGACCGTGTGGCCACCCGAATGATCGAACTTGACGGGCGTACGGCGCAGACCTATTCGGGCGGCTATTCGAGCTATCTGCAGCAGAAGGCCGTGCAGGAAGAGCAGGCCCTGCGGGACGATCGGAAACGGCAGGCACTGGTGCGCCAGGAACTCGATTGGATGAGGACCGGATGCAAGGCCCGCACTACCAAGCAGAAAGCCCGCATGCAGCGTGCCGAGAGCCTGGTCTACACCCCGAAAAAGGAAAAGGCGCAGGAGCTCGAGATCGGTTTCGGCGCGGAACGCCTCGGCGACAAGATCATCGAGTTCCATCGGGTATCGAAATCCTACGGGGACAAGCTGCTGCTGAAATCCTTCGAATACCGGCTCCAGAAAGGGGACCGGATCGGGATCATCGGTCCGAACGGCTCGGGCAAGACCACGCTGTTTGAGATGATTGCCGGGCGAGTCAACCCGGACAGCGGGCATATCGAAACCGGTAAAAGCGTCAATATCGGCTATTACGACCAGCAGAGCCGCGAGCTCGACGAAGAGAAGCGGGTTATCGAATATATCCAGGACGAGGCCGAACAGATCAGGACGAAGGACGGAACGGTGCTTACCGCCTCGAAAATGCTCGAACGGTTCCTCTTTCCGCCCTCCGTCCAGTACAACTATGTCCGGACGCTTTCGGGCGGCGAACGCCGGAGGCTCTACCTGCTCAGGAAGCTGATGGCCTCTCCGAACGTGCTCCTGCTCGACGAGCCGACCAACGACCTCGACATTCCGACCCTTCGCGTGCTCGAGGATTTTCTCGACAGCTACACAGGATGCCTGCTGGTCATCAGTCACGACCGTTATTTCCTGGACCGTACCGTGGAGTATATTTTCGCATTCGAGGAGGACGGGTCGGTGAAGCGGTACCCCGGCAACTACTCGCTCTACCTCGAAATGAAAGCCTTACGCGACGCTGCGGATGAAAAGCGCACGGTGAAAAAGGAGGCGCCCGTCCAGCAGAAGGCCCCCGATGTGTCGGGCAGGCTGAGCGGCAAGGAGAAGCGCGAGCTGGAGATGCTCGAGCGGGCTATCCAGGAATCGGAAACGAAACAGGCGGAACTTGCGGCGCGCCTCGCTTCGGCCAGCAGCGATTACGTGTTGCAACGCAGGATAGGCGAGGAACTTTCCCTTCTGCAGCAGAAGATGGAAGTGGATATGGATCGTTGGGCGGCTCTTGCCGATCGGGTATGACCGGAGCTGTCGGGCAGGGCGCCACTGCGGCGCAGATCCGTTTGCAGCTGGAAGCGCTCGGCAGTCCGGAAGCTGCGGCGTTCGCCATGGGCTTTTTCAAGACCGGCCCCGGACAGTACGGCGAAGGTGACCTTTTCAGGGGCATCCGTGTTCCGGTGCTCCGCTCGCTTGCCCGCAACACCGGAGAGGTAACCATGCCCGAAACGCTCGAACTGCTCTCATCGGCCTACCATGAGGACCGGCTGGTCGCCCTGCTGTTCATGATGCGTCAATTCGCAAAGGGGAGCGGCAGGGAAAAGGAAACCGTTTACGACAGCTACCTCTCGAACACGCGATTCATCAACAACTGGGACCTGGTCGATATTTCGGCACCCCATATCGTCGGCAGCCACCTTTCGGAGCGGCCGAGGACGCCCCTTTACCGTCTTGCCGCCTCCGGGAGCCTCTGGGAACGGCGGATCGCGATCGTTTCAACCCTCTGTTTCATCCGGAAGCGGGATTTCGGGGAGACCTTCGCCATTGCGGAGCTTCTGCTTGATGACCGTGAAGACCTGATCCACAAGGCCACCGGATGGATGCTGCGCGAGGCTGGAAAGAGGGACAGTGAGGCACTGGAAGGCTTTCTTTCGGAGCTTTACCGGAGGATGCCGCGGACCATGCTGCGGTATGCGATTGAGCGCTTCCCTGAGGAGCGGCGGCAGCGTTACCTCAAAGGGGAGGTCTGATCGCCGCCCCCAATCTGGCGTGCCCGAATTCGCATCTATTTTACCTTGAATTCCGGATGGCCGGTCTGCCACAGGCCGAAGCTCAGTACGTCGGCAAGCGATTCAAAATCCTTTGTCTTTGTGTTTCCGATCCCGTGCCCGGCATTGCCGTCTGCAAAGAAGAGCACCGGTTTGCCCGAACTGGTTGCCTCCTGAAGGCGGGCCGCAAATTTGGCCGGCTGCCACGCAATCACCCGCGGATCGTTGAGCCCTGCGGTGACAAGGGCGGCAGGGTAAGCTACCCCGTCCCTGATGGCAAGGTACGGGTCCATTTCAATGAGGGCCATGCATTCGTCCTTCTTCGTCACCGTTCCGAACTCCGGGGCGTTTACCGGCCCGTTAGGGGTGAGTTCGCCGCGAAGCGGGTTCATGAGCCCAACCTGCGGGATTGCTGCGGCGAAAAGGTCCGGCCGTTCGGTCATTGCCCGGCCGATCAGGATCCCGCCTGCGCTGGCGGCGTTGATCGCTATCCTGCCCGGTCCGGTATATCCTTTTTCTTCGAGGTAGAGCGCGCAGCTGATGAGGTCCTTCCAGGTGTTCGGTTTCGTGGCCTTCATGCCGGAAGTGTGCCATGCATCGCCAAGTTCCCCTCCGCCGCGGACATGCGCGAACGCGAGGACGCCGCCTTTAGCCGTCCAGAGCAGCATTCCCGGGCTGAAGAAGGGCGTGATCGCCTTGCCGTAGGACCCGTAGCCGTAGATCAGGGTCGGGTTGTTGCCGTCTTTTTTCAATGAAGGCATATAGACCAGTGAAAGGGGTACCATCACCTTGTCGTGCGACGGCACCATGACCTCTTCGACCACGAGGTCCTTGTATTCGGGATATTCGGCTGGCGACGAGAGCGTCTCCTTGCGGAACGCGTTCGTTGCGGGATCGTAGCGGTAACGCCTGAAATCGTTGTTCCAGCCTCCCATGACGGTCCAGACGTCAGGGTAGAGGAACCCCTTCGTGAACAGCGCTATGGTGCCGGGCCTGAAAGGAGGGTTGAGCTCCACGGACGTGCTGCTGCCGTAGTCCTTCCGGAATATTTTCGCCGTGACGCCGTTGATCGACTGGGTGTAAATGACTCCGTTTTTTGTCAGGCCGAATGCCGTGAGCTTTGCCGAAGGGTTTTCCGGAACGATGGTTTCGGCTTGCTCGAAGTCCGGTTTTGCCAGGGCGGTTCTCATGAGCTTGAACCGGGGCGCGTTTTTCGGCGTGATGTAATAGATATCGCTCCTGTTGACGGCAAAATCGTGGACGTCGTTGGCCGGTAGGAGGAGCGGTTTCCAGTTGATGTGGTCCCGGGAAAGCTCCTGTACCGGGGCGAAATAGACGGTAAGCCTCCTGTCGACGTTCGAGACGTATGCGAAAAGATAGCCGCTCTTGTCATTGTACTCGACGAGGGGAATGTCTTCGCTGTTGATGTGCAGCTGGGGATCGGTTGTTTTCGAGAACACCTCCCGGTCGAAGGCCGGATCCGTACCTATGCGGTGGAGATAAACCTTGCTGTCGTTCTGTGGATTCTGCCCGGGATGGGTGACCCGCTGCATACGGTTGTACAGGAACGCGTTTTCCTGTGGAAGCCATGAAGGGGACGCGAACCTGCACCGGTCTATCTGTTCAGGCAACAGTTGTTTCGAAGCGACATCCACGATGACGAGGATGCTGTTCTCGGAGCCGTTGGGCGAGAGGGATATGGCGACCTTCGCACCGTTATCGGAAGCGGAAACATTGGTGATGACATACTTGCCGCCGCCAGCGGGAGAGAGCGTCGCGGGGTCGAAAAGCAGGGATTCCCTGCCTTCGAAACCGTCACGGCAGAAGAGCTTGCCGACCTCGTCGCCCGGGGTTTCCTTCAGGTAGAAGTAGCGGTCGTTGTCCGAAATGGAGAGGCTGTAGATTTTCGATTTCCTTCTGTCGTCGAACTCCTTCATTTTCGAGATGAGCTGCCGGCGGCCCGGAATACTTTCGAGCACCGAGCGGGCATGGTCCGATTCTCCGGTGATCCACTTCATGACCTGGGGATCGTCGAGGTTTTCAAGCGGCTTGAATGGATCGGGAACATTCACGCCAAAGTAATTGTCGACAGCGGTGCTTTGCGGCGGTGGCGGTAGAGCTTCTCCAGCCTGCGCGCTGCAGGGCGGGAGGAATAACAGGGCCGAGGATATGGAAATGAGGGCTTTTCGCAGTTTCATCATGGTTCGAATTTCTGGTGTCATCGGTCCGGCATGCTGTGCCGTTTCATCGATTTGCATGGTAATACCGGCAGCTTTGCCGTCCGGGCGTAATTCCGCCAGCGGCCGCTATGAGGTGCTGTTGAGCTTCCTGAGCAGGAACGCCATCGACTGGCCGAGATCACGCATGTTCTCCATGCCTTCGCGGTCGTTTTCAACTTCGCTTCCTTCCTTTCCCCCGAACCCGAGGTTCCAGTAGGTGGAGCCTACCGTGAACATGCCACAGATCTGGAAAAGGTGGTTGACGGAATCGAACGCATGGATGCCTCCGCCCCGCCTGAGCGATATCACAGCGGCCCCGGCCTTGTGACGGAAAAGGTTGCCGTTGACGCGCGAGACGAAACCGGCCCTGTCTATCAGCGCTTTCAGTTCGGGGGTGATGTCTGCGAAATAGGTGGGCGAGCCGAGGACTATGCCGTCGGCCTCGAGCATCTTTTGGAATATTGCGTTGAAGTTGTCGTTTTTCGTCGAGCACTGGCAGTTCTTGAGCTCTACGCAGCGGTAGCATCCGAGGCATCCCCTGATGGCGGTGCCTCCGACCTGCAACAGTTCTGTTTCGATCCCGTCATTTTCGATTGATCTCCTGACCTGTTCGAGCAGTTTGCGGGTGTTTCCTTCGCTTCGGGGGCTTCCGTTGACGAGCAGTACCTTCATTTCGGGTGCGAATTATTGAGTCGGAATATTGTTATCGTCTCCTGGCCTGGCATGAAGGAACAGAATAGCGCTCTCGCCGAACAAATGCAAACGGGTAAAGGGTCATGGCCCTCTTTGTCCGGTTGCCGGAACTTCGTTCAACGGGAAGCGGCCCTGTGGACGTTCCGGATTTTTTCGAGCGCGTTTTCCATGTCATCCGGCAGGGGAGCGGTGAAGGTGAGCAGTTTGCGGGTCGATGGCTGGAGGAACGAAAGCGTTTCGGCATGCAGCGCCTGCCTCGGTATCGTTTCCAGCAGGTTCCTCACGAACTGTTCGCCTTTCGGGAAGGGGAGGCTGCGAATGCCGGCACCACCGTAGGTGTCATCGCCAAGGATGGGGTGCCCGATATGCTGCAGGTGCACCCTGATCTGGTGCGTCCTTCCCGTGTGGAGGTTGAGCGACAAGACCGAAAACCATTCGAGGTCTTCAATAACCGAATAATCCGTGATCGCGGTTTTTCCGTCCTTTCCTTCGAACGGGAAGTTCGCCATCACTTTCCGGTCTTTTCTCGACCGCCCGATATTGGTCCTTATGGTGCCGTCGGGGGGATCGGGAACACCCCATACGACAGCCTTGTAGGTTTTGCGGACCTGGCGGTCGGCGAACTGCCTGGCGAGGCGATGGAGGGCGACCGTGTTTTTCGCGATGATGATGAGGCCCGAGGTGTTCTTGTCGAGCCGGTGGACGATGCCCGGGCGAAGCTGCGATTTGTCGAGCTCCTCGGCATCCTTTCCGATGTGGAAGAGGATCGCGTTGGCAAGGGTCCCCGTCCAGTTGCCGAAAGCGGGATGTACCACCATGCCGGGTTTCTTGTTGATCACCATCATGTCGGTATCCTCGTACATGATGTCGATGTCGATCTCTTCGGGAGCAAGCTCTGGCGCCGGCGGACGCAGGAAGGTCATCTGGATGACATCGAGGGACTTGATGCGGTAGTTGGATTTCACGGGTTTCCCGTTGACGATCACCCGCCCTTCCCCGATGGCTTCCTGCACCTTGTTGCGCGTGGCGTTTTCAACCTGCCTGGAAAGGTAGACGTCGATACGCATGGGGGTCTGCACCCTGCTGACCTGGATGGTAAGCTTTTTGGGTTCCAGCCCCGATTCACCTGTCGTTTCCGGCTGGTTTTTTAACGGCTGTTTTTGCATTTTGCGTGACCTTCGGGAATTGGAAAGGCCCGGTCAGGGCCCCATGGTTCAGTTTGTTTGCGCGAAGTCCGGCAGAGCACAGCGGCATTGCGGATGAAAACGCGAGATCTTCAAGGTGCCTGAAAATACACTAAAACCATATCATATTCAATGCAACAGTCGAATGAAGTCACAACCGCCGTTTTCGACCTCGCGGTTATCGGCTCCGGGCCGGGAGGCCACGAAGCAGCGATGCGGGCGGCAAAAGCCGGCCTGAAGGTCTGCCTGATCGAAAAAGGGGCGCTTGGCGGAGTCTGCGTGAACTGGGGGTGCATTCCGACAAAGGCCTTGCTGAGAAGCGTCGAGGTGCTGGAGCTCTGCCAGAAGGCCGGGACGTTCGGCGTCGTTGCCGGGATCCCGTCGTTCGACCTTGCGGCTGCGGTGAAACGGAGCAGGAACGTGGTGCTGAAACTTTCAAAGGGGATATCCTTTTCGCTCGGCAAGGCCGGGGTGGAGATTATCCAGGGCGAGGCGGTCTTCCGTGGTCCATGTGATATCGACGTCGTTCGTGACGGAGCGATTGCCGCATCGGTGAGGGCAGCACAGACGATAATCGCGTCTGGTGGACGTTCCCGGAAACTGCCGGGGCTCGAGCCGGACGGGGAGCGGATCATCACCTCGAAAGAGGCGCTGGCCCTGAAAGAGGTCCCTGCGTCGATGATCGTGCTGGGCGGCGGCGCGATCGGCGTTGAGATGGCGTGGTTCTATTCGAAGGCGGGCACTGCAGTGACGCTTGTCGAGATGATGCCCCGCATCCTGCCCCTCGAGGACGAGGATATATCCCTCGCCCTGCAGCGGTCGTTCGCGAAAGCGGGTATTACGGCAGTCACCGGGGCGAAGCTCGAAAACGTCGTGAAAAATCCCGACGGCGTCAGCGCCACCCTCCATTCCGACGGGGACGGCACCCGGGAGATCGGAGCGGAACTGCTGCTGGTTGCGGTGGGCGTCAGCGGCAACACCGAAGGGTTCGGCCTCGAACAGGCCGGCGTCGAGACGTCGCGCGGTTTTATCGTGACCGATGCGGTGTGCCGGACGAGCGCCGCGAATATTTTCGCCATCGGCGACGTGAGAGGCGGGATGCTGCTTGCGCACAAGGCTTCCGCCGAAGCTGCGATAGCGGTGAAAGCCGCCTGCGGCGGAACTCCCGAGCCGCTCGACGAAACCATGATCCCGCGCTGCGTGTATGCCGAGCCGTCCGTTTCAAGCATCGGTCTCGGCGAGAAGGAAGCGGAAGCAAAAGGGTATACCGTCAGGACCGGGCGTTCTCTGTTTGCTGCTTCGGGAAAGGCCAACGCATACGGTTCGCTCGATGGCCTTGTCAAGCTGGTCTTCAACGACGGGGACGGACGCCTTCTCGGTGCGCATGCGGTAGGGCACGGCTCGGTGGAACTGATCGGGGAACTCGGGCTTGCCATGAAGCTCGGCGTCACGGCGGAGCAGCTTGCTTCGACGGTGCATGCCCATCCGACCCTTTCCGAAACCGTTCGGGAGGCAGCTGAAAATGCGCTCGGGCATTGACCCTGATCTTTTCCCTCCGATCTTTTCTTCGATTGGCGGGATGGCGGTACAGGGAAGTAAATCGGAGAGTGGGGAGAGCGGGAATTTAATTTTGTGTTTCTGCTGAAACGGAAATGAAAAACGTTTCCTATTGTCTTTTCAAAAGCATAAATTCAATGTCTATTAATTTAGCGAATCTTAAAAACAGTAAGCCTTTTCCTCTTAAGGATTTCAGCTTTGCGGGGCGGAGGTGTCAACCAAACGATCAATTATGAGTCAGACTGAATCAGTTGCAAAAAAGAGTGCCGCTAAAAAAACAGTCGCCAAAAAAACTGTTCCGGCAAAGGAATCGGCCGAAAAAAAGGTGAATGCCGCTGCTGCTGAGGCAACGAAGCCCGCCAAGGCACCGGCCTCCTCTTCAAAAAAGAAGTCCGGCCAGGCTTTCCCGTTCACGGCGATCGTCGGCCAGGAAGAGATGAAGCTCAGTCTGATCCTCAACATCATCGATCCGAGGATCGGCGGTGTGCTTGTCATGGGCCACAGGGGCACCGGCAAGAGCACCACGGTCAGGGCGCTTGCCGAAGTGCTTCCTCTGATCGACAGGGTCGCAGGCGATACCTACAACCGCACCGTCGAGCAGTACATTGAAATGGAAGGCGACAGGAAAGGCGCTGCCAAAATCGATCCCGCCTCCGTCAAGCTTGAGAAAATTACCGTACCGGTCGTCGACCTTCCGCTCGGCGCTACCGAAGACCGCGTCTGCGGTACCATCGACATCGAACAGGCGCTCACCAGCGGCGTGAAAGCTTTCGAGCCCGGCCTTCTCGCCCAGGCGAACCGCGGCTTTCTCTATATCGACGAGGTCAACCTTCTCGACGACCACCTCGTGGACGTGCTTCTCGACGTTGCCGCCAGCGGCAAGAACGTCGTCGAGCGTGAAGGTATCAGTATCCGCCACCCGGCCCGCTTCGTGCTTGTCGGTTCCGGCAACCCCGAAGAAGGTGAACTCCGCCCGCAGCTTCTCGACCGATTCGGTCTCCATGCGAGGATCGTAACTATCCTCGATGTCGCCAAGAGGGTCGATATCGTCAAACGCCGCCGTGAATTCGACGAAGATCCTGATGCGTTCATGAAAAAATATCATCGCGAACAGCTGAAGCTGCAGAAGAAGATCGAGCAGGCGAAAGCGATCCTGCCGGAAGTCACCATGGACGACAAGGTGCTGACCGACATCGCGAAGCTCTGCATGAACCTCGGCATCGACGGCCACCGCGGCGAACTCACCATCACCCGTACCGCCCACGCCCACGCAGCGTTCATGGGCGACAAGCAGGTCACCATGAAGCATGTCAGGGAGATCTCGGGACTCTGTCTTCGCCACCGCCTGCGCAAGGACCCGCTGGAGACCCTCGATGCCGGTGAAAAAATTGAACGTGAACTCGCAAAAGTCCTTGGAGAAGCGGAATAAGTATAATGATAGCTTTTACCGATGTAGTAGGAATGGATCTGGCCAAGCAGGCACTCATGCTGCTGGCCGTCGATCCCGAACTGTGCGGTGTTGTCATACCATCGGCTGTCGGATCGGGCAAATCGACCCTCGCCAGGGCGTTTGCTCATATCCTTCCCGAAGGCACGCCGTTCGTGGAATTACCACTTAACGTAACCGAAGACCGCCTCATCGGCGGCGTCGACCTCGAAGCCACCCTTGCCACCGGCGTTCGCGTCGTCCAGCACGGCGTGCTCACGAAAGCGCACGGAGGCGTGCTCTATGTCGACTCGCTCAGCCTGCTCGACAGTTCCGCCGTTTCGCATGTCATGGATGCCATGTCGCGCGGCGAGGTCCTTGTTGAACGCGAAGGCCTCAGCGAGGTCCATCCCGCCAAGTTCATGCTTGTGGGCACCTACGACCCGACCGACGGGGAAGTGCGCATGGGCCTGCTCGACAGGATCGGCATGATCGTGCCGTTTACCGCGCAGAACGATTTCAGGGCACGCAAGAAGATTATCGATACGGTACTCGGCAAGAAAAACGCAGAGG
>JAAXXI010000061.1 GCA_013334565.1 Chlorobiaceae bacterium
ACATTCTGTATTTCATCGAAGAAAAAGTAGCATCCTTCCATCAGCATCTCGGGGTACAGCTCCTGATATGCCTGGAGCAGAAGATCAAGTTCTTCTGTTTTCAATTCGAGCCGCTCATCCTCGAAGTTGACATAGAGGATCGATGTCTTCGGTATTCCCTTATTCAGAAGATCGTTCATGCAGTTGAACAGACATGAGGTCTTGCCGCTGCGCCGCACGCCAATGAGCGTAACGATCTTTCCCGTATCGGAAGGCACCTGCAGAAGACGCCTCCTGCAGGAAGGAAGCGGACTTACATGGAAGTCCCGAATAATCTTTCTGATGATATCTTTCTTCATAATAAAGAAGATATATCAATATCTTTCCTTATCAAAAGGAAAGAATCCCTGCGATACAGATAAGCAGAAACAATAAAAAGCTCCCCGCAGCAATCCGGAAAGCGGCAAAATCAAGACTTCTGCTGCTTCAACCTTTCGGCCAGCCAGACTTTTATGACGGACTGTCGAGAAACGCCTATTCTGGCAGCTTCTCTGTCAAGCGATTCGATCATCCATTCCGGAAAATCCACATTCACCCGCCTGATCTGCTGTTTTACCCGTTTCGCCTTGCCAAAATCGAGAAATGCGCTGATATCTTCTCCGTCATCGAATGCCTTGTCAAATTTCTTTGCCTTCATAGATTTTTACCTCCTCGGAGCGGGACCTCCTGACTGAAATTATTCTTATGGTTTCACTCCTGTATGTTATAACTCCCGACCAGCATCTGCCTGAAACTCTTCCGATTACAAGAAACCGTGGTTCATCTGTGGTTTTCGCCGGAATCTCGACAAGCTCTTCATCTTCCCACAAGAGCTGGGCTTCAAGAAAATCTATCCCATGTTTTTCCTTGTTCAGTCTGCTTTTTTCAGGCTCAATTTCAAACTTCATGGTATAGTATTAATATTTATTCTATATCATAAATATACCTTTTTAACCCAATAGATATATTTTTCGGAGCAATACGGAGTAAAAGATTCCCGCTCAACGGCAGAACAGTGAACCACTTTTTGGAAAAAGCCCGCACAACCGTACGGTCTTCCGCTCACCATCAATACGCCACTGCCGTGAGAGCAATAGCGCTTGTCATGCTTCACACCGCCGCCGCATAGGGCCGGGCCCCGATCTCTTTCTGCACGCCGTTGCGGCGGGCCTGCTTCCGCCATCCGTACGAACCAATCGCGCGATAGAGCCATTCCGGGGTGAATGGTTTTGCAAGCTCCCGGCGGGCATCGTCTGGCACGGTTTTTCCGGACGCAAGGGCATGGGCGACCATGTCGAGGTTCTTTTTGTACGGTATCGCCGGTCCCCCAAGCTCGCTGAAGGGCTTGCCGTGCACCAGCCCTTCGCCACCCCCGATCGAGACCGAGCCCATCCAGCTGTAGCCTGCTTCCCTCGCGAATGCCGCGCAGGAGGCGAGGGCGTTTTCGTTGTGTCGCGATTCGATGAATCCGCAGTTCGCTATGGCCGCGAACCGGCCGCCGGAGGCCTTTGCGCGGCGATACTCCGCGATGGCCCGCAGTGTTTCGAGCACCGGTGCGGGTATGCTGTCGATATACAGCGGAAAGGCGAGCACGACAAGCTCCGAATGGTCGAGCGATTCAAGCATCCGCGACATCTTGTCCGGGTTTTCGAAAATCTTGTAGATCTGAATGGTCTCGGTCCTTACTCCCTGTTCCGAAAACTTGCCGAACAGGTAACCGCCGATCGATGCCGAGGTGCTTTTCGCCATGCGCGGGCTTCCAACGAGCAGCGTCGCGCTCCGGACCGGGACCGGCGCAGTTGCAGAGAGCTGGAATTTCGGCGCCGACGTCACATGGGCTGCAAATTTGCCTCTTTCCGCATTTTCAAGCACCGATGCGATACTTTCTCTTATTTCGCCATCGCTCATGCCGGTATACAGAATGCCGCACGCATCTTTCTCGGTATAGAAATTGATGGTGTTCCGGTAAAAGAGGTGCCTGAAACCCTCCTCCTGGAGCGCGTCAGGACCGGGAAGCCAGCCGATGGAGACGAAAGCGGGATAGCGATCGTAACGCTGCCGGTGGTGAGTTTCGCCGTTGACCGTGCAGAAAAAGGGCGAGATCGTCTGGATCAGATGGTCGGCGAATTTTTTCAGCTCGGGTGAAAAAGCACCGAAAGTGACCGGTGTGAGCGCGATCACCATATCGCTGTTTATATGCTTTGCGACAAGTTCACGATTGTCGTCGTCGATGCTGCAGACACCAGGGGTCTTGAGCCAGCACTGGAAACACCCCCTGCAGTGACCGATCTCCTTTTCGCGCAGCAGGACATGTTCGGTTTCATGCCCTTTCGCCTTCAGGACCGAACAAAGCTCACCGGCTACGCGGGCCCCCATAAGGTCACCTGCAGGTGTTCCGTCGAGTATCAGTATGTTCATGCTTTTCCTCCCCTTGTTTTAAATCGCTGTTTTGTTGAATCTGTCAGGAAGTGCGAACAGCCTTCATCCCGGTTTGTGTCTTGAAAAATCAGTCCCTGATGACAAACTCGCGAAGCATCGCTTCGAGCTCGTACCGGTAGAGCGCATCCCCACGAGGCCCGAAAGGCGGGAGCTTGCCCGTGACCTCAAGGGAGACGAGGCCGTGAACCCTGCACCAGATCAGCATGGACACGGAGTAGATCAGCAGGTCATCCGGGGTTGGGCACTGCCCGGAAGGGAAAAAACAGGCTTCCGGATCGAAAAGCGGAATGCCTCCGGCATTGAGCATTCCCCGGTGATGAAGCTCGGCAACCACTTCCGCAAGCGCCCCCATGGAACGCATCATTGCAGGCTGGAGCTCCTCCATCGGAGGAACATAACCGGGCACCGGGGTTCCGAAAATCAGGAGATAGCGATGCGGGTTCGCGATTGCCCATTCGCGGTAAGCTATCCCTGTTTCCATGAACCTTTTCGCCACATCGCCCTCGCCGGTGAATTTCTCCTTTGCCGCATGCTGGCTGTCGCCGAACGACAGGTAGGCATCGAGCACCAGGGCTGTCACGAGCGCATCCCTGTCCGTGAAATAATTGTAGATCGCGGGAGCGGAAATGCCCAGGTCCCGCGCGATGCTGCGCAGCGAAAGCGACGATGCGCCAGAAACGCCTATCTGCCGCCATGCGGCTTCCTTGATGGACTCCCGAAGGTTCGGGTTCCTGATCGATGCTAGCGGTCTTGCCATATAAAAATAATTTTACAGTGTAAATTTACACTGTAAAATTTTAAATCCCAAATGCTACTTTTCGATCATACCGATATAAATTATTGGCAAAGTTTGACAATTCCTGATAATCCACTGTATATTGAAAGTGGTAAAGAACAACTATTTGACATTGGACCCCATGCCAATAAATGTCAACCTCACCCCCCAGCTTGAGGAGATGGTTCGCCAGAAAGTCAAGTCAGGAATGTATACTTCGGCCAGCGAGGTTGTGAGGGAGGCTTTGCGTCTCATGCAGGAAAAAGAGCGTTACCAGACCGTCAAGATCGACCAGCTCCGCCACGATATCCGTGATGGCATCCATAGTGGTGATCCGGGCCCATGGAACGCAGAAGATGTCAAACGCAAAGGCAGGGAGAAAAGGGCATCTAAAACGCTCTGACCATGCCAGTCATCCTTAAACGGCCGATTGTCATCCAGGACCTTGCAGAAATCTGGGAATACATCGCGACCGACAACGAATTACGGGCGGACGCCCTGATCGACACCTTCGACTGGAAATTCCAGGAGCTTGCCGAGTGTCCCATCATAGGCAAAAACCGCGACGAGCTCTACAGGGGACTGATGAGCCTCCCGATAGGCAGGCACATTGTCTTTTACCTCAACGTTCCGGACGGCATCGAAATCGTCAGGGTACTGCATGCGGCACGGGACGTTTCTTTCCAGTTCGGCCCGCAGGTCTGAAGGTGTTCCTGGGCATCCTGTGAAGTATCGGCGGCTGCCGGATGCGTCCGGCGGCTTCACTCGAAGATTGGAATGAACGGTAAAGACTGTTAAAATACAATACCTCCTTTCATCGGAAATTGGGTTAAATTACTCAGGCCGCACTTCCAAGGTGCGGCCTTTATTGTTTTACCAACCAACAAAAAAAGGAGTACTTCCGATGAATGCAGTAAATCCGGAAGCTATCGGCGTGTTCGGCCTTGTCGTCACCGTATGGGTGTTCGGGCTCGAACAGCTTGGGTTCGGCATCGACAGTGAAACCGATCATGCGAAACTGGCCAGGAACCTCGCTCATGTTGCCCTCTGGTTCGGGGGGGTCGCCCAGCTTTTCACGGCAATGTGCATGTACCTCTTCGATGTCGGCATGCCTCCCGAGGCAAGGGTTTACATCGGCACCATTTTCGCGACCTACGGCTTATTCTGGGTAGTGGTCGCCATGCATTTCTACAATCCGGGGGACAGAAAAATCTACGCCCACCTCTTCCTCGGCATTTTCTTCATGACGGCGCTCTTCAGCTACAAGGCCTGGCTGCTCGATAAAATGTGGCCGCTCGGCACCGTCCTGCTGCTCATCAATCTGCTGACCATCCTGCTTCCATTCGCCTGGTACAGGAAAAACGATATCGTCACCAAAATCTGCGGCGCGACAAACGTCGCCATCGGCGTCTGCGCCGTACCGATCCTCATGAAGGCCCTCGGCCTCTGAACCCCCTCGTTACCGGAACATCCCGCAGAACCTGGGGATGTTCCGGGCCCTTACCCTGAATCATTCAGCTCCTTCCCGTTTTCCGAAAATCCGCATGCATTCGAGGGCCGTGCTTTCGTTTGCGCAGGTCCGGACGATCCGCGCGGGAATTTCGCGGTAATGGGTATGGAAATTCCTGACGCAGGAAGGGGAGGAGAAATAGATTTCATCGATGAAATCCAGATCGATCTCATCTTCGTTTTCCCTGAACCCGT
Source organism: Chlorobiaceae bacterium (assembly GCA_013334565.1). GTDB lineage: Bacteria > Bacteroidota > Chlorobiia > Chlorobiales > Chlorobiaceae > Chlorobium. Next base: position 4,937 of record JAAXXI010000061.1, read on the forward strand.
ACGTATAGACCGCAAGGGGAGCAACCCTGTTGCCTGACTGTTCGATGGCCCTGATGAGGCTGATGTCGGGATAGTTCGAACCGGGAAGCAGGACCGTGGTACCGGTGATGTCTTTTTCGAGAAGCAGTCGTGAAAGTTCTGCGTCGTCCTCCATGTCAATCTCGAGGTCGGGTACCGCACCGTGCCTTCGAAGCTCGGAAACCGCTGCCTTGCCGTACGTGATGATTTTCGAACCGCCGAGATGGCGAATATCCTTGCCCGAGGTGAAAAGAGAGGTAAAGAAATGCCTTGCCGAGAGCACGCCGGAAAAAAAGATCACCGGGTACTCCGTCATCGAAGAAAGGCACTGGAGGAAAACCTGCCTGTCCGCGCCCTCCGCACCGCTGCACGGCAGATGCACCGTGACGAAATCGGCCGGGTCGTAGCTTTTCACTCCGCTTCCGATAACAAGCACCTTCCTTTTCTTCGAGAACCAATTGTCCTCGATGAACTGGCAGATGTTCTCGCCGATGATGAGCAGCGCCGGGGAATAGACCGATTTTTCCCTTTCCCGCAATTCCCGGATAGTCCCGGTAAAGATCCTCTGGTTGTACCGGGTGGCGTTCTGCACGATGGCTACCTTCGTATCGAGGTTGCGCCCCTTTTTCAGGACGGCATCGAGCACGTCGTGCACCGACGACGCCACCATGTAGTAAACCAGCGTATCGGTATCGGGGGCCTGGATCTTGTTGACCGGGTGGCCGGTGCAGAAGGCGACCGACGAGGATACCTTGCGCAGGGTAAGGGGAATTTCGCTGTAGGCGCTCGCTCCGTGCGCAGCGGTGATGCCCGGGACAATTTCGTATCGGATACCGTGCTTCCTGAGGACCTCGATTTCCTCGCCTCCCCGGCCGAAGACGAACGGGTCGCCGCCTTTCAGCCTGGCGACTTTCCTGCCCTGCCTGGCCTGTCGCAGAATCTCCTCGTTGATGGCGTCCTGTTCGAAATGGTGGCAGTCCTTTCGTTTTCCCGTATAAATTTTCAGTGCGGGGTAATGATCGACCAGTTCGGCGGAAACCAGGTCGTCGTAAAGGATGACGTCGGCTTCGCGAAGGAGCCTGTCGGCCTTGATGGTCAGCAGTTCCGGGTCACCCGGGCCTGCGCCGATAATGGAAACGCACCCGTTTTGATGTGCGCCGTGAGGTTCGTGATATGCAGGCAGGGATGATTCCATGGAAGAGGCCCGGTAAATATTTTTTATTGAAGCCCGGCTTCGAGCAGGGCTTTTATCCTGTTCCGCCATTCGACGGATTTTTTCACGTTCTGCCCGTTCGAAGAGACGGCAATCGTCATTTCGTCCTGCTTGATGACCGCCGGCGAAATGAAATCCGACAGCTCGCGGTTATCAACCACGTTGACCAGAATGCCGAGCCTCGCGGCGTCGTCTTTTATGCGCCGGTTCACCTCGTTGTCGTTGGTGCAGGCATAGACGAGGAAATATCCTTCGAGATCGGAGGGTTCATACTCCTTCAGGATTTCCGTGTACCCCCTGCCCCGAAGGTCCTCGTGGATCCAGGGAGCGAGGATGGTGATCCCGCTGGTGTACTGTCCGACGGTCATGATCTTGTGCATGGCGATCTTGCCGCCCCCGACGAACAGGATCTTTCTGTTGTCTACCCTGATATTGAGCGGAAGAAAAACCTTCATGGCGATGGGACTCCGGAGTGTAACGGTTTAAAAAGGACGTAATATAAGAAACAGGGCCTGGCTGCTTTAAATTTCAGCCCCGGATTTTTTCGGGGCTTTGCCGGAAGGCCGTCGGCATAAAAAAAGAAAGTCCGCGGTTTGCGGACTTTCCTGGCAATTGAAAGGTCGTTGTTCCGGCAATCACTCCTGCGATTTGACCGAAACGGCAACCTTGAGCAGGATGGTGAGCACCAGCAGCCCTATCGCCCAGATGCCGAGCGTCACGCCGACTTCGGTAAGCGTCGGATGATAGTCCACGATCTCCTCGAGCGGCGAGGGAACGAAGCCGCCAAGTATCAGGCCTACGCCCTTGTCTATCCAGATGGAAACGACCAGCCCTGTGCAGGCAGCGGCAAGCCATTTCGGTGAGCTTTTCTTGCCGGGCAGGAGCAGCACGACAAGCGAACCGAGGCCGAGCAGCAGCGAGAACCACATGAACGGCACCAGGCTGTAATGGCCTTCAAGCCCGAAGAACAGGTACTGGAGGCTGTGCATGTGCGAGGGCACATGACTGTAGAATGCGGTGAAAAACTCCGTGCCGATCATGAAGAAATTAACGATACCGGCGTACGTGACAATGACCGCGAGCTTTTCACGCGCCTCTTTTCCCGTGTCGAACCCCGTACATTGCTTGATGACGAGGGTAACGAGGATAAGCAGCGACGTACCGGCGGCGAAAGCCGATGCGAGGAATCGCGGAGCGAGCACGGCCGTCAGCCAGAGGTGCCTTCCCGGCAGGCCCGCGTAGAGGAACGCCGTGACGGTATGGATACTGACCGCCCAGGGAATGGAGAGGTAGATGACCGGTTTCACCCAGGACGGAGGGGGAACGCCCCTGCGCTCCGCGCCGAGCACGGTCCAGCCGCTCACGAGATTGATCACGAAATAGCCGTTGAGCACCATGACGTCCCAGAACACCATCGAATGGGGGCTGGGAAAGAGCAGCACGTTCAGCACACGGTCAGGGCGCCCCATGTCGGCAAGGATGAAGAGCAGGCACATGAGCGTCGCCGCAACCGCCATGAATTCGCCGATAATGACGGTTTTCGAAAATTCCTTGCGGTTGTGGAGGTAATAGGGTATCACGACCATGACCGCCGAAGCCGCGACGCCGACCAGGAAGGTAAACTGCGCGATATAGAACCCCCAGCTCACGTCGCGCCCCATGCCGGTAACGGTGAGGCCGAACCAGTGCTGGCGGTTGTAGGCAGTTATGCCGACGGCTATCACCGCGAGCAGCGAGGCTATCCATGCCCAGTAATTGCGGTTTCCTTTCAGAGCTTTCTCAATCATGGGAAATCGTTAGATGATGTAAAAAACCGAAGGCTTCGTCCCGAGTTCGGGCTTCCGCTGCATCGTGTTGTTGGACTCGAGAAGCGCGCGGATATCTGATTTCGGATCGTTCAGATCACCGAAAGTGAAGGCCTTCTGGGGGCACGATTCGGCACATGCCGGAATAAGACCCCTGACGAGCCGGTCCGAACAGAAATTGCACTTTTCGACGACGCCCTGCTCCCTGGTCGGATAATCGACCGATGCCAGTTTGATCCCTTCACGGGGGTCGCGCCAGTTGAAGCTGCGCGAACCGTAAGGGCAGGCCGCCATGCAGAAGCGGCACCCGATGCAGCGGTGGTAGTCCATGGAAACGATGCCGTCCCAGCGCTTGAACGTCGCTTCGGTAGGGCATGCCCTGGTGCACGGGGCATCGGCGCAATGGTTGCACATGGCGATATAGGAGCGCAGCAGCACATCGCTTGTCCTGAACTGCTGGGTAGACGTCGGGAAAACATGCTCGTAGCTGCTTTTCCAGATCCATTTCACCTCATCCTTGCGGTTACCGAAATCGGGAACGTTATGGACGAAATGGCATTTTGCGACGCACTCACTGCACTCGTTCAGGCATTTGCGGGTATCGATCAGCATCCCCCAGCGGATTTTTCCCGGCACGGGCTTTTCGTCCCAGGCGGGCAGGACCGTTTCCTCGAGGGAAAATTTCGGCAGGAGCCCTGAAGATGCGCAGATGCCCGCAAGGACCCCCAGCCCGGTCTTCCTGATAAAATCTCTACGTTCTTTGTTCATCACGGTGTTTCCATGGGCGACAGATGACAATTCCAGCACTTTGGCCTGACATTGGCATACATGTGGCAGTTGAAGCAGAAAAGCCTGTTTGTTGCATGACATCCGAGGCAGGTTTTCAGGCTCTTCTGGAACCTGCTGCCGTTTTGAGCGATAAAGACCCGGTTGCCCTCCCTGACTGACGAATTTCGCCATTCGTAGAGGACCTTCATATGGTTCGCACGCATGTACTCCGTCTGGGCGATGCATTTGGTGCTGTCCACGGCGACAGGCGCAGGCGGGGCCTTGGGCGCTTCCACGGCATTGCCTGACTGCCGGAAAAAGGCAAGCAGCGCGAACATGAGCAGGGCCGGAAGGCCGATCGTCAGTATTGTTTTATTAATCCTCATCGTCCTCCCCGTCTTCGAATCCTGCCATCGGGTTCTCCCTCAGGTCTTCGGTTCTCTTCTTTTCTCCATCCATGACCAGCGCGTTGCCGACCAGTTCGTGCAGGCCGTAAACTCCGACGCCGGGGTTCCAGTACCGCATCAGCGGCGTGAGGCTTGCGCGGTCTATGGCGCAGATGGTCACCAGCGAATCGACCTTGTGCTTCTCCCGGACGGTTCGCACGGCGTTCGCCCTCGGAAACCCTCCCCTCATGCGGATATCCATGTACTCTTCGGCATTCAGCCCGCTGCCGGAACCGCAGCAGAAGGTCTGCTCCCGGATGGTGTTCTCGGGCATTTCGTGGAACGTGTTGCAGACGTTGCGCAGGATATAGCGCGGCTCCTCGAACATGCCCATGCCGCGGGCGATGTTGCAGGAATCGTGGAAGGTCGTCCGGAGATGGTCGTTGCGCTTCGGGTCGAGCTTCAGTTTCCCGTTATGGATCAGGTCAGCGGTGAATTCGGCGATATGCACCATTTTCGTTGCAGCCGCATTCCGGAATTTAGTCCCGGTAACGGGGGATACCGGGACTTCGAGGAAATCGGCCGGCCCGTTCATGGTGTCCATGTACTGGTGGACGACGCGCCACATGTGGCCGCATTCGCCGCCGAGGAGCCATTTCACGCCGAGCCGCCTGGCTTCGTGGTACATTTTGGCGTTCAGCTTCTTCATCATGTCGTTCGACGTGAAGAATCCGAAGTTGCCGCCTTCGGAAGCGTAGGTGCTGATGGTGTAATCAAGTCCGATATGGTGGAAGAGCAGCAGGTAGCCCATCATGGTGTAGACCCCGGGATCGCCGAAGACGTCCCCCGACGGGGTGATGAAAAGAACTTCTGCGCCTTTGCGGTTGAAGGTCGGTTCGACCGCGATGCCGGTCAGCTCCTCGATGTCGTCCACCATCGACTCGATGTTCTGCACGAAGGTGTGCGGCTCGATGCCGAGGTGGTTCCCGGTACGGTTGCAGTTAGCGACCGGAGCGAGGATCCAGTTGTTGTTCACGCCGATGAGGTTCAGGAGCTCCCTGGCCACGATGGTTATTTCCGCCGTATCGATGCCGAAGGGACAGAAAAGCGAGCAGCGGCGGCACTCGGTGCACTGGTTGAAGTACATGTGCCACTCCTTGATCACCTCCGCGGTGAGCTTTCTCGATCCTGAAAACCCTTTCAGGATTTTTTCGGCGAGCGGGAAGTCGTTGCGGTAGACGGAACGGAGCAGCTCGGCCCTGAGGACCGGCATGTTTTTCGGGTCGCCCGTACCGAGGAAAAAGTGGCACTTGTCGGCGCATGCGCCGCAACGGACGCAGGTGTCGAGAAAGAGCTTCAGGGAACGGTACTTCTTCAACCTGCTCCTGAGGCCCTCGCTGATGATTTTCTGCCAACCGTCGGGAAGCTTCCAGTCCTCGTCGGTGGCGGCCCACTTGCGCGGGTTCGGGAAACCGAGCTCTTCTATCACTTCCGGTTTGGCGGGAAAGCACCAGTTCCCGTCGCGGAACTCCACGGGAAGGTCCCACCACTCCTTGTCCGAATAGTTTCCTTTGAGGATGCTCGGCTTTTCATCGAGCTCTTTTTTGAGCTCGGAAAGGTTCGGGGCGTATTTGGCCATAGTTATTGCTTTTCAACCGGGAGACCGGCTTTTTTCATCTTCTCGCGGAAATCGTCCTCGTACTCGCTGTAGGTCCTGAACTTGATGTCGGAGTTCCAGGGGTTGACATGCCTCTTCTCGCGACTGTTGTTGCAGAGGTTGCGCGTCGGGCTCAGGAAAATGCCGCCCATATGCATGAGCTTGCTGAGCGGAAAGTATGCAAGGAGCACCGAAATCAGGAAGAGGTGGACATAGAAGAGCGTTCCGATCTCACCGGGAGGATCGAAGCCGAAATTCATCAACTGCAGCATCAGGTCCTTGACAGGCATGACGTTCAGCCTCACAACGTAGCGCATCAGGACGCCGATCAGCACGATGCCGCCGATGAGGAAGAGCGGGAAATAGTCGGTCGGAAGGGAGATCATGCGCACCTTGGCGTCGAAAAACCTGCGGGCCACGAGGAAGGTTATCGCTCCGAGCGCGATCGCGTCGGATATATAGAATGCCGGAAGGGTGACGTCGAAAAAGCTGTCGGCATGATCGAGGAAGTCGGCGAAACCAGGGACCATGGCGAAAAAGAACCGGGCATGGCGAAGCACGATGACGAGAAGCGACCAGTGGAACGCGAGGCCTCCAAGCCAGAGCCATTTGTTCGACGCGTAGGCGAGCGAAGCGTCCTTGCGCAGTTCGGCTCGGATGTTCCGGAAAAGGGAACGGAACAGGAGCACCTCGGACAGCACCCTTGCGGCGGCCTCCCAGGCACGGTGCGGGCTTTCAATGGGATTTCGCCTGATCCAGTCGAGCGATTTTTCCTGGCCGGCAGTGGTAGGGATGCGGAACGGGACCGGCCTGATGAGCCAGTCGGCGATCCGGAAGAGGAACCCGGCGACAAACAGCACCGCGGCGGTATAGGGGATAACGACGCCGAAGATGAACTGGAGCTTCAGGAACTCCACGCCCACATAGGCGACAAGGGCCAGGGTGGCCACCATAGCGAGAGGCATCAGCACTTTTTTCATACTCCGGCCCTCCTGAGCGCCATGTGCATGCGGTTGCGGCTTTCCTCGACTTTGAGCTGGTAAAGTCTTTCCCGGTGTGCCATGAATCGGTCGAATGCCATAAGGATAAGTTCGTCGGTTCGTGAAAGGAAACGCGCAGGCTCGCCTTCACTGGAAAATTCATCGCCGGACTGCCCGCAAATGAGCTCCGGAACGATGGACTTCAGGCTGAAGAATACCTGCATCGAAAGAGAGGGCTTGAACGGCTGGACTGCAAGGATGCGGCAGATGGCATCAACGGTATCGGAACAATCCCCGTTGTCTTCAGCCAGGGAGTCGAGAAGGGATGCCATCTGGTCCAGAAGGGCATCGGTTATGAGAGAGGAGGGGCTTTCGGCCCCTGAAAAAAGGGCAAGTGCGGATCCTTTCCAGCGGCGGAATATTTCCGGCCTTGCTTTCTGTAACGCATTGTTCCACGTTGCCTTCATCGCGCCTTGTTAAGATTCGCCTGAAAGGGGTCGCCTTTCAGAGCCAGTTGTTGACCTTGTACTTTTCGACAAGGTCTACGAAACCTTCGTAATCGACCGTCTCTATCCCGTCCAGGATTTCCGTTATGCCCCTCGCTGCAAGGTCAGGCTGGAGGGCATAGACCGGATTGCTCGTCCTGATGCTCTCGAGGAG
>JAAXXI010000062.1 GCA_013334565.1 Chlorobiaceae bacterium
CCGCTGCCAAGCCCCGCCAGGGTGCTGATCACATTAAGGTTGAAATTCGCTTTCACCGAGTAGCAGGTAAAATGCGGCAAGTCGGCAAACGCAAGCTCGAAGGAACGGTAGCTGTCTACTATGCTCTGTGTCGAGGTCACGTAGAGAGGAGTGCCGTAAGTTGCGGCAAGCTCGTCGAGCTTCACTTTTTCGCAGGCGAGCGTCTCCCCGGAATATTGGAACTGGATGGTATCAAACACGGCAGGAATACTTGTTATAATGGTTGCATGAGCTATAAAAATAGCGTTTGTTTCATTATCACCGAAAGAAAAAAGCCGTGGCTTGCAAAATCTGCCCGAAGGACTTATATTCAGGACTCTTTACAATTTATTCCTGAACGAAGTTACCATGGCAAAAGGAAAAGAAAACAGAATCGTCATCACGCTCGAATGCACGGAAGCAAAAAAGGAAGGAAAGCCTGTTTCCCGCTATACGACAACAAAAAACAAGAAAAATACCACGGATCGTCTTATCTTGAAGAAGTACAATCCGAACCTGCAGCGCCATACCCTGCATAAGGAGATAAAATAACCGCTTACACGGGAGCTTTTACAAGTACAAAGTTGTTTCTTTTTCAGATCTGAGCATTACGCAAAGCCCGAATGGCGGAACTGGTAGACGCACTCGTTTCAGGGACGAGCGCCGCAAGGTGTAGGAGTTCGAATCTCCTTTCGGGCACAACGAAAACTCTTCGCGTATGCACATGAAAAAAGACGGAAAAATCGCAAATACTTGTATTTCTATCTATCCTTGCCAGGATGTTTTCCATACCGTACACAAGTGCACCTTTGATTGAGAAGGTGCTTTTTTTATGTTTTTATCAATCAATAAAAAAACATCAGAAGTAGTGGATCACACCAAAATCAACCTTCTTGTCAAGCTCCAGCACCTTGACAACCTGATTGAAAACATCGTCAGCCTGCAGAAAGGGCTACCCGAAGAAATTGCTGCTCTTGATGAAGACCTTGCGTTTACCAGGCGCCAGATCGAATCCAGGAAAAAAATCGCGGACGACAACCAGAAACTCCGCCAGAAACTGCATGAGACCATCAACGAATGCAGGGAAAAAATAAAGGGCTTCAAGGAAAAACAGGCCCTTGCCCGCAACAACAAGGAGTATGACGCTCTGTCGAAACAGATCGAATACGAGGAAAAAGAGATCGCGCATGCCGAAATCCAGCTCCAGGACATCGCACACGCCGATCAGCGGGTCCAGGAGATCCAGCAAAAAGGGCGTCAGCTGATCGATGAAAACCGTTACGACGAGATCTCCGAGGAGATGATGCCGGACGATGTCCTGCACCAGCAGCTCGAGGACCTGCAGAAGCAGGTCGATATGAAAAAGGAGGAGCTCGAAAGCATCGTAATAGAAACTGCCGGGGATGTGAATGAACTCCGTAAACAGATCGACGGCCAGCGCGAACTTATTCAGAAGGAAGCGAAACGGCTTCTCGACAAATACGACCACCTCAGGAGCGGAACAATGCAGAACGCCGTGGTGAAACTGAACCGCAATGCCTGTTCGGGCTGCAACACCAGAGTGCCGACAAACCGCCACACCATGATCGTCCAGGGAGGATTTTATCTCTGCGAATCATGCGGGCGCATCGTCGTGCATGAGCGCCTGTTCGAAGAGGCCGGAAATTAAACTGATATATGGGCGGGGAATTGAACAAGCTTTTCCCCGCGACTGTTCTTTACATTTTTATTACAGCTGAAACCGCAAGTGTGCAGTCGCTGTATGGCTGAGGGCCATGCAGAGGAAAGTCCGAACTTCACAGGGCAGGGTGCCGGCCGAGAGCCTCTCGGGGCTCAAGTCCGGGGATGACGGCGCAAGCCGCTCATCACAGACAGTGCAACAGAAAGCAAACCGCTCCGGGAAACCGGAGTAAGGGTGAAAAGGCGGTGTAAGAGACCACCAGGCACTTCAGCAATGAAGTGCGCTTTGTAAACCTCCCCGAAGCAAGGCTAAATAGGAAAGCTTTCCCTCTTTGAGGGAAGAGAACGGCCCGTTCAATTCCGCAAGGAGAGTTTTCGGGTAAGCCGCATCAGATAAATGACTGCGGTATTGTCCGGATTCCGGGCAATTCACAGAATTCGGCTTACATCTTCGGTTTCGGCTTTTTTTATTCAGTCATCTTCGGGTTTCGCCTCGACCGATTCGATACCGAACTCGCCCAGGGTTACCTTCACGGTGACCGGCTTGCAGCAGACCGGGCAATCTTCCGTGAACTCCTGGTTTCCTTCCGACAGATCCACCTCGAAATCCATGGACTCTCCGCAATAAGGGCACTGGACCGAAACCGGTTCAAGAATGTTCATCGTGCGCTCCTTCTGATTTTTTATATAAAAAAGCAGGTCTTCCCGTTCACCGGAACCGTACCTGAACCTCTTTCCGGGTTTCAATCTTCAGCCCCGGAATCGTCCTTATGACTTTCTGCATTTTTTCCGGCGAAGGATCAGGGCCCAGGGCATTGAATGCCGCAAACTCCCTGGGATGGGCCATCAGCTTGTCGAAATCCATATCCACCAGGGTGATCCTGTTGCCTTTTTTGTAGGTGGCATTGGAGGCGGTCACCATACCCTGTACATCAACAGCGAGAAAGACCCTCATGCCCTTGAAGAACTGTTTCATGAGCTCCGCCGCCATTTTCTGCTGTTCAGGGGTCGTCGACGGAGCGGCAGAAGAAGCCCCGCCCTTTTCCGGCTCCTGGTCAAGCTCGATGTAGAGGCCGGATGGATCACCCTTCACAAATTTGAACCGGACGTACTGTTTCTCCTTTTTGGGCTGGGCGGCAGAAGAATCGGCCGATGTTGCCGGGTCGGGATTGCGGCTTACCCGCAACGTATTGATGTCCCTGAACGCGTAGACGGCTTCGTACCCTTCATGTGTTTTTGTCCTGACAGGATAGACGCCTGCAAAGACGACCCCTTCACCATAATCGGCCGATTTTTTTTCGAGCTTCTCTTTCTCCGGGATACTTCCAGGGCCCTCCTTCTTATCCTTCTCCCCCATGGCCTGCATCTGCGACAGCGACTCCCTGCTCAGCAGCATCCTTTCGGAGACCGTACCGGAACCGTCCGGCTTGACATGCACGACGGTGCTGACCTCGAAACAGCCGGCAAGCGTCATGAGCAGAGCCATGAACCCTCCGAGCTTCACCAGATTTTTTATAGCCATGAATGTATGGTGTTTGATGTTGCCGATACCGGGCGTTCGGTCATGCAAGAAGCTGCAAACGGCCCATAGCTTCGTCGAGAACCCCGTCCTCCTTCGCGAAACAGAAGCGTACCGTGGTATTACCTTTGCCGCCCTGAAAAAAAGCGCTTCCGGGAACGCTCGCCACCCCCGTGGTATTGAGGATATGCATGGCCTTCTCCTTGCCGGTGCTTCCCGGCACCCTCGACACATCGGCAAGAACGTAATAGGCCCCATCGGGAATATACGGAGGAAGTCCGGCGCAGGAAAGCGCATCGCAGAAACGGTCCCTTCTGGCTTCGTACTCACGGGCGAGACCGATGTAATAATCGTCCCCAAGTTCCTGCATGCCCCTGGCGACCCCGGCCTGCAGAGGGGCCGGAGCACAGACATAGACCAGGTCGTTGAAATAACCGATGGTTTTCGCCCAGCGTGCATCGCAGATCGCATACCCGATCCTCCAACCCGTCACACTGAATGTTTTCGACGCACCGGAAACCGTTATGGTACGTTCCCTCATGCCCGGAAGTGTTGCGAATGAACGATGTTCGTGGCCTGTATAAATGAAATGCTCGTAAATCTCGTCCGTGAAGACGAAAAGGTCATGCGTGTCGGCAAAATCCGCGAGCTGCGAAAGCTCGGCGGCAGAAAAAACCTTTCCCGATGGGTTCGCCGGTGTGTTGAGGATGATGCCCCTGGTTTTCGGGGTGACCGTCCGTTCAAGCTCTTCGAGAGAAAAGGTCCATCCGGGCGGTTCGAGCGTCACATAGAGAGGAACCGCTTCCGCCGCAAGAAGCGTGCTGATGTGGTAGCCGTAATAGGGCTCGAAGACGATCACCTCATCGCCGGGATCGAGCAGCGTCTGGAAAGCGCAGTAAAGCGCTCCCGTCGCCCCGGCGCTCACGACGATCTCGTTTTCGGGGTCGCACTGCATGCCGCTGAACTTCAGCTGTTTGCGCGCGATCGCCTCACGCAGACGGAAAAGCCCCGCATAATGGGTATAGGTGTTGACTCCGGTCGCGATCGATTCAGACGCACCCCTGACGACTGCATCGGGAATAGGAGTATCGCAGACACCCTGGGAAAGGTTGATGCCGCCGATCCGCGAGCACTCGATGGACATATTGCGGATTTCAGACTGCAGGACGCAACCGTGCCGTGAACTTAATGCGAGAGCCATCGAAAATAATGAGGTTAAGCTGGTTGTTCAGAAAAAACGCTTCAGTAGAAGGAACGAAAAATACCGGCCCTGGCTTGACCGTAACCCGTCAATCCCCGATGAATTCCGTTTCGTTCGACTTTACGACAAGCACCGGGCATGGGGATTTCCGCATGACCGCTTCGGTCACGCTGCCGAGGATGAGCCTGCTGAATCCGGTCTTGCAGTGCGAGCTCATGATGATGAGGTTCACGCCGAGCTCATGCGCTTTGCCGAGAATAACCTGGGCAGGATCGCCAAACTCGATAGAACCATCGACTTTCACTCCTTCAGCGGCAAGTCGGGCTTTAAGCTCTTCGAGCTTGTCGTACTCGGCTTTCTCGAATTTTTCCTCGAGTGGCAGGTTGTTCACCATGATTTCGGCCGGGATGTCGATGACATTGAGCAGGTAGATCGAGGCCCCCATACCGGCAGCGAATTCCTTCGCATAGCTCACTTCCTTCTGTATGGCATCGGTAAAATCGACCGGACAGAGAATGGTGCGGATTTTGAACATGGCTTTTCCTGGTTTGGGTCCGATTGAATGAATGAAAACCTGTTTTGCAATAATGCCCCGGCAAAATCGGCTGCAGAGGATGCCCTGATCATATAGCCGGGCCGTTGCGGAACATGAGACCGTGAAAACCCCACATCGCACCGAACAATGCTGTAAGCACCGCCATGATGAGACCGATCACGAACGACAGGATAATGAGCGCCGGTATACTGGCAAAAGACCATTTCACCATGAAGGTCACCATCGACCAGAACGGCATTCTGATGTCGGTGACAATCACCCGGCGGTCTTCATTTGAATTTTTTGTTTCCATCTCGCATCTGTTTCCGGATTGTTATTTTTTTCATGAAACACAATTCCGCATGAACTTACAAATGCTAACACCCCGAAAGACTAAATCGTCCCCAGGGACCCGTTTCCTTCATATCCCCACAGGTGCATCACCAGCCGGAGCAAAAAAAGCATCATCAGGAGATTGACCAAATAAAAAAAATTATACTTTCGACATAATTGTATTTTTTTAGGCTATTTTTGATATATTCCATAAATATTAAAATTTTACTTATTTACAACGACAGGGAACAAGACGAGAGCAGTACCGCATGAAACGATATTTTGAAACTTACGATCACGGCCCGCTGAGGTTTTTCGACGAGGTTTTCTCGAAAGAGGGTACTCCCCGCCCCCATTACGGCAAGCTGCTGCAGCGGTTCAGGCAGTTTTCCCAGGAAGACATCAACGCCCGCCGCGAAATCATCAACATCGATTTCCGCAACCAGGGCATCACTTTCACCGTCTACGGCGTGGATGAAGGGATCGAACGGATTTTTCCGTTCGACCTTATCCCGAGGATACTCCCCGCAAAGGAGTGGGAGATCCTCGAAAAAGGGCTGCTCCAGAGGATCACCGCCCTCAACGAGTTCCTGTTCGACATCTACCATACCCAGAAAATCCTCAAGGACAGGGTCGTCCCTGCAGAACTGATTTTGGGCAGCAGGCATTTCGCCAGGGAGTTCGTCGGCGTCAACCCCCCGCTCGGTGTCTACATCCACGTGACAGGCAGCGACATTATCCGCGACGGAGAAGGAAACTACCTGGTGCTCGAAGACAACCTTCGAACGCCAAGCGGGGTTTCCTACATGCTGCAGAACCGGCAGGCGCTGAAGCGGGCATTCCCTGCAATTTTCGGTAAATATAAGGTCAGGCCGATTGAGAACTACCCGCAGGAACTGCTCAGGACGCTCCAGGAAATCGCTCCTCCGGGCAGGTTCGATCCGAACGTCGTCCTGCTGACGCCGGGCATCTACAATTCGGCCTATTTCGAGCACAGCTTCCTTGCAAGGCAAATGGGCATCGAGCTCACCGAAGGGAAAGACCTCGTCGTCAACAACAACAAAGTTTACAAGCGGACAACCCGTGGGCTCGAACGGGTCGATGTGATTTACCGAAGGGTTGACGACTCGTTCATCGACCCGCTGGTCTTCCGGCCCGATTCACGTCTCGGCGTCGCCGGACTGATCAACGCCTACCGCAAGGGAAACGTCGCGCTCGCCAACGCCATAGGGACCGGTGTGGCTGACGACAAGGTCATTTACAGTTTCGTGCCGAAAATCATCCGTTACTACCTCGGCGAAGACCCGATCCTGCAGAACGTGCCGACCTGGCTTGCCAGCAACCCGGCGGACCTGAAATACATCCTCGAAAACCTTGGATCGCTGGTCGTCAAGGCGGCGAACGAATCAGGTGGCTACGGCATGCTCGTCGGCCCCGAATCGACACTGGCGGAACAGGAAAAATTCGCTGAAATGATCGTGGCTAACCCCCGCAACTACATAGCCCAGCCGACAATCTCCCTGTCAAGGCATCCGAGCTTCATCAACGACAGCGAACTCTACGGCTGCCATATCGACCTCAGGCCTTATGTCCTTTACGGAAAAAACGTCACGATCGTCCCCGGCGGACTAACAAGGGTTGCCCTCAAGCGGGGATCGCTCGTCGTCAACTCCTCCCAGGGGGGAGGCAGCAAGGACACCTGGGTCATAGACGAATAACCAATTACCATATTTTACATTACCGATATGCTAAGCCGTGTTGCCGAATCACTTTTCTGGATGAGCCGATACTACGAACGAGCAGAGAACACTGCGAGGTTCCTCGATGTGAACTTCAACCTGCTGCTCGACCTGAACAGGATCACACCTGTAGAAAACCCGAACTACTGGATCGCGCTCATTCTCGTCACCAGCCAGAAGGAGAGTTTCGACGAGCTTTACCCGGAGTACAACGCCAGGACCGTTACCGACTACCTCGTTTTCAGCCGGGAAAATCCGAACTCGATCACCTCCTGCGTCAGTCTTGCCCGTGAAAATGCAAGGAGTATCATCGAAAGCATCTCCAGCGAAATGTGGGAGCAGATCAACCACCTTTACCACTTCCTTCAGGGAACGGCTCAGCAGGCGGTCCACAACGACCCTTCCGGATTCTACAGGGAGATCAAGAACGCCTCCCACCTCTTCCAGGGGATTACCGACAACACCTTTTCGAGAAACGAGGGGTGGGATTTCATCCAGATCGGCAAATACCTTGAAAGGGCCGACAATGTTGCACGCCTGATCGACGTCAAATACCACATGCTGCTGCATGAAACGCAGGGAAAAAAGAAAATTTCCGGCGAATCCGACGATATCATCCAGTGGATGGCTGTCCTGAAAAGCTGCAGCGCGCTCGAGGCGTTCCGCAAGGTCTATCTTTCAAAACTGGACCCTGAAAACATCTTGCGTTTCCTCATCCTCGACAGGACGTTCCCGCGCAGCATAAACTTTTCGATCTGCGCAGCGGAAGACGCCCTCTGGCGCATATCCGGAAGTTCCAGGCACCGGTATGTGAACAACGCCGACAGGCTTATCGGCAAAATGGAGTCCGAGCTCGGCTATGCTTCCATCGACGAAATCATGTCGGAAGGGCTTCACGATTATCTCGAAGACCTCGAGGAGCAGCTCGTCAGGATCGGCGAACAGGTCCATCTGACCTATTTCGCCTACCATACCCCTGAAATCGAACCGAACGGCATCGAAGAAGCGCTGCCGTTCACCGGCGTCGGCGGCGGCAGGGCTATCTGGAGCCAGGCTCAGCAACAGCAGCAATAATTGAACCCAATCGATATACCCATGATCCTGAAGGTCGAACATACCACTATTTTCGAATACGACAGCCCGATCTACGAAACGGCCACTGAAGTACGGCTCCATCCGGACACCAGCCTTTCATCACCCCAACGTTGCGCCAGTTTCAAACTGCAGGTCGAGCCTGCGGCCA
The DNA here is from genome assembly GCA_013334565.1 of Chlorobiaceae bacterium. Lineage (GTDB taxonomy): Bacteria > Bacteroidota > Chlorobiia > Chlorobiales > Chlorobiaceae > Chlorobium. The sequence goes on from JAAXXI010000062.1 coordinate 8,269, forward strand.
CCATTTTCGATTACACCGATTTCTACGGGAACGTCGTCAATCATTTCAACATCCTCCAGAGCCATAAAAAGGTGAAAATCCTCGCGACATCGGTGGTCGATACCGGCAACGGGCAAAGCGTTGCTGGCGATGACGAGGAGATACTGCTCACCGATTTCACCGGCGAAAGCCGTTACGTGCACTTCGACCAGGGTATCCGGGAGTTCACATCCATGTTCACCACCCTTGAGGACAAGTGCCAGCTGGCCGAACATATCTGCCGGGAGATCAACGGGACGTTCGTCTACGAGCCGGGCATCACCGATGTCCACAGCACCAGCGCCGTGGTGATGGCGCTCGGCCGGGGCGTATGCCAGGATTTCGCCCATGTGATGCTTGCCGCATGCCGATACCTGGCAATCCCGGCCCGCTATGTCAGCGGCTACCTCTACGGGGGGGGAAGCACCCCGGATGGCAGGGACGAAGCGAGCCATGCATGGTGTGAGGTTTACTGCGGCAAAGAAAAAGGCTGGATCGGCATGGACCCGACGCATAAAACCCTTTTTGCCGACGAACGCTACATCAAGATCGGATCGGGAAGGGACTATTCCGATGTCCCGCCGGTAAGGGGAACCTACAAGGGAAACGCCCAGGAAAAACTTGGCGTTTCAGTCAGGGTAAGCGCGATGGAATAAGAGGCTGTGCAAACCTTGCCTGAAAAAACATTACCGCTTTTCATCCCTGAACGCTACATTGATTGCATAGGAGGGAAGTTGTTTTCTTCCCTGCAATCAACCGGAATACCAATTGGTTATAACATGTCTGGAAGCGCGTTTCGTATCGGATGTGCGGTTGGAATCGCTGTTTTCCTCTGCGGCGCAAAGCCCCCCGTTCCCAAAATGACCGCCGACGACTACTACTGGAGCGGAAAGGGAAAGTACCACAGTGGCGACTATGCCGGCGCTGTTGCCGATTATGACAAAGCGGCAAAGCTCGCTCCGGATACAGCCAGGATCTTCGGCAGCAGAGGTGCCGCAAAACGCAAGCTCGGGGACAAGGAAGGAGCCCTCGCCGACGCCAAGAAAGCCGCACGCCTCGGGGACAAGGATGCCCGGCGGATTCTCGACCTCCTTGGATACGACTGGCAGGACAAAGACGATCCCGCTAAATCCGGTAAAGGGAAACCGTAACAATTTTTTCCTGAAAGCACCGTTCAATGGCAGGAAAATCCGCAGGTCCGGGCACCGGTCTGCTTTTGACAGGCACTTTTGTGCTGGTCCTGACGACAGCAGCGTTTTTTCTTCTTAAAAAGGAGTTCACTCCCGACATGCAAACACATCCTCAACCGGCAGACAATTATGAAGAGGCACTTGGACTTTTCGAGAACCTGAGTTCAAACGAATCGAAGGGAATGAACCCTTCCTGCAGAAGCCGGCTCCTCACGCACGGAAAAAAAACCGGAAAGGCGATCATTCTCGTTCACGGTTATACCAGCGCTCCCCCGCAGTTCCTCGAACTCGGACGGATGTTTTTCGAAAAGGGGTACAACGTCCTTATCGTCACACTGCCCCATCACGGCCTTGCACAGAGGATGACCAGGGAACACGGCAGGCTGAAGACCGAAGAACTTGCTGTATATGCCGACCGTACCGTCGATATCGCATCGGGGCTCGGCAGCCATATCACGATCATGGGTTTGTCTATGGGAGGAGTGATAACGTCATGGGCGGCCCAGCAGAGGAAAGAGATCGATCTGGCAGTGATCATATCGCCGGCTTTCGGGTTCCGGAAAATTCCTGCGCCGCTGACCTGGCCTGCCATGGTTTTCTACCGCCTTCTGCCGGACGCCTTCGAATGGTGGGACCCTGAACTGAAGGAAAACGGCATGCCGCAATGGGGATATCCTCAATATTCCCGACACGCGCTTACCGAACTGCTGAACATCGGGTTCGTCGTCAGGGATCAAGCCCGAAAAACACCCCCTGCCGCAAAAAAAATCCTGCTGGTGCTCAACCCGAGCGACGATATGGTCAATAACGACATGGCTGAGGAGGTTGCCGCGATCTGGGAAAAACGGGGGGCGGATATTTCCACCTTCACCTTCGACGCATCGCTGAAACTGCCCCATGACCTCATCAGCCCTGAACAGGCAGGACAGCGCACCGATATCGTCTATCCCAGGCTGCTCGAACTGTCAGAGAAATAGTTTCCACTCGCGGCGGGTTGAACGGTCTGTTAAGCATTGGAGAGCTTTTTGTTTTGTTGGACGCTTTGGCTACCTTGGTGCTTTCAAAACCACGCCATCTCTGACTGCCGAAAAGGGGTGGAACCATTGAAGGCTACGATACGTTTTCCAGTGCCATGAAATTCACGCTTGCAGCCAGAGATACCAACACCGCCGCACGAGCAGGCATTTTGTCTACCGCACACGGCGAAATCCCGACGCCGGTCTTCATGCCGGTCGGAACAAGGGCGAGCGTGAAATCGGTCGAACCGAGGGAACTCAGGGAGCACCATGTCCATATCATACTGGCCAACACCTACCATCTCTACCTGAAGCCGGGAAATGCCATCCTCCGGAAAGCCGGAGGCGTCCACCGCTTCATGAGCTGGGATGGTCCGCTGCTCACCGACAGCGGCGGGTACCAGGTTTATTCACTCTCCGAACTGAGAAAGATCAGTGAAGAAGGCGTCACCTTCAAATCGCACCTCGACGGTTCGAAATTGCACTTCACTCCCGAAAATGTCGTCGATACGCAGCGCATCATCGGCAGCGACATCATGATGCCGCTCGACGAATGCCCTCCGTCGACCTCCGAACGGGAATACATACGAAAATCCGGGGAGCTCACCATCCGCTGGGCTGAACGCGCCAGAAAGCACTTCAGCGCCACCACCCCGCTTTACGGCCACGATCAGGCCCTTTTCGGCATCACGCAGGGCGGCACGCACAGCGACCTCCGCACCCTGTCGACCAGGGCGCTGGTCGATCTCGATTTCGACGGCTATGCGGTGGGCGGTATGGCCGTCGGCGAACCGGCTGAAGAGATGTACCGCATCCTGGACCTCTCACACCCGCTGCTCCCCGAACACAAGCCCCGCTACCTCATGGGGGTCGGCACACCGGAAAACATCCTCAACGCCATCGAACGGGGTATCGACATGTTCGACTGCGTGATCCCGACGCGCGAAGGGCGCAACGGCAGGGTCTATACCCGTACCGGGAAAATGAACCTCCGGTCGGCAAAATATTCGGAAGATTTCAGCCCGATCGATGAAGGGTTCGACAACTATGTATGCCGGAACTTCTCGCGCGCCTACATCCGTCACCTGCTGAACGTCGGAGAAATACTCGGGCTCACGCTCTGTACGCTCCAGAACATCTCTTTTTTCATGTGGCTCACCGCCACGGCACGGGAAAGGATACTCGAAGGCACGTTCAGGGAGTGGAAAAACGATTTCCTCGAAAGGTTCAATGACAATGACAAAGCATAACGTCTTCCTGCTCAGCCTCGGCTGTTCGAAAAACACCGTCGATTCCGAAAGGCTCATGGCCCAGGCC
>JAAXXI010000063.1 GCA_013334565.1 Chlorobiaceae bacterium
CCCGGCTCAAGGTCTCGCCACGGTAAGTTCGACAGGCTGCCCCGGCGGCAAGCCGGTCCCTGCCGACGGCTTCTGGCTGATAACCGTGTTCGGCACCAGCATTCCAGAAGGTTCGTAGATCACCTTTCCAAGGGTAAGACCGGCACCGGCAACCACTTGCTCTGCCTGTGCAAGTGACATGCCGAGCACGTCCGGAACTGCTGTTTTCTGTGCTTCGAAAGCGGGAGCTTCGTACCTGCCGATGGTAATGGAAACGCCATCGCCCGGATGCACCATCGCCTGGGCAGGGATCGACTGGGCAAGCACTTTGCCGTCCTGGTCCATTTCCGCAACCGTCGCATTCTGCACCGTCAGGATATTCATTTCGAGCCGGGTAACGGCATTGCGTGCATCGAACTCGAGTTTTCCCAGCAGGTCAGGCATGGGGAAAGCCGGAACTTCCCGCCTGTTCACCATCAGGTAAACGTTCCTGCCGGGTTTCACCTCCGTACCCGCAACGGGAGACTGGGAGAGCACCAGGGTTGAATCAATCCCGCTGAGATATTTGATATTGTAGCTTTTGATCGCTTCGAATCCAGCATGCCTCAGTTCGTCGGCGGCATCATTGAAACGCTTTCCGGTAACATCGGGAACAATGGTGGTGCTTCCCTGTGAAATGTACAACGGCATGACCATCCGGTCGAAGATGACCACGATGCCAAGAAAAAGGAGCACAACAAGGAATGCTTTTTTCTCCCATGTGTTGAAATACTTGCTATTCAAAATACATCCTCCAGTCGATCGGTTCCTAATACTGTCGTTTCATCACAAAGTCAACAAGTTCGAGCAATGATGTTTTCGCACTGCACTCATCGAAGGCAGCGATTTCAGCAACCGCTTTGGCTGCGAAACCTTCGGCGACATCCGCCGCATATTCGAGCCCGCCCCTGCTTTTGACGAACTCGATGACCTCACCGCTCTTGTAGGCCCTTTTGCGGGAACTCTTGAGGATGGAGCGGATTTTCTTCTGTTCGGCTTCAGGGGCATGCGTAAGGGCGTAGATGAGCGGGAGCGTTATTTTCTTTTCCTTGATATCGATCCCCATCTGCTTGCCGGTTTTTTTCGAATCGCCCGTATAATCGAGCAGATCGTCGCGAATCTGGAAAGCAAGGCCGAGATACTCCCCGTAGTTCCTCAATGCCTGGATCCGCGATTCATCCTGTGTCGCACTCAACGCACCGATGGCGCAGGCCGAGGAAATGAGCGATGCGGTTTTGTCGGAGATGACGCTGAGATAATCCTTTTCAGTGATATCGAGGCTTCGGGTTTTCTGGATCTGCAGGATCTCCCCTTCGCTCATGCGGCGGACCGCATCCGAAATGATGTGCAGGAACCCGTAATCCTTATACTCGAGCGAATACAGAAGCCCTTTGGAGAGCAGGAAATCGCCGATCAGCACAGAAATCTTGTTTTTCCACAGGGCATTGATGGAGGGAATACCTCTCCTCATTTCGGCACCGTCCACCACATCGTCATGAATGAGCGTCGCGGAGTGCAGCAGTTCGACCATGATGGCCGCACGATAGGAGCTCTCGTTGACCCCGCCGCAAAGTTTCGCCCCGAGCAGTACCATTGCCGGACGTATCTGTTTTCCCTGCTGCCGGAGCACATAACGGGTAACCTTGTCCACAAGGGTATTGCGTGCATGGAGAACCTGTTTGTACCGTTGCTGGAAAATCTCCATCTCATCGGACACCGATGCCGTTACATCCTTGATATTCAATGCTCTGCCGGTATTTTATCGTGGAAAAATATCTGTAAATGCTTTTCGTATGTGGAAATGATTAAAAATGTATCACATTTCCCGGAGCAAAAAAACAGAGAGCGGCAGATATTTGGGCGAAGCCCGGTAACCTGCTATGATTTATGCCGTTTACCCGGTGGAAACATTTTCTTGGCTACTTCTTGGTTTGTTGCTATGTTGTGTGTTTGTCATCCCGGGCATGCGGAACGGGAAAAATGCTCCCGCTCCTCGCTTGCCATAACCTCTGCAGATTGAACAGTTCGATGAACCAGGATACGGATCCAATCCAGACGGAAAATTCCGCAGAAAACGACAGGGCGGGCAGCCCGGTTTCCGAACCTTCGGAGTTTCCCCGGCTTCCGGCAGGCCATTCGGAATCCCTGCCGGAAAACGACGACGGGAAAGTTGCCGAAACTGCCGGGGAAATGCATTTCATGGACCACCTCGAGGAGATAAGGGCAAGGCTCATAAAATCCGTTATCGCCCTTGCGGTCTTTACCGCCCTCTGTACGTTCTATGCCGATTTCCTGGTCAGCGACATACTGATCGGACCCCTCAAACGGTACAGTGAAGGGATCATCCTGCAGAACCTCGTCCCTTACGGACAGCTGACCCTCTATCTGCAGGTCGTCGTTTTTTCCGGTTTCGTGCTCGCCTTCCCGTTCCTCTCATGGCAGATATGGCAATTCGTGGCACCGGGCCTGCATGAAAATGAGAGGAAAGCCGGCCGTTTTTCTATTCTTTTTATCTCCCTCTGCTTTTTTTCAGGCATCGCGTTCGGTTATTTCGTCTTCCTTCCGGTGACACTCCGCTTTTTTGCAAGTTTCGGGTCGCCGCTGATCAAAAACAACATATCTGTCCAGGATTACGTAAGCTTTTTCATAGGGACACTGCTGACCGCCGGACTGGTTTTCGAGTTGCCGTTCATTTCCTATGTGCTCTCGAAAATAGGACTTCTTACTCCGGCATTCATGCGCTTCTACCGGAAACATGCAATTGTCTTCCTGCTGATCGTGGCGGCCGTGGTCACTCCATCCACAGACCTCGTCACCCAGCTCGTCATCGGCATTCCGATGATCCTGCTCTATGAGCTGAGCATCCTTATTTCCGCACGGGTCAACCGCAACAATGCCGCGCTGAAATCATGACGGAACGGCATCCGGCATATCCAAGGGTAATCGAGCTCTTCGTTCCCGGAAAAACGCTCGCCGGAAATCCCCTGGGGGATCCGGCACAGAGGCGCATGCCGGTGTATCTCCCCCCGTCCTACGACGGGGTGAAACGGTTTCCTGTCATCTATCTCCTTGCCGGCTTCGCATCGACCGGGCAGAGCTTCCTGAACTACAGCTTCGGCCGGCAGACCGTCCCGGAAATGGCGGAATCGCTCATTGCCTCCGAAGCGATGAAAGAGGCGATCATCGTCATGCCCGACTGCATGACCCGGTACGGCGGTTCGCAATATGTCGATTCGACGGCAACCGGGAATTACGAAACCTATCTTGTCCGGGAAGTGCTCCCCTTCGTGGACAGTGAACTTGCAACGCTACCCGAAAGGAAACACCGTGCGATTGCCGGAAAGTCCTCGGGCGGGTTCGGTGCGCTGCGCACAGCCATGAGGCATCCCGACAGTTTTGCTGCAGTGGCGTGTCATAGCGGCGACATGGGTTTCGATCTCTGCTACAAACCGAATTTCCCGGCCGCCGCAAGGGTGCTCGAGCAATACGGCGGCAGCATCTCCGCGTTTTTCACGAATTACGAACGTTCGCTGAAAAAACCGTCGAAAGATTTTGCCCTGCTGGATATTGCGGCCATGGCTGCTTCCTATTCCCCCGATGCGGGAAAAGCCGCCCCGGAAAACATGCGCCTGCCGTTCGACCCCTACACCTGTGAAATCGTTGAAGACGTCTGGAAGGAGTGGCTCGCGTTCGATCCGGTGTCGATGATCGACGAGGAAACCTGTCAGGAAGCGCTCCGCTCACTCGAACTGCTCTACCTCGATTGCGGCACCGCTGACGAGTACAACCTGCAGTTCGCCCACAGGATATTCTCCGCCAAAGCCTCGTTTTACGCCATCGAACACCGGTACGAGGAGTTCATGGACTCGCACGCCAATACCTCCTACCGCTATGCCGTTTCACTGCCGCTGCTCTCAGAAGCAGTGGCCTGATGAAGCCGATGACCGGATCAGTTTCTCGTAAAGCAGTTCGGTCTCTTTTTTCAGTTCTTCTTCGCTCCCGTTGTTCATGATCACATAATCGGCAAGCCCGATCAGCTTCTCCTGCGGCCACTGGGATGCTATGCGCCGGCTGATCTCCTCAGCGGTCCCGAGTCCCTTGCTGACCGCCCGCCCGATCCTTCTTTCCGTATCGGCTGCCACAACGAGGATGGCATCCAGGCCGGTTGCCCCTCCCGCTTCGAACAGGATGGCGGCTTCCTTGACAAGGATCCTTACCCCGTCGTCCGCGGCTTTCGTCACGGCACGGCGGAACTCCCTGAACACCGCGGGATGGACGGCCCTGTTCAGTTTCGCGAGTTTATCGGGAGAAGAAAAAACGATGGAGGCGATTTTTTTCCGGTCTGGGACAAGCTTGCCCGAAGGATCGCGGAAATAGATGTCATTGCCGAAAATCGATCGGATGGACGATACGACCTCCCCGTCATTGACCTGCAAGTCCTTCGCCACCCGGTCAGCCTCGAAAACCCTGCATCCAAGTTCGGCGAGGAACATGCAGACCGTCGATTTTCCGCTTCCGAGGCCTCCGGTCACCCCAAGCAGATATGGACATTTGCGTTTCATTCCCCCCCGGCCTCCTTCTGCCTGATGTGAAGCCTGACCTGGTCGAGAACAAGCTCCCACCGGTCCGGATCGCTCCTGTACAGAGCCATTTTGCGTGCGAGGCGCTCCTTGTCGAGATTGTGCCTGGCGAGAAGGGCAGCGATATCGGATGTGGCAAGCAAGACCGGTGTCTGGTCTGCCGATGCAGGTGCAACTCCCGAGCTCTGGAGATAATCGCTGTAGAAACCGGCGAACCTGATATCGTCCTTGTCAAGCACGGGCGAACCATCGCCGAAACATCCGGTGAGCGCCAGGATAAGAACAAGTAAGATTCCGGGAATGGATAAAGTTCGGCTTGGTTTCATGGTCCTGCTGTTCCAATCGTTAAGGGTTCAGTGATGACAGCAATAAAAAAATGATTTTCCGGCAATTCCAGAAACTAAATCCATGCATTGCCAGTTAATCCATGTAAAATCTTTGCTTTTCTCCTCAACAATCTCAAAATCACGACTGACATGGCCTATACCCAACCTGCGCTCGCTTATGCGGAAACAGCGCTTGAACCGCATATCTCGGCAAAAACCATCTCCTTCCACTATGGCAAACACCATGTGGCCTACATCAACAACTACAACAATCTCGTCGCCGGAACACCGATGGACAGCCAGAGCATCGAGGAAGTGATCCTTGCTGTCGCGAACGATCCGCAGAAAGTCGGCATTTTCAATAACGGCGCCCAGGCATGGAACCACTCGTTCTACTGGAACTGTCTCTCGCCGAACGGCGGAGGAACACCGACCGGCCCGCTTGCGGCGAAGATCGACGCCGATTTCGGCAGTTTCGAAAAATTCAGGGAGGAACTGAAAAATGCGGCTACAACCCAGTTCGGAAGCGGATGGGCCTGGCTTGTACTCGACAACGGCACACTCAAGGTCGTCAAAACCGGCAACGCCCAGACACCGCTGACCGGCGGCCAGGTGCCGATCCTCACCATCGACGTATGGGAACACGCCTACTACCTCGATTACCAGAACCGCAGGCCGGACTATGTCTCGGCAATCATCGACAACCTCCTCGACTGGGAATTCGCAGCCCGGAACTTCGCTGCCGCGAACTGAGGGCCTGCTCCCGGAAAGGAGATGCTTGCAGAAAAACGGGCGCCATCGGCGCCTGTTTTCTTTCAGAGCCAGGGCAGGCCAGGAGACTCGTCGAGGTTGATGACCCTTGCTTTGGCGGGTATCGAAAATTTAAGGGAGAGCGTGTCCTGCTTCAACTGCCGTTCGTCATAGGAGATCACCAGCTGGTTCTCCCCTTCCTCCTGATGGCCGTCACGGTAAATCACCATTTCAATTTTCTTGGGCACAAGGACATTGTTTCCTCCGACCCGGCATATTTCAAATGCACTGAAATGGATCTCGGTAGCCGCCTTGCCGTTCCTGTCCCTGAGTACAAGCGCTCTCAGGGTCCGGTTGGAAGTGTCCACGACAAGTTCTTTGCTCCCGCCCGGTGTCCCGACCGTGAACTGCAGCTTGCCCTGTCCCCTGCTGACCGATCGTATGGCGCTTTCAGGCTCGGAGATCCTGACAAGGCCGAGAAGGGTTTCCGTAAGCATCCGGTACCCCGAATTGACGCCGAGCATCTTTTCTAAGTTCTGCTCGTTGTTGCTCCCAAGGAAAAGCCTGTTTTTAATCAGGTCATGCACATAGAGGGAGTCCCTGCTGAAATACATGTCTGCCACTGGCCAGCCGAGCAGTCCGGACGTGACGATCATTCGTGCCTGGTTCCCCCGGTTGAGCCTGATGTTGCAAAATACCTTTTCGGTTCGTTTCGGGGTTTTTATCCAGACATCGGCATAGCCGTCAAGCGAAACAACAAACGGGGAAGCTTTTGCCACTTCCCGGTAAATTTCCGCGTTTTCGGGGCTGAGGATTGTTTTTTCAAGGGGCAGTTCCACCCGGCTGACGCTTTCGAAATCATCGCAACCCGCAGCGAGAAGCACCAGTAAAAGCAGTGAGATGAATATCCCTTTTGTCTTCATATCGATATCATTTCCATATTTGGGTTCCGGCAGGCGTGAAGGCCCTGCATCAGCTTATTCCGGTCATCGGGATTTCAACCAACCCCGCAGCAGTCACTTCCGGAAGGAAGAATTTCAGGAAAATTGAACGACCTTCTGATATTCCGGAAAATCCAAAGTTGCACGGGCTATAAAAATTGAGTTTAATGTATAATCCGGCACCAACAAAACCATAAGCCATTTTCTTCCATGCAATCGCTGTACCTCAAACCGAAAGAACACCACCGTATCCAGAAAGGCCATCTCTGGGTCTTCAGCAACGAGCTCGAAAGTGTCCCGCGCGGCATAGCCGCCGGTGAAACCGTCAGCCTTTTCACCCACGACAGGAAATTTCTCGGAACAGGGTTCTTCAATCCGAACTCCCTGATCTCTTTCCGCCTCCTGTCGCGCAGGGAAGAACCTCTCGACAGGGAGTTTTTCCGCCGGGCAATCATCGACGCGCTGAAACTTCGCGAAAAAGTATACCGCGACGAGGATACGAACGCCTACAGGCTTGTGCATGGCGAATCGGACTCACTGCCGGGTCTCGTCATCGACCGGTTCAACCGCGCGGTCGTGCTCCAGGCGTTTTCGGCGGGAATGGACCGCCACCTCCCCCTGCTCTGCGAAGTGCTGGAAGAAATCCTCAACCCCCAGGTGATGGTGGTGCGCAACGAGTCGGTCCTGAGGGAACTCGAAGGGCTCACGCTCTACAAGGAGATCATCAAGGGCGAACGTGCAGGAACCATCCAGACCATCCACGATGCGGGCATCTCATTCGAGGTGGACCTGTACGAAGGGCAGAAAACCGGCTTCTTCCTCGACCAGCGCGAAAATCGCCGGATCATCCGGAAATTTTCCGAAGGGGCTGAAGTGCTTGACGTGTTCACCAATGACGGCGGCTTTGCACTCAACGCGCTTTCTGGTGGAGCGAAATCGGTCATCATGCTCGACGCCTCGCAGGAAGCGCTGCAGCGAGCCGAACGCAACGCGCGCATGAACGGGTTTTCGGACTACAGCCTCATCGCAGCCGACGCATTCGACATGCTCGACCAGATGGTAAAAGCCCAGGAAAAGTTCGATGTCGTTGTGCTTGACCCGCCCAGCTTCACCAAAAGCCGTAAAAACCTGCCCACGGCCCTGAAAGCATACAAAAAGCTCAACAGGCTCGGACTGCAGCTTGTGAAAAACGGAGGGTTCCTCGCAACGGCCTCATGCAGCCATCATGCTTCCGAAGAGGATTTCCTCGATACGGTGCACCAGGCAGCACTGGCTGAAGGGGTACAGCTCAGGATGGTCTACAGAAACTCGCAGCCTTTCGATCATCCGGTGCTGCTGGCCATGCCTGAAACCGGCTACCTGAAGTTCGCCTGTTTCTACGTGACCCGCTGATCAATCCCCTGGAGCACTTGAACGCCTGATGATATCGTAGACCTCACGCCACGTCGCCGCCCTCGGGGAGCCGATGTGGCGGTTGGTGCTGTTGGCGAAGCAGATCGTCTGCAGCCCCCGTTCCCTGAGCTGCGTGACGTTGTCCGGCGTGTCCTCGACGTAGATGTCCGCGCCTACCTGCTCCTTTTCCTTCATGAAACAGAGGTCCCAGTAAGGAATGCCGTGGCTGTCGAGCCAGTCCACGGTCTGCTGGACGGCCGAAGCATGAAAGTAGTGGATGAAAAGCCTGTGGGTGATGATGCGGATGCGGTAGCCGTCGTCTGAAAGCATGCGGAGGTATTTGCGGGCACCGGGGATCATGGGCATGGTCTTGAAAAGTTCGCGCTGCGTGACCGCGAAACGGTGCAGGCTTTCGTACTGGTTCTTGTCCGTGATGCCCCACTCCGACAGGCCGTAGGAAACCTCTTCGGGAAGGTCCGAAGGTGAACATTCGAACCATTCGGCTGCTATTTCGCGCATACGGGCATAGAAATCGGCACATACGCCGTCAAGATCGACGCCGATAACCGTTTTCCGCGTCTCTTTCATCACCAGCATCTCCTTTCTGACTGTGTTCCAAGACTTTAAAAAGCCCTGTCGAAGCTCCGTCTGTGTTTCATCGTAATTTCATGCTCCTCGCCGAGCAACCTGAAAATCGCGATGCAGGCTTTCCGGGAACCGTCATCATCGTACCGGCGGTTTTCGCGCAGGACACCGATGAATTTCTCGAGCGCATCATCCAGGTTTTGCTCTTTCAGATTCTCTATGGCATCAAGGTATCGCTCTCTGACAGCATCATCCGGCAACAATCCGGTATCGAGCAGAAGCAGACGGCCAAGCGTTGAGACGGACACCGCAACATCGGCATGCTCCGGCTCATGTTCGAGCTGAGCGCAAAGCTTCAACGCTTCTGTGGGATCGACGAAAAGCTCGAGCCTTGCAAGAAGCGAGAGCGCTTTCATGTTTCCCGGTTCCCGGTGCACGACCCCTTCGAGCAGGGTCCGTGCTTTCGAGGGCTCGCCCTGCAGCATGAAGCCGGATGCCGCAGCGACATCCTTTTCGTATGGCGAAGGGATCTTTTTTTTCAGCCATTCCTCGAGCAGGTATTCCGGAAGGGCCCCCATAAATTCGTCCAGGACTTCACCGTCGACAAACAGCTTAACGCACGGGATGCTTTGTATGCGGTATTGCTTTGCAATATCGGCATGTTCTTCCGTGTTGATCTTGACGAGTTCCCATTTGCCGTTATGTTTTTCAGCAAGTTTTTCCAGCACGGGCCCGAGAACACGGCAAGGGCCGCACCACGCGGCCCAGAAATCGACGATGACAGGGATTTCGCGACTCCGTTCAAGGACATCGCGCTGAAAATCAAGGGGTTGTTCGTTTTGCATCTCTCTTTACTTCTATGTACTTCATAAAACTCACGGCTGCGGTCGGGAATGTCCGGCATGCCTTCCGAAAAAACATCAGGCCGGGAGAATGAATGGGTTCCCTTCTTCGAACCTGCTACGCAATTCGGCAATCTGAAAGTGCTGCCGGAGCTGATAGTGGGGCTTGTCCACCAGTTTTTTCCAGTTGCCTCCCCATTCTATTTCCGGTGACAGACCTTTTTGGGCAGCTTTTTCATATTCCGGACCGTCAGCCTTATATCCTCCCGAAGGGGTAAATATGCCAATATCCCAGGCAATACCGAAATTATGGTTGCTGAACCCTCCCCGGGCATTGGTCACAACAGGCCCCGGATTGCCGAACCGGCCTTTTTTGTAGAGCGCATTCTGCTCGGCATAGGTCCTTGTTCCGGAAATGATCCGGACATTCAGGCCACCGTCGATCACTCTGCCGAGAAAAAGGCGCGCTTCTTTCTGGGCTTTCAGGCAGAGGGTTGAAAGAGAGCGCTCCGATCGGATATCATAGGTCCTGGTCTTGATCCTGATCTCTTCCGCCAGTTTCTCGAATTCCTTTGCTGCTCTTTCGGTTTTCGGGCCCCATTGCCCGTCAAGATTCCCTGCATACAGACCGTCTGCGCGCAGGATGCGCTGGAAGAAAAGCACATCGTCGGGAAACAATGCATAGCTCATGGTACTTTTTGTTATGGTTCAAGCCGGACAAGGGCTCCAGGATCGCAGCATGCTCACGAGTGTCCGCCGGCAACGATTCGGATCATTTTAATATTCAGCACAATAAAACGGAAAAACTGCCAGATGAGGTTTTTCCTCCAGAACATCGTTGCACGGGAAGGAACCGGCGGATATGCCTCGTCGTAATAAGCCTTGATTTTATTGATGGTCATGACTTGTCGTTTTTGTCTTTCCGGAAATTGAAGCGTTCTTTATTCGGGAATCAACCACCAGAAAGGATAGCCCTTCGCTTTGTGGAAAAACAGGTAGTGGAGGATGAATTTCAGCCAGTGACCGGCAAGGCCTGCCTCCCCGATCGAAAAGTGCATATCTCGTCCCCATTCCGGATATTTTTCCCAATCAGGAACGATAGGAAAGAGCGTCATCGATGCCCCGAGGCCATCGAGAGAACCGAATCCCGCTGAAACAATACATGCCGTACCCATCCTGCTCATCGACGCCCGGTGCTGATGGTCCGCTTTCCCCTGTATCTTTTCGGCAATGTTGAGCGCTACGATTTTCCCCATGACACCGGAAGGCATCCCGGTACGCGGCGGGGCAGGAAAAATTTGCCTGCCTGAAGGGCTCGACATGGGTTTGGAAATGGGATGCGGCGGTGCGAATGCGATCCCCGTCGCATAGATATTTTTGTAGAGAGGGTTCTGGTAAATAGAAGGCCAGTCATTGCCGGACCATTCTTCGAATGGTTTCTGCGTATAATCGGCATCGACTTTCATGAATTTGTTCGGCAGGAACAACGCGGTAGTGATGTCGCGACCGGTTTTGTCGAATGCTGAAAGTCCAACACCCGAAAATGAAGGGATCAGCATTGCGAAATCGAACTCCTGGACCATTTCCCGTCCATCGATGGTTTCGTAGTAAGCCTTGCCTGGTTCAACTTTGTAAACCCCGGCCCTCTTTATCCATTTGATACCATATTCTGCAAGAAGTGATTCGGTGAATACTTTCGTAGGGGTGTAATATCCGCCCCTGGTTATAAAGGCACCCGCCATACCGAAATCCCCGAGTTCGTACTCGTTTGAAATCCAGGTGATCTGGGCTTTGTCACTGAGCCCCAGTTTCGATATTTCGTGGGCGATGTTCAGAATGTATTCGAATGCAGCCCCCTGGCAGGTTGCCATGGCGTGACCGGTTCCAACGAGAAATCGCTGAGTTTGACCGGCTTTCATTTTTTTTATGCTTTCCTGGAGGTTCTCCCATGCATGGGCTGCATGGGTGTACGTACAGACGGACAAGGTGTTTTTATCAGGGCCCAGGCCTTCTGTGGCTTCAAAGTTCAGCTTCGGGCCAGTAGAGTTGACAAGATAATCATATTCGATTTTTTCCAATCTGCCCTTCAGGGACTCTTCAGTGTATTCGACGGTAACGTACCCCCTGCCGCCGCTCTCGCTGTCACCCTCCGGATGGATTTCAAGGGCTTTTGCCAGTTTCAGGATGATGCCCCACCGATCATAGACCTTTTTGTGCTC
>JAAXXI010000064.1 GCA_013334565.1 Chlorobiaceae bacterium
ACTTGAAATCACACGTTAATAAAAAAAGCCGCTTTCCGGAAAAAGAAAAGCGGCTTTGTGTATTCTTCGGGCAGGCAGGGTGGTCCTGACAGCTGAAAATCAGCTTGCGGCAGTTTCGGTCGTCTCTTCGGTCTCTTCGGTCTCTTTTTTTGCGCCCTGCACGGTGATGACCGGGGTTTTCGGATCGTCGAGGATGCTCAGGCCCGGATAGTTGTCCATCGGGATTTCGCTGACGTGGATCGAATGACCGATCTGAAGGTTCGTGACATCGATGACGAGATGGTCGGGCATGTCGTCAGGCTTTCCTTTCAGGGTCAGCGAGTGATGGCTGATGAGCAGTTTGCCGCCTTTTTCGACACCGATACTATTACCGGTGACCGAGACCGGAACGACAAGCTCTACGACTTCATCCGCCGAGAAGAGCTGAAAGTCGGTATGGATAATCCTGTCGGTGACCGGGTCGAACTGTACGTTCTTGATGAACGAGCGCTTGATTTTTCCGTCAGGGAACTGAAGGTCGATAATATGTGATTCCGGTGAGTGGACCAGTTTGGTCAGTGCGATTTCGTTGACGCTGACGGGAATGGTTTCTTCACCTCTATGGTAGATGACTCCGGGAACATTGCCGGTGCTGCGCAGTTTTGTCGCCCCATTTTTGGTGATCGTGCGGGGCTGTGCTCCTAAGACTATGGTTTCCATGCTTTTCCTTTCTTTCCTTTTATCTCTGGTGATTAATGAATATTCGAAAGTTTTTCGAAGATGTCCCTGCTGTCGAAAAGGCAGCTGACCGAATCGTCTTCGTAGATCCTCTTGATCGCCTCACCGAACAGCTGGCTGACGGAGACCGTCTCGATTTTCTGTGAATAATCGTGTTTCGTGATGAGCGAATCGGTGACGATGACCTTTTCAAGCTCCGAGTTGTTGATCCTTTCGATGGCAGGGCCGGAAAGGATAGGATGGGTCGCTGCGGCGTAAACCCTCAGGCCGCCTTTCTCACGGATGGCTTTCGCTGCATTGACGAGCGTTCCTGCCGTGTCGATCATGTCGTCGACCAGAAGGACGTTTTTACCCTTCACGTCTCCTATAATGTTCATGACTTCGGCCACATTGGCTTTCGGCCGGCGTTTGTCTACGATGACAAGGTCGGTTCCGAGCTCTTCGGCGAATTTTCGGGCAAGTTTCACACCGCCGACGTCCGGAGATGCCACGACGAGGTTGTCACGGAAATCACTGTGGCGGATATGGTTGATCAGGACAACGCTCGAGTAGAGGTGGTCGAACGGAATATCGAAAAATCCCTGGATCTGCGCTGCATGAAGGTCCATGGTGAGAATGCGGTTCGCTCCGGCCTGGGTGAGGAGGTTCGCGACGAGTTTTGCCGTGATGGCAACACGCGGCCTGTCTTTCCTGTCCTGGCGTGCATAACCGTAATACGGCATGACTGCGGTGATCCTGGCTGCGGACGATCTTCTGGCGGCATCGATCATGATGAGAAGTTCCATGAGGTTGTCGCCGGGCGGATTGGTGGACTGTATTATGAACAGATCCGATCCGCGGACCGATTCATTGTAATTGACCGATATTTCGCCATCGGAAAAATTTTCCACCTTTACGTTGCAAAGAGGCGTGTTCAGGTACAGGGCGATTTTTTCGGCAAGCTCCGGATTACTGCGGCCTGCGAAAATTTTGATCGGTTTTACCATCGAGTCCAGCATAATTCTGATGAAAGGGATTATATTACCGCTGTTTTTCAATGCCCCTGAAGATGTTGGGCCTTATAAAGACCAATATCAAACAGGGCAACAAATATAATGAAAAAGAGATAATTTTTAATTAAATTTTTACTCGTCCAAAAGTACAGCTATTTACTGCTAAAATATGACTATTCAGGAGATCAGGGATTATTTGGGGAGGTTTTTCGATGCTGTCGAGCTTGTTGGCAATGACAATGCTTCGATAACCGGTCCCGCCAAGATAGAGACCGCCGAAAAAGGGGAGGTCAGTTTCATCTCGAACGAAAAATATATCAGGTTCCTTCCACAGACAAGGGCTTCCCTTGTTATCGTAAACCAATCACTTCCCGTCGAGGAATTTGCCGGAAATACCTCATTTCTCAAGGTCCGCGATCCATATACCGCATTTGTCTTCCTGCTTCAGAAGTTCGCCGGATCACGCACCGTTGCAAAACGCGGGATAGCAGCCACTGCCGTGATCGGGGAAGGCGTATCGATTGGAGAGGGCGTTTGCATAGGCGACCATGTTGTCATCGGGGATCGGTGCAGGATCGGAAGCGATGTGGTTATCGGCCCGAATGCGGTGCTTTTTCATGATGTTTCCATTGGTGACGGTTCCGTTCTTTTTCCCGGCGTCGTCTGTTATGACGGTACCACGATCGGGAAAAGGGCAGTCCTCCATTCAGGTTGCGTGCTGGGGTCTGACGGGTTCGGTTTCGCTCCGCAGGCTGACGGTTCCTATGTGAAGATTCCCCAGATGGGGATCGTCGAAATAGGCGATGACGTTGAAATCGGCGCAAACACGACAGTCGACCGGGCGACCATGGGCAGTACGGTTATCGGCAACGGTGTGAAAATCGACAATCTCGTGCAGGTGGCCCATAACTGCAGAATCGGTGAAAATACCGTGATAGCGGCCCAGGCAGGTATTTCCGGAAGCGTCACTGTCGGCAGCCGCTGCATGATAGGAGGACAGGCAGGGTTCGCGGGTCACCTTGAAATTGCAGATGGAATCCAGGTGGCGGCAAAAGCAGGAATTTCAAAATCATTCAATGATTCGGGAGTTGTCCTCAGGGGAGTGCCTGCACAACCGATACGTGAACAGCTCAAGCATGAAGCCTGGGTCCGCAATATCGGTTCTATGAAGGAAAAAATCGAACAGCTTGAAGCGGAGCTTGCAGTACTGAAAAACCATCACTGACAGCCGCTTTCCTCTGCCGGTCTGCCATTTCGGGCATTGCCGACCCCAGTCTCCCGGACCATTGTGTATCTTTCAGCTTATCTTCTTCGCAGCACAGGCTCGTACAAAACGGCCTGTGCTGCGAAGAAGTGCCTGTCGTCAAGAGAGGTTCCTGGGAACCTGTGACGAATGGTGGTGGATGATCGGTCTTTCAAGCGAGATATCGACTACAAAGGTGAACCGCGAAGGGAATGACAGCAGGACCTGGTCAACCTCGAACTCGAAAGAATAGATGCCGCTCAATGTAAAGAGGGAATCGCTGTGCGCCTGTTTCCTGAAAGCTTTGCTGTGCAGGCGGACGCCGAGGCCCTGCCTTGTCGCAAGGAGCCCGAAGTAATTCTTTACGCCTTCGGTCGTCGTTACCGTATGTGGTGAAAAGGTGGGGATCAGGACCGCGGTCTCATGGTAGAGAGCCGTGATATCGTCAGCGTTGCCGCTGCAGACCCTTGTCACCCATTGAAAAAGCACCTCGTCGGCATTTTTGAAATTCATGATGGTCAATGCGTTTAAAGTTCAGGGTCAGCCCGACTTGCAACCCGGAATTCCATGCTGCCCTGTGCGGTCGAAAATGTACACAATTTTCGTTTTACCGGTCAATAAGAAAAAAGCCCTGATCTCAGTCTGAGGGGCTTTTCTTTATTCATGGAGCCATGGAAGATTTTTTTTGCTTCCACCGGTTTCAGTTTACATCGCGCCGTCAGGCATGAGAGGGAACAATCGGAGAGGTGGCATCGGTCATGACTGTTTATCCTGCCTGACAAGCAGGAGCGGAATGGTGGATCTATCCCTGAGCGCCCTTGAAACACTCCCGAAGAGTATCCTTTCGGGCAGATTGTGGCCATGGGTTGCCATGGCGAGAAGGTCATAGCTGTTTTCTACGGTTTCCCTGATGATTTCCTTTTCCGGCTCGCCGCTTCTGATGACAATCCGGACCTCAAGGCCTTTTGCTTTCATAGCCGAACTGTATCGCTCCAGGGTCTCGGCGGCCCGGGCGCGGAGGTCTCTTTCCTGGTCGAGGGTATGCGAATGGACGATATGGAGCAGATGAACGGTCGAGCCGAGTTCGAGAGCGAGGTCCGATACATGGCTGATGACCGATTCGTCGGCGGGGGAGCAGTCGATTGCGACAAGGATGTTGCTGTAGACCGGCACGTCAGTTACTCCCGGTTATGGTTGCGTAAAAAAGACAGATGTTGAGCAGGATGACGATCACGGAAATTGCCGAAGCGGCGAAAAATTCGCCATTGCCGCTCCGGAAAGTCCCCATCACTTTTTTGCTTCGGCAGAGCACGAGCAGCGGCAACAGGGTGAAGGGGAGCTGAACGCTGAGCACCACCTGGCTGAAAATGAGGATTTTATAGGTATCGGGTTTGAAAAATACCAGGAAGAGTGACGGAATTGCCGTGATGAATACGGCTGTCCTGTAGAGGAGCGAACGGGGATCTTCCGGTTTGCCGAGGAAACCCGTTATGACGTTCGCTTCAGCCATGGATGAGGTGATTGAAGAACCTACGCCGGAAAAGACAAGAGCTATGGCAAACAGCAAGCCGGCAAGCGGCCCTGCCAGAGGCCTGAGTGTCGCCGATGCTTCTTCGATTCCGGATACGGGCTGGCGGTTGAAATAAAACACGGCGGCAGATACGATGATCATCGAGGAATTCACGACCCAGCCGAGGAGCATTGCGAAAGTGGTATCGATTTTTTCATAACGGAGCAGCTCGGCCTTTTCCCCTTCGGATATTCCCCAGTTCCTGCTGTGGATGACGTTCGAGTGCAGGAAGATGTTGTGGGGCATCACCACGGCGCCAAGCATGGCCATCGCGATATAAATGCTTCCGCTGTCGAGTTTCGGGATGAAAAGGCCTGATGCCGCGTGTCCCCAGTCCGGACTGACAAGCAGCAGTTCGATGAGGTAGCAGAAGGCGATGACGCCGAGGAACCCGACTATGATGGTTTCCATCCGGTGGTACCGCTGGCTCAATATCAGGAAGACTTCAAGGGCGGCCGTGATCAGGGCTCCGCACCAGAGAGGCATGCCGAAGAGCAGGCTGAAGCCTATACCTCCACCGATCAGCTCGGCGACATCGGTGGCGATGCAGGCAAGGACCACGGTGATGCCGAGGAAGGCCGTGACGGGTTTCGGAAAAAATTCCCGGATATTGACGGCAAGGGATTTGCCTGTTGCTATTCCGAGCTTTGCGGCCATATGCTGGATAAGCAGCAGCATGGTCGTTCCGAAGGTGATGACCCAGAGCAGGGTGTAGCCGAAACGTGAACCTCCTTCGATATTGGTCGCCCAGTTACCGGGATCAATGAACCCGACCGTCACCAGGAAGCCTGGCCCGAGGAACCTGAGAAGTGTTTTAAGTGGAATGCCCTTGCTTTTCATGACGTTGGCACGGTTCATGCATTTCCTTTCCGTTCACGTTCGTCGAGCTCGAGGGTGCCCTGTGCGGCTATCGCTCCAGCTTCCGTCGGCGGTCCCTTCAGAACCCATTCGAACAACACTCCGATCATCGCTCCCGCCAAAGGCCCTGCGATATAGATCCACGTCGTGCTGAAATCGCCGCGCACCAGGTCGGGTGCAAAGGAGCGGACCGGGTTCATCGAAGTGCCGCTGACCGGGAAAGACCAGAGGTGCGCCATGATGATATACCCGCCTACGGCGATTGCTCCGTTCGGGCCGATGTTCCGCGCGCCCGATGCCGTTCCGAGGATCGTATTGACAAGCCCTGCAGTGAGGACGGTTTCCATGATAAATGCGGTCATCTGGCTGATGCCGTTTCCGGGCAGGGTCGCCCCGAGGTTTCCGGCGGAACCGAAGAGGGCTTTGAGAAACAATGCCGCCCCGGTACCTCCTGCGATCTGGGCTGCCAGGTAAGCCGGGACCCTGGTCCAAGGAAAATTGCGCCGTACGGCAAACGCGAGCGTGACGGCCGGGTTCAGGTGGGCTCCGCTGACGGTTCCCATGAAATAGATGATGGCCATGACCATCAGACCGGGTGCGACCACCGTCATTGACCGGGTTACTTCACCTCCGCTTGCCGCCGAGACCACACCGCCGCCGGCAGCGGTGAGCACAAGCAGGAACGTCCCCCACATTTCCGCAAAAATGCGGCGCCATTCGAGAGCGGGATCAAGAAAATTCGGAGCGGTCTGACCGAGGAGCATTCTGAGCCGCTCACGCTCTTTTTTCCCGTTATGATGCGACGTGCTCATCCTTCACTTTCCGGTGCTTATTGAAGAAACTATCAGGGGAATTTCTTTTTACTGCCGGTTTAGCGGTCGAAGTGCCGTTGCGTCGAAAACAAGCCGGATCGCACTGATTTTGCCCTCCGTGACGGTAAGGAATTCAGCGGTGCGAACCACTCCGGCCGGGCTTTCGGTATCGCAGTCGTATAGCAATACCCCCTCGTTGCCGTCACAGAATGTTTTCAGTCTCGTTACACCCCGGAGAATATTCCGGAAATCGGCAAGGGCTTTCATGAAATTGTCCGCTGTCGTGAACGTGTTGATGCTGCCCTGGAAATCAAGGTTGTCGGCGAGGTATGACCGGGCTTCGTCCATAGTGCCGATAGTCCATGCCTTATGGTAGGCTTCGATCAATTGTCTGGTATCCATTTTCGTGCCCTCCTTTTATGATGGTATTTCCTGTTACGGAAAGCGGTTGGCGATCATTGCAGCCATTTTCCGGTATATCCGAATGCTTTCAGTTAAGTAACAACGATAGAGAGTGAAAAAATTCTCGGTAACCTCGACTCTGTGAGATTGCCTGTCATATGGCATTCCGGAACCATTCCGCCGCGTTCTCATCCGATACCGTTCATAATGATGGCACCATTATTTTCTCTTTCTGCCGAGCATATCTGCGGCAAGGATAGCATCGAGCACTTTTTCAGGGGTCACCCTGACCTTTTCGTGATGGATGAACTCATCGGGTGACGAAGCTTTTACGGCAGCAGCCTTGAGCCTGCCTGCATCAGCATCGGCAAGACCGATATCGGCAAGGGTGGTAGGAAGGCCGACGCTTTCACAGAAAGCATAGACGGTTTCGATTTCTCCGGCCGCGGACCCGATAAGTTGGAGTCCGGCAAGCAATCCGAATGCCACTTTTTCCCCATGGTAAAATGCGTGTGTCTCGTCGAGTGCCGTAAAACCGTTATGGATCGAGTGCGCCGATGCGAGGCCGCCGCTTTCGAACCCGATACCGCTCAGGAGTATGTTCGCTTCGACGATGTTTTCCAGTGCGGGGGTAACAACCTGCCGTTCAGCATCCATTTTTGCCTGGGCGCCGTCCCGGAGCAGGGTGTCGTAACAGAGCCTTGCAAGCGCCAGGCCGGTCAGGGTCCCCAGGCCTCCGCATTCGTTTTTCGAACCGGTTTCACTGCAGCTTCTCGCCTCGAACCAAGTGGCAAGCGCATCACCCATTCCTGCCACCAGGAACCGCACCGGGGCTTTTGCCATGATCTCGGTATCGACAAGCACTGCGGCAGGGTTGGATTTCTGGTAAAAGACCGATTCGAAAACGCCGTTTTCCGTATAGACGACGGCACAGCCGCTGCAGGGCGCGTCGCTCGATGCTATCGTGGGCACGATGATGACCGGCAGTCCCGCGCGGTCTGCGGCGATTTTCGCCGTGTCGATGGTTTTACCGCCTCCCATGCCGACAATAACATCCGCTCCGGTATCGGCAATGACTGTTGCGAGCCGTGAAAGCTCTTTTTCGCAGCATTCGCCTGAAAAAGGCTCCGCAATGAGTGCGGAATGCAGCATATCCATGCCGCTTTCAGGCAGGAGCTTCCGGTAGCAGACCGGTGATGCGATCACGAGGCTGCGTTTTCCGAACGGCCGGCAGAAGACCGGGAGTTCCTGCAGGGCTCCGGGGCCCTGGATGTATTTTCCCGGGAAAAGCGCTTTTTTCAGCATGGGACAGGGGATGAGGTGAAAAATAATCGCCGGTCATTCAGACAATATATGCAGCTTGTCGCTTAAAGGTATAACCCGGCGGCAATTGGGCTGGTTTTCAGGGTTGAAAAAAACTTTCCCTGAACGCGGGATGGTGGAAAAAAGATGATGGTTTAACGTGTTGCTGGTGTAAGAAGTTTGACGAAATATTGACAATTTATGGTAAAGATTATTTTATATTGTTTCTGTTTAAAAGGTTATGTGTTTTTGTGGTATTTGGGCGCCGAGGGATTTCATGACATGAAATACCCGGATCACATTGATTAATCAGCATGTTTTCGGGCCTTTCCTCTCATCATTCCCCTTATGACCTTATGGACGCGCTTCTTTCCCCTGGATTTGAAGAGGTCCTGTCATCTCCCGCTCCGATACCGGAAGATTTCGATTCTTACCAACGTGGAAACAAAAGAAAACCGCATTATCGATATCACCGAACTGGCCCTGCGTGACGCGCACCAGAGCCTGATCGCCACCCGTATGGGAATCGATGACCTGGTCGGCGCCTGCAATGAACTTGACGAAGCAGGGTACTGGTCCATCGAATGCTGGGGTGGGGCAACCTACGACGCGTGCATCCGCTACCTGAACGAAGACCCTTGGGAACGGCTTCGCACCTTCAGGAAGCTCATGCCGAAAACACCGCTCCAGATGCTGCTGCGCGGCCAGAACCTGCTGGGTTACCGCCATTACCAGGACGAGGTTGTGGAGCGTTTCTGCATGAAATCGGCTGAAAACGGTGTCACCGTGTTCAGGATCTTCGATGCCCTGAACGACCTGCGCAACATTGAAACTTCGGTCCGGGCCGTCAGGAAAGCAGGAGCTCACGCGCAGGGGACCATCTCCTATACCGTCAGTCCCATCCATACCGTCGAGCTTTTTGTCGATCAGGCAAGAAGGCTTCAGGATATGGGCGTGGATTCGATCTGTATCAAGGACATGGCTGCAATCATAAAACCGCAGGCGGCCTACGATCTCGTCAAGGGCATCAGGGATGCGTGCGGCAAGTCGCTGCGGCTGCATCTGCACGTCCATGCGACGACCGGGGTCACCATGGTCAGCCTCATGAAAGCCGTTGAGGCCGGGGTCGATTGCGTCGATACCGCCATCAGCTCCATGAGCCTCGGGCCGGGGCACAACCCGACCGAAAGCTTCATCGAAATGCTCGATGGCACCGGGTACGGCACGAGGGTCGATATGGAACGCATTCTCAGGGTCAAGGCTCATTTCGCCAAGGTATTCAAACGATACAAGGAGTTCCAGTCACAGGTCACCGGGGCTGAAACCGAGATTTTCAAGAGCCAGATCCCCGGAGGCATGCTTTCGAACATGGAGAGCCAGCTCAGGCAGCAGGGTGCCGGGGGCCGACTGATGGACGTGCTCGATGAAATACCGGTTGTCCGAAAGGATACCGGCTATGTGCCGCTCGTCACTCCGAGCAGCCAGATTGTCGGCACACAGGCGGTGCTCAACGTGCTCATGGGGCGTTACAAGGTGCTTACCGGTGAGTTTGCCGACCTTATGCTGGGTTATTACGGTGCCGTTCCCGGCGAAAAAAACAGGGAGGTGGTGAAACTTGCGCAGGAGCATGCACGCAAGGATGAGATCACCTGCCGTCCGGCTGACCTCCTGAAGCCGGAGTGGGAAAAACTGCGTTCGGAAGCGCTGCCGCTGCCGGGATGCAACGGGACGGACGAGGATGTCCTGACCTATGCCATGTTTCCCCAGGTCGCTCCAAAGTTCTTTGCAAAACGCCATGAAGGGCCTTTCAACCTTGGGACGGACCCAGTCACCGGCGTATCGGAAACACATCCACCCGAAGGACATCAGGGTGTCGTTACGGGCCCCATTACCTATGCGGTGACCCTGAGCGGTATCCAGCACAAGGTGACGGTCGCTCCGTTCGACCCTTCGGCCACATGATGAATTTTGAACAGTTGAACCATGACTATTGAGGATAAAATAAACGAACTCAACCGCCGGAAAGAAGAGGTGTCCCTCGGCGGCGGCCAGCAGAGGATCGACAAACACCATGCCGGGGGAAGTCTCACGGCGAGGGAGCGGATCCATGCACTGGTCGATCAGGACAGTTTTCAGGAATCGGGGCTGTTTGCCGAGCACCGGTGCACCAATTTCGGCATGGCCGGCAAAGTGATGGCTGCCGACGGCGTGGTAACAGGCGCAGGCAGCGTCAACGGCAGGCTGGTCCATCTTGCAAGCCAGGACTTCACGGTTGCAGGCGGTGCAGCGGGAGAAATGCACTGTACCAAGATTGTGCAGATGATGCAGTCATCCCTGAAGAACGGTTCGCCGTTCATTCTCATCAACGACTCGGGCGGGGCCAGGATACAGGAAGGGATCGACAGCCTTTCGGGATATGGCCGGATATTTTACAACAACGTCATGCTTTCGGGCGTCGTGCCCCAGATTTCGCTGATCTGCGGACCATGCGCCGGAGGAGCGGCTTACAGTCCTGCGCTGACCGATTTCATCATACAGACGAAGTCTGCCAGGATGTTCATTACCGGTCCGTCGGTCATCAGGTCCGTGACCGGTGAAAATGTAACGGCCGAGCAGCTTGGAGGTCCCGGCGCCCAGATGAACATTTCAGGCGTGGTGCATTTCGTGGCCGAAGACGACCTCGACGCTGTCGCCATCTGCAAACGCCTGCTCTCGTTCCTTCCTTCGAACAACCTCGAAGACCCTCCCCAGTTTCCTGCCGAAGAGGTCATCCTGCCGGACAAGCAGCTGAATTCCATTGTTCCGGCCAATCCCAAGCAGGGATACGACGTCAGGGACATTATCGTGCGCATCATGGACAGGGGTGATTTCATGGAAGTGCAGGAGTTCTTCGCGCCGAACATCGTCATCGGTTTCGCAAGGCTGCAGGGGCGTTCCGTCGGTATCGTCGCGAACCAGCCTTCAGTCATGGCCGGCGTGCTCGACATCAACGCTTCCGACAAGGCCGCCCGTTTCATCAGGTTCTGCAACGCTTTCAACATTCCCATCATCACCTTTGTCGACGTTCCCGGGTTTCTGCCGGGGGTCGAGCAGGAATACGGAGGGATCATCCGTCATGGAGCGAAGATGCTTTTCGCCTACTCGGCTGCGACGGTGCCCAAGCTTACGGTCATCATGCGAAAGGCTTACGGCGGCGCTTACCTCGCCATGTGCAGCAAGGACCTCGATGCAGACCGGGTAATCTGCTGGCCAGGGGCCGAGATCGCGGTCATGGGAGCGGAAGGCGCGGTCGATATCATTTTCAGGGACGAGATCAAAAAAGCGCAGGATCCTGCAGTCCGGCACAGGGAAATTGTAAGCGAGTACCAGGAGTCATTCTCCAACCCTTACGTCGCTGCGGCCCGTTTCCAGATCGACGATATCATCGAACCGTCCGAAACCCGGCGATATCTTGCCATGGCGCTCGATATCGTCCATTCGAAACGTGAGTTCAGGCCGCAGAAAAAACACGG
>JAAXXI010000065.1 GCA_013334565.1 Chlorobiaceae bacterium
ATAGAAGGATCTGCCAATTCCATCTTTCCCCCTTGCCCTGAGTTCAAAGAGGCCATTACCCAGAGCTTTCGAATGGGGCATTCTGAGATCCGGACCGAACTCCATCAACAATTCGATTATGCGTGCATAATCCGCACGAATGCTCACAGGCCAACGGAGAATATCCTCCATTATCCGCGGATGAAAATATCCGATCTCGTAACCCATGAACAGAAAGTTAGCATATATGATAACAAAACGCAAGCGAAACCGGGAGGAGACTTTCGGGAAACTCAGGAACACTCATGAATCCGTAAACTGTCTGGACACAATAACACTCTTAAAATTAAAACGGGCTGGTATTCATTGCCAGGCTGGGGCCAGCGCTACCAGGGATTTGTAATCCATTGCGGCAGTTGTTATATGCCGCATCTCATCGGGATTGATTGCTGTTTCCGTAACCGTTTGCCGACCGTCAAACAGCAAACGGGCTGCAACAAAATAACGCATTTATTACGCATCACAATATAAATTCAATTCCCCCATTTCATATGCAGGAACCGCGGAAGGTTGATTTGTATGTGAAATATCAATATGGTTTGTCATTCCGCAATAAAGCGTAGCGTAATTAAGAATAAAACAAAAACATCTGGATTCTTCGCTGCGCTCAGAATGACTTTACGGTTCGTCATGCTGAACGGAATGAAGGGCACCTATTTATTGTCGTGAGAAGCACGAGTGCAAGGCGGACGGAGCGGAGAAACCGGAGTGTACACAGCGTACATGAGGATTTCGAGCACCGCCCAACACAGCAATTGGGTTCGGAACAAATAAATAGAGGTGCCCTGAAATGAAGTAAAGCATCCATATCCTGACTTTGCCCTTTATAGATTCTTCACTTCGTTCAGAATGACAAGAAAAAGGCAGGTTAATACTTTTTTAATCGCTTGATTAATAACGTGAAATGTTAGCTAAGCTGTCATGAACAGGTGCAACAAAAAAGCCTGCAAGTGTTCGTCCTTGCAGGCTTCAACGCATTATAAACGGGCAATACCACTAACCTCTAATTTCCCATTTCCCACTTTCCACTTCCCCCCTACTTCTTCTCCTCTTTTGCCGGGGGCAGGTCGATCTTCAGGCAGAGTTCCTTGAGCTGGGAGGCCAGCACTTCTGAAGGTGCGGACATCATGAGGTCCTGGGCGGACTGGTTCATCGGGAAGGCGATAACTTCGCGGATGTTCTGCTCGTCGCGCAGGATCATGACCAGCCTGTCGAGGCCGGGAGCGATGCCTCCGTGGGGAGGGGCGCCGAGCTTGAAAGCGTCGATCATGTGGCCGAACCGCTTGTCCACCTCTTCTTTCGGATAACCCGCGATACCAAATGCCTTGTACATGATCTCGGGCTTGTGGTTGCGGATGGCGCCGCTCGAAAGTTCGATGCCGTTGCAGACGATATCGTATTGGTATGCCAGGATGTCGAGCGGGTTCATGGTGTCGAGAGCATCCATCTCGCCCTGCGGCATGGAGAACGGATTGTGCGAGAAATCGACCTTCTTCGCTTCCTCGTTGTACTCGAACATCGGGAAATCCACGATCCAGCAGAACGAAAGCTCGTCCCTGTCAAGCTCGAACAGATCGCCGAAATAGATCCTCATGCCGCCCATGATCTTGCAGGTCGGCTCCCACTTCCCTGCCGCGAAGAACACCACGTCGCCCGTTTCAAGCGAAAGTTCGGCCTTCAGGGCTGAAAGCTCATCTTCAGACATGAACTTCACGACAGGCCCTTTCGGCCCTTCATCCTTGAACTGGATATAGGCGAGTCCTGCCGACCCGAGCTCGCGTGCCCGTTTTTCGGCCTTGTCGTAAAAGAGCCTCGATTCGTTGCCGCGCCCCTTGAGGACAAGGGCTTTTACGCAGCACCCCTCTTTCGTGTTGGAAGCGAATACCTTGAAGCCGGAGTTCACGAAGAGCTTCGTGACATCCTGCATTTCGAGCGGAATACGCAAGTCCGGCTTGTCCGAACCGAAACGGTTCATCACATCCCTGAAACTGATCCTCGGGAACGGCACCTGGGTGATGCGCTTCTGCGACATGCTCCCGACGAGGTGCTCCATGAGCCCTTCGAGGATGGCGAACAGGTCGTCCTGCTCGATGAAGGCCATCTCCATATCGAGCTGGTAGAATTCACCGGGGCTGCGGTCGGCACGAGCGTCCTCGTCCCTGAAGCAGGGAGCGATCTGGAAATAACGCGGGAAGCCCGACACCATGAGCAGCTGCTTGAACTGCTGGGGTGCCTGCGGCAGCGCATAGAATTTGCCCGGATGCAGGCGGCTCGGCACGAGGAAGTCCCTCGCCCCTTCCGGGGAGCTCGATGTGAGGATAGGCGTCTGTATTTCTATGAAACCTTTTTCTTCGAGGTAGCGGCGAATGGCGCCGGAAATCCTGCTGCGGAAAATGATGTTCTGATGGATCTTTTCGCGGCGAAGATCTATGAAACGGTATTTCAGCCTCAGTTCTTCCGAAGTCGGAAGCTCGTCGGCAACCGGGAACGGAAGCGGCTGGGCGTTGCTTTCGATGCTGATATCCGAGAGCACGACCTCGATTTCGCCCGATGCAAGTTTGGGGTTGACCGTTGCCGGGCTGCGGCGAACGACAGTGCCCCTGACACAGATGACCGATTCTGCATGCAGCTGTTCCGCCTTGCCGAAAAGCTCTTCACGTTCGGGCTGGATGACAAGCTGGCAGATGCCGGTATGGTCCCTCAGATCGATGAAGATAAGCCCCCCATGGTCGCGAATCCGGTGGACCCATCCGCCAAGCCGGACTTCGGTCTGTTCGAAGGAAGGGTTCAGAAGGCCGCAATAATGGGAACGGAAGCGGTTTGAAAGAGACTCGGCGCTGTATCCAGCTATACTCATGACGTTGAAAAATCCTTTGGTGGTTGAAAACTGAAAACCTGAATATGATGAATTTATATGACTTATGAAACCTTGCAGTGGCTCAGTAGACCAGCTCTCCGCCGAACTCGCTGATGATATAGCGGATAACCTCGTTCTGCTGCGAAAGTTCGCCGAACAGGGTGAATATGCTCTTCTCCCGGGTACATGCGTCTTTCTCGGCATCGTAGCGGATGTGGACCTCGAGTGGCATTTCGTAGAATTCGGATATCTCTTTCTGCAGCAGCTTCCGTTCATGCTGGAGTTCCTCGTAGGAAAATTTCCTGCAGCAGGCAATTTCGACGATCCCGCCCGGACGGCATGCCTCGATCTCGCACGATTCGAGGTGGGTAGCCATGAAATTCCTGCTTTTCTTCGACATGTGCTCGAGGAACTGGTGCCATTCGAGCTTGAGCGACCGGATGTCGGCTGTGATCCCGTGATTCTGCGTTCCTCCGGCATCCTTCAGCGACGACGCCGGAGCTTTCTTCTTGGGCCTTGCGTGAGAGGCGAAACCGGAAAGTTTCTCCTGCCAGGTACCGATGTCGATCCGGCCCTGCGCCTGGCGTTTCGATTCCGGGCGGGAGGTTTTCGGATCCTGTTCGGAGGCTTCCGGCTGCGGCGGTTCGGGTGCAGGCGCCTGCTTCAGGGGTTTGTCAGGAGCTTTTTTTTTTGAGGCTGTGGGACCTGCAGCGACGAGGGTTCGCCTGACCTCGAGGAATCGAGCTCGATCAGCTTCAGAAGGGCAAGTTCGAACCGGAACTGGTATTCGAACTGGAACTTCAGCTCTTTCTGGGTCTGGAGAAGGAATTCGACCATCTGCATGATCGAGGACGGGGTAAATTTCGCGGCATCCTGCCGGTACCGTTCGCGGACAGCGTCCGAGCGCTCGACAAGCCTTGTCGAGGAGAGGTTCTGCACCACGAGAATGTTGCGCAGGTGCTCGATGAGCTTTTCGAGGAAATCCTGTTCGTCGTAGCCGTTCTGGATGACGAACTGCGCCACGTCGAGCATTTTCGCTGGGCTCCGTTCCGCAACCGCATCGGTGACGGCAAACATCTGGTCGTCGTCGATATAGTTGAGCAGTTCGGCGACCCCCCGGTACGTGATGCTCCCTTCATGCGCGTTCTCCGCCGAAAATGCGATGACCTGGTCGAGGATGCTCTGCGCATCACGCATCGAGCCCTGGGACTTGCGGCCGATAAGCTGGAGCGCGTCGTCGTCGACCCGGATGCCTTCGGCCTGGCAAATGGATGAGAGCTGCTTCTGGATATCCTGAAGCGGGATCCGCTTGAAATTAAAACGCTGGCAGCGCGAAGCGATCGTGGCCGGGATCTTGTGGAGTTCGGTCGTCGCGAAAATGAAGATGGCATGCGGCGGCGGTTCCTCGAGCGTCTTCAGGAACGCGTTGAAGGCCGCTATGGAGAGCATATGCACCTCATCGATGATATAGACCCTGTACTTCCCTTTCTGGGGGCCGTAACGCACATTTTCGCGCAGCGTGCGGATGTCGTCCACACTGTTGTTCGATGCGGCGTCGAACTCCGAGATGTTGAGGCTGGTGCCCGAATCGAAATCCCTGCAGCTTTCGCATTCCCCGCAAGGTTCGGTGACCTGCTGGAGGTATTCCGGGTCTTCGATCATTTTGCGGCAGTTCACCGCCTTTGCGAAAACCCTGGCTGCTGTGGTCTTGCCGACGCCCCGCAACCCGGAAAAGATGTAGCCGTGACCGAGCCTGCCCATCCTGAGCGAGTTCTGGATGGTGCGGGTGATATGCTCCTGGGCTGTGATATCGGCGAATCTGACCGGCCTGTATTTCCTGGCAATTACCTGGTACGACATCGAATTTGTTCAGTTGATCTCCCTGACCAGGGAGGCGAGAGGGATATTCATGCTGTTTTTGAGACACTCCGACACACCTTCCTGTATAGTATCGAAATGTACACTCTTTCCCGCTGAATCCAACAGGGTGTTTTCTTCTCCCGAGGAGAACCCGGCAGGTACTGCCTGGTAAAGCTCGTAGAGATTGACCTCGTGCAGGTCGCGGGTTACGGCAAGCTCGCCGTTCGCGGTCATGTGCAGGAACTTGTGCTGCAGGAGCATATCGACGATCTTCCTCAGGAACGGGGCAGCGTGCCTCAGCGGACCTTTCACCAGTTTGCCCATGCTGACCGGATGCCCTTCCTGCTGGGCTTTCCAGATATACGCAATAACGGGGAGGACGGAATAGACATCCCTCAGCGGATCATGTTCGTCACCGCTCATCCCGAGCGGCCTGAGGGCCCCGAGGCAGAACACAAACTCGGCGCCGGTGAGAATGACGACCCAGCCGAGGTAGATCCAGAAAAAAAAGATCGGCACGAGAGACAGGGCGCCGTAGATGTACTGGAATGTCGCAACGTGGGTAATATAGAAGGCGAACCATTTCTTCGAGAGCTCGAACAACACCGCTGCCAGAAGGGCACCGGAAAGGGCGTGCCTGAGCCGTACCCGACAGTTCGGCACCAGCATGTACAGCAGGAAAAAAGCGACGATCGAGTTGAAGAAGGGAACGACTGAAAGCAGGCGCGCCTTGAATGCGAGCAGCGGACCTTCGGTGAAGACCATGTACCAGACATAGGAACTTGCCGCAAGACTGCTGGCAATGAGGACGGGGCCGAGTGTCAGGACCGTCCAGTAAAGGGTGAATCCCTGCAGGACCTTCCTGGGCGAATGCACCTCCCAGATCTCGTTGATGACCTGATCGACCGTCGAAATGAGGAACAGCGCGATGATAAAGAGAAAAATTCCGCCGAACAGCGGCACGCTCGACGTTTTGCCGATGAAATCGGTCAGATAGTAGTTCAGGATATTTCCCGAACCCGGCATGAAATTCTGAACAAGGAAATCCCTGATGTAGCTCTTGAGCGGAGCGAAAACGGAAAAGACGTTGAGAATCGACAGCACGACGGCCAGGATGGGCACGATCGAAAGAAATGTCTGGAAAGCCAGTGATCCCGCGCTGAGGAAGATCCGGTCATGGTTGAAATTTTTCCAGAAAAAGGGAATGAATGCCCGCACGTACTGTGCCGTGCGGGAAGCATCCGGAAATGCGAACGCCTTCCTGGGTTCTTCCTCTTCCCTCATCATGGTTCAGAACGATAATGCGGCATGTATCCGCCGGTTCAGGATTCAGGAACTTCCGTGCACAGCTCTGTCGAGACCCGCACCTTTCCGTCGAACTTCACCCGGAGCATGAGCAGCAGGCCGATGCCGAAAAACACGAGCAGCGATGCGAGGGCTGCCTTCTGGCTGCCCGCGTAAGCCGATACGAGCCCGAAGACGAGGGGCCCGGCAACTGCCGATGCCTTGCCGAACGTCCCGTCATAAAAACCGAAAAACTCGGTGACATGCTCATAAGGCGTCAGGCGGGTCATCAGCGTGCGGGAGGCCGCCTGGGAAGATCCCATCGACATGCCGGCCAGCATCCCCGTGTAGAAAAACAGCTCCTTGCTGCTGCTGAATACTGCAGCGATGATGACGGCAAACCATATAAAGAGAGTGATGATGATGGTTTTCTTCGGACCTATCCTGTCGGTCAGGAACCCGAAGACGATCGATCCTGTAATCGCAGTGGTCTGCACGAGCATGAAAAAGATGACCAGTTCGCCTGTCGTGTACCCGAGGGTGTTATGGGCGTAGATCGATGAAAACGAAATGACCGTGAGGATAGCGTCGTTATAGAAAAAATAAGCCAGGAGAAAACGCGACAGGTCCGGATACCGCCTGATCGCGCCGATCGTCCGGCGCACTTCCGAGAAGGAGCGCAGGAAAGCCTGCATTCCCAGGGAACGCCGGGGTCCGGCGGAAACAGGCTCAGCTTTCAGACCATCATACTTGTTCCGGCCCCGGTCGCGAAGGAACAGAAATACCGGCAGGGAAAAAATCCCGAAAAATACGGATGAAAGCAGAATGACCGTCCGGACGTTGTGCATGTTGGCCAGTACGATCCCCCCTGCCAGGAAAGGCTTGACGACAAGCAGGATGGCGAGCGCGCCAAGGTAACCCATGGCGAAGCCGTAACCGGAAATCCTGCCGGTGTTCCCTTCGTCAGCGATATCCTTCAGGTATGCGTCGTAAAAAACGATCCCGCCCTCGAACCCCATGTTGGCAAGAATGAAAAGGAGCGCGGCCGCAAGGGCCGTTCCCGGACCTGAAAGGGAGAGCAGGGCTGTTGCTGTGACGGAGACGACGGTAAAGGCGAACAGGAAACGCTTCCTCCTTCCCGAATAGTCCGCCTCTGCCCCGAGCAGCGGGGAAACCAGGGCGACGAGGAGCATCGAAATGCTTACACTGGCGCCCCACATGGCGTCGCCGGAAGGATCGGAGCCGCAGATGACGTTCCTGAAATAGAGCGGGAAAACGAACGTCACCATGACAACGCTGAATGAGGTGTTCGCGAAGTCAAAAAGCAGCCATGAAAATACCTTGAGCTTCTGCGTCACGGTAAAGAAAGGTTAAACAACCTTGAAAAAATCAGCCGGTCACCGGGCGGAGAGATGCTGGTACAGAGATTCGAACATACGCCTGCCGTCATCCGATCCGAGAAGGCGGCTGCTTGCCCTTTCGGGATGGGGCATGAGCCCGAGCACGTTCCCCTGCCGGTTGACGATCCCCGCGATATTGAGCAGCGAACCGTTAGGGTTGGCCTCGTCGCTCGCGCGTCCGTTTTCGTCGGTATACTGGAATGCGATCTGATCGTTGTCGATAAGGCTCTTGAGCACGTCGGGGGGCGCAAAATAATTGCCTTCGCCGTGTGCGATCGGTATGGTGAGCACTTCGTCATCCCGATAAAGCGAGGTGAACATGGTCGAACAGTTCACCGGACGGATGGTCGTCTGACGGCACAGGAACTTCATGCCCCTGTTGCGCGAGAGCGCGCCTTCGAGCAGGCCGCTTTCGAGCAGGACCTGGAAGCCGTTGCAGATACCAAGTACTGGAAATCCCCTGTTGGCGAATTCGATCACTTCCTTCATGATGGGCGAGAACCTTGCGATGGCTCCGGCACGAAGGTAATCACCATAGGAAAAGCCGCCGGGAAGCAGGATCGCTTTCACACCCTGGAGATCGTGTTCATTGTGCCAGAGCATGACCGGCCTTATCCCTTCGATCGATGCGAGTGCGTATTCGGTATCGTGATCACAGTTGGAACCGGGAAAAACAACGACCCCTACAGATATTTCAGCCATGTTTGCTTGAGAGTTAATTGACTTTTTCCAGTTCGAGGGAATAATTTTCCATGACGGGGTTCGAAAGAAGCTTCTGGCAGATTTCGTTGCCGACACGCTCAGCCTGCTCCCGATCGGCCTCGTTGATGGTCACCTCGATGTACTTTCCGATCCTCGCGGATTCGACACTGTTATATCCGAGGTTCTTCAGTGCATGCTCGACGGCTTTACCCTGGACATCGAGAATGGACTGCCGAAGTGTGACTTTTATCTTAGCAAGGTAAGGCATACGCTTGTATGATGATGTTTGAAAAAATCAGGTTTGCCACTGGCGGTAAACCATGGTAGCCGAACGCGCAATTCCGAGCAGAATATACAACAACATGGCAAGAAAAAAAGCCTTCGCGTGAAACATGAGCACACAGAAAACAGCCCCGACATAAAAGGCCATCTGCAGGGGATTGCGCCTGAAGGCTTCGACGGTCGGCTTCGGGAGGGCGTCGTAATTGACCTTGCTGACCATAAGCATGGCAAGGAACGTCGAAAGCC
This sequence comes from Chlorobiaceae bacterium, assembly GCA_013334565.1. Classification (GTDB taxonomy): domain Bacteria; phylum Bacteroidota; class Chlorobiia; order Chlorobiales; family Chlorobiaceae; genus Chlorobium. The sequence goes on from JAAXXI010000065.1 coordinate 8,671, forward strand.
AGCCGAGGGCCATGTGCATCATCTGTGCAGGAATGACCGGTTCGGCTTTCATCCAGAGCACGAAGCCGGCAATCGTGAGCGCCTGGGCGGGAGTGGGAAGCCCGGAAAAAGACTCTTTCCGGTAATCGATCACGCTGATATTGAACCGGGCGAGCCGCAGACCGCTCCCTATCACCAGCAGCGAACTGACGATGAGCCCCGCATAAGCCGGAAGATTTTCCAGGCCGAACTTGTAGGCAAGGTATGCCGGAGCCGCTCCGAAGGAAACCAGGTCTGAAAGAGAATCGAGCTCGAAACCGAAGTCGGAGGTCCCATTGGTCACTCTGGCGACAAAACCGTCAATGGTATCGAAAAAGGCGGCAAGAATGATGAACCAGCAGGCTGTAGCGAAATTCGACTGGCCGGCCATGACGATAGCGATGTATCCGCACACCATGTTCATGACGGTAAAAACCGATGGAAAAAAGGAACGGGACACAAACGGAATAAGCCCTGGTTTCAGGGAAAACCCGTTTTTCAAAAATGGAGGGTAGCGTTTCACTCCCTGTTTCTTTCCTTGATCATCCATCTGCCGCAAGGGCCTCCTATCCAATTTCTGAAATTATTTCGTCATATAGCCCGAACAGCGAAACCATTCGATTGAACCGAATTTTAAATTTACAATCTTTTATAAGGCTTTAAAACAATGAAATCGGAACACTTCAGGGCGCCTCTGTTTATTGTCGTGAGAAGCACGAGTGCAAGGAGGACGAAGTCCCGACGAGTCGGGATGAGGATTTCGATCCCGATTCATCGGGTCCAACACTGCGATAGGGATTCGAAACAAATAAATGATGGTGCCCTTCTAATAACTTTCGTCTGAAGACGGGAACACCCCATCCTTGACGTCCCTGACATACTGGCCGACAACGTTGCCGATAACCGTGCTCAGATCGGCATACTGCCTGACGAAACGGGGATGGAATTCCCGGTCCAGCCCGAGGATGTCGTTCACGACCAGGACCTGCCCGTCGCATCCGGCACCAGCGCCGATACCGATAGTCGGTATGGTGAGCGAGCGGGTGACCTCGGCGGCGAGTTTGGACGGAATCTTTTCAAGCACGACGGCAAAAGCACCCGACTCTTCGACGATACGGGCATCCTCGAGAAGCTGCTCCGCTTCCCGTTCTTCCTGAGCCCGAACTTTGTAGCTACCATACTTGTAGATCGACTGCGGCATGAGGCCGAGATGCCCCATGACGGGAATGCCGACATCGGTGATCCGTTTGATGGTTTCGGCTATGAGGCGCCCGCCTTCGAGCTTCACGGCATCGCATTCGTGCTCTTTCATGATTTTTCCCGCATTGCGCAGCGCCTCCTCGCTCGAAAGCTGGTAACTCATGAACGGCATGTCGATAACGACCATCGAACGGCCGGTTTCAGCCTGTACGCCCCTGACGACCGCTTTCGCATGGTAGATCATCTCTTCTATCGTAATGGGCAGCGTGGTGTTGTGGCCCGAAAAGACATTGCTCGCCGAATCTCCAACGAGGATGACATCGATGCCTGCCCGGTCGAGGATCCTCGCCATGGTGTAATCGTAAGCCGTCAACACCGATATCTTTTCGCCCTTGCTCTTCATGTCGAGAAGCCTGCGTGTCGTAACGTGGGCCGCCTTCTGCTGAACTGTGCTCTCCATAATTTTCCCTTCTTGCTTATTGATTTGAATATTTCCTACTATCGATCAGCCCTGCCAGTTCAACCGCTCCGAGACGTACCGCCCTGGTGCCGAGGTAATCGCCCGCAGCGCCCGTCATGATATCGGCCAGTTTGCTGTATTCGGGAACATACCCGAGGATTTCCTCGAGAGAGACGGTTTTCCGCTCCATTTCTTCCCTGATCTCTTCGGATTCGGTCGAGCCCGGGCATGCTATCAACCCGCTCAACTCCTTGTGGCGACCTGACAGGGGCAGTGAACCGTGCTGCAGGAGCACCCCCCTGGTCCTTCGCTGGGCGGAGCCCACCAGCTTGCGGCCTTCCACCTGCAGTTCATGCCTGGCCGACGCCGTAAAACAGCTCACCGAGCCTGCCGCGCCTCCCGTTTTCGCATCCCTGAGGGTCGAGCGGCAGAATCCGGCATCGATGCCAAGCCCCTGGAGTGCAAGCCGGATGACCTCATGAACGACCTTGTAAAGTTCTGCGTTATCCAGTGCGGTATCCATGAAAAAGCTGTAGGTGAACTCGTCGGCATGAAAAACCGCACGGCCGCCCGTCGGCCTTCGCACGACATCGATACCTGCCGATCGGCATTTTTCAAGATCGATGCCGGCCATATCCTGGTTGTAGCCCATGGTCACCGCAAACGGCTGCCATGCATAGAACCTCCAGAGGCAGCTCTCCCTGCCGTATTTTTCCTGGAATCGGCCATCAAGGAAGGCGTCCATGAGCTTCCGGTCGATCTCCATATTCTCTTCGCCGCTGCGCAGACCGGTATCGATACAATACACACCCGAACAGAACCTGTTCACCACACTGCTCCTCAATATTTAGAGTTTATTCGTAAATAATGCCAGTTTTCCTGAAAGCGATAATTGCGGCAGCCATGTATAGCAAGGCCTCGTATCTCACTAAAAGCTTTTCAAATCTAACCAGCAGCTTTCTGAACCGGTTAAA
>JAAXXI010000066.1 GCA_013334565.1 Chlorobiaceae bacterium
CAGACGGGTTCCTCCACGTCCCCTCGTTCGTCAGGGGGATGAGCCTTCCCGGCGTCCGCAGTATGCTGAAAAAAATCGTGACAACGGAAAATATTTCCGTAAAAATGCTCAATTCTGCCTTCCATGACACAAAAAAGGTTAACCGGGAATCCTACCGTAAAATCCTGAAAATCGCGAGGGATCCCGATGCTTTCGACACGGTCATGGCCCTGAACCGGAACCTGAAGAAACTCGATCTGCAGAGGACTGGCCTGCGCAGAAGGCTCGAAGAACTGACATTGCCGGTTCTTGTGATCTGGGGTGAAAATGACCGTTACCTTTCACCATCACTCGCCCGGTCGGTACTCGCTGAAATACCTTCTTCGAAGCTTGTGATGTTCGAGGAGTGCGGACATTCGCCGATGCTCGAATACCCTGAAAAATTCACCAGGACCGTGACCGATTTCATTCTTTCCGGTTCAGAACCCGATCCCGGACATGCTGATAACCTTTGAAGGCATAGACGGTGCAGGCAAATCCACCCAGATCAGGAAGCTTACCGCCTGGCTCGCCCGAAAGGGCATGGAAACACTTTCCCTCCGGGAACCGGGAGGGACCGAAACAGCGGAAAGCATCCGCCGCCTGCTGCTTGAAAGCAGCGGGGAGATAACGCCGCTTGGCGAACTGCTGCTCTTTTCCGCGAGCCGTGCCGAAATTGTCCAGCAAGTGATCATTCCGGCCCTTGAATCAGGAAAAACGGTCATTCTCGACCGGTTCTACGACTCGACGACCGCATACCAGGGATACGGCCGCGGTCTCGACCTCGACATGCTTCGCTCGATCATAGCCATATCTACCTGCGGGCTCGTTCCCGATATCACGTTCTTCCTCGATATCGAACCGGAAGCCGCCCTGATGAGGAAATTTTCAGAAAAATCAATTCCCATCGCATTCGACAACAGCGAACTCGACCGGATGGAGCGCTCCGGGCTGGAATTCTACCGGAAAGTCCGTGCAGGTTACCTGAAAACCATAGCGCTTGAAAAAAACCGGTTCGCCTGCCTCGATGCGGTAGAGCCGCCCGATGCCATTCATGGCCGGATAACCGGAATCCTTTCGGACCGGTTCAATCTGCAGGAAAATTATGGGCCGATATGGCATTGAAGCCGGGTCAAAAAAATCAGGCCGTTCCCCGTTATTCTTAAAGAGCAGTTTAATTTTTTACATTCCGACGGCTTTTGGAAAGATTTTGCTTAAATTAGAGGCCATATTACATCATCGTCACTTCCCTACAGACTGCGCATGCATGAAACCATTCTGAAAGAACGAGAGCTGAACACCTGCACGAACCCGATTACGCTCCAGGACATCAGGACACTGAAAGAACTTTACCAGCTCAAGGCGGAAACACGCGAACTGAGGGAACCGGTCGTCAAGAATATCATCAAGCAGCGAACCGTCGGCCAGTCGGTCATAGAGTCACTGAAAAACGCATTGTATTCCCTGGAAACGATTTACATCGACGACGACACCGGCCACAGGCTCTTGCGCCTTGACGGCAAGAAACAGATCGAGGTGGACCTCACCTATGAAATCCGGGAACTCCAGAAAGACATCTACTACCTGGAATACGGCGAAGACAAGTTCATCGATTACCTCGCGAAATTCATTCCCGATTTCCGCCTGTTTGTGAACCAGGGCTTCAACCTCCTGAGAGGAAAGCACTTCAACGCGTTCATTACCGACCGGGACGGCACGACCAACAACTACTGCGGCCGCTACCGTTCGTCGGTGCAGCCGATCTACAATTCGGTATTCCTCACCCGTTTCGCAAAAAACTGCTGCAGGTTCCCGATCATCATCACTTCCGCCCCGCTGAAGGATTTCGGCATCCTGAACGTCTCCATCAACCCGAGCAACACGTTTGTCTATGCGGGTTCGAAAGGAAGGGAGTTCATCGACCTCGACGGCGAGTTCAACAGCTTCCCGATCGACGAGGCCAAACAGAAGATGATCCGCCTGCTGAACAACCGCATGCTGGTGCTGCTGCAGGACCCGAATTTCGAGAAATTCAACTTCATCGGTTCCGCGCTGCAGATAAAGTTCGGCCAGACCACGGTCGCCAGGCAGGACATCAGCCGCTCCATCAAGGACGAGGAGTCGCGGGCTTTTCTCGAGAAAGTCAAAAGCATCGTCCGGGAAATCGACCCGACCGGACGCAATTTCAGGATCGAGGATACCGGGCTCGATATCGAGATCATCCTCACCATCGACGTGAAAACCGGCGAATCGACCATCAAGGATTTCGACAAGGGTGACGGCCTTTCCTTCATCAGCGGCAAGCTGGACCTGGAAAAACATGCCGGACCCAACCTTGTCTGCGGCGACACGCCTTCCGACATTCCCATGCTTAAAAAAGCCATGGAGATGTTCGACGATGTCTGGGCTATTTTCGTGACAAGGGACGAGAAGCTGAAAAAACAGGTGCAGGAAATATGCCCCAACAGCTATACCGTGCCCTACCCCGACATCCTGCTGACCATCCTCGGCTTGCTGTCGCTGTAAACCGTTTCAACCATGCAAATCTCTTATTTACCCTTATGAGCAATCTTTTCAAAGGCGCAATCTTCGATCTTGACGGTGTGATAACCGGTACGGCAAAGGTGCACAGCCTTGCCTGGGAGTCGATGTTCAACTATTTCCTGAAAGATTACGCCGAAGTCAACAACGAGCCGTTCGTACCTTTCGATCCTGCTCACGACTACCACAAATATGTTGACGGAAAGCCCCGCATGGAAGGGGTGAAAAGCTTCCTCGAGTCGCGCGACATCGAGCTGCCGTTCGGCGAGCTCGACGACATTCCGGAAAAGGAAACGATCTGCGGTCTCGGCAACCGGAAGAACATCCTCTTCACCGAAATCCTCATCAAGGAAGGCCCCGAGATTTACCACACTTCGGTCAACCTCATCAAGGAAATGATCGCGAAAGGGATCAGGATAGGCATCGCTTCGTCAAGCCGCAACTGCCAGCTCATCCTGAAGCTCGCCAATCTCGAGCACCTCTTCGAAACCCGCGTCGACGGCGAGGTTTCCATTGAGCTCGGTCTGAAAGGCAAGCCCAACCCGGACATTTTCGTGACCGCAGCAAGGAACCTCGGGCTCGAACCGCACGAGTGCGTGGTCGTCGAAGACGCCATTTCAGGCGTCCAGGCTGGGGCGAGGGGCAATTTCGGCCTCGTGCTCGGCATCGCCCGCGAGATCGAGGGTTCGAAGCTCCGTGAGCAGGGTGCTGATATCGTGGTCAGGGACCTCGGTGAAATAACTATCGAAGAGATTGAAAAATGGTTTAGCGACGGTCTTGACTTCGACGGCTGGAACCTCACGTATACCGACTTTTCGCCGAAAGACGAAAAACTCCGTGAAACCCTCACCGCCATCGGCAACGGCTATCTGGGCGTCCGTGGCGCTTACGAAGGGGTCTCCTGTTCACAGTACCACTACCCGGGCACTTACATCGCAGGCATTTTCAACAGGCTGCCTTCCGATGTGCACGGACAGACCATCTTCAACAACGATTTCGTCAACAATCCCAACTGGCTTCCCATCGAGTTCAGGATCGGCGGTGGAGAGTTCATCAACCCGTTCGAGCAGAAAATCCTGAGCTACCGCCAGAACCTCTGCTTCCGCAACGGAGTGATGGAAAGGGAGATCGTCATCCAGGACAACCTGGGCAGGATCTCGAGGATCGGCAGCCGCCGGTTCGCGAGCATGGACAACCCTCATCTCTGCGCCCTGAAATTCACCCTGAGGCCGGTAAACTGGAGCGCGCTCGTCGAGTTCCGCACCGCTATAGACGGCAAGGTTGAAAACAAAGGCGTCGCCAGGTACAATGAGCTTTCAAGTGACCATCTGGTCCACTGCGAAGGCATGAGTGAAAATGGCACGATGATGCTGCATGTCGCCACCAGCGTATCAAGATACGACATCGTGACCTCCGCCAGAACCCGCGTCGTATCACACGGTAAACCCGAGGAAGTGGCGCGCACACCGATCTGCGAGGAACGCTGCGTCGGTGAACTGTTCCAGGTCCAGCTTAACCCGGACAAGAGCTGCACGATCGAAAAAATCGTCGCTATCCATACTTCGCACGACCTCGGAAGCACAGGCTGCGAAAAAGAGGCCAAACTCACTCTCGAAAAGGCTGAGTCGTTCGAAACGCTTTTAGCCGCAAACAACGAAGCGTGGGAAACCCTCTGGAAAAAGGCGGACATCATTGTCGAGGGCGACCGGTTCAGCCAGAAGGTGCTGAGACTCCACAGCTACCACCTGCTCTGCACCGCATCGCCGCACAATCCACGCATCGATGCAGGTATGCCTGCAAGAGGCCTCAACGGCGAATCCTACCGCGGCCATATCTTCTGGGACGAAATATTCATCCTTCCGTTCTTCAACCGCCACTTCCCGGATATTTCAAAGGCGCTCCTCCTCTACCGCTACCACAGGCTGGACGCCGCAAGGGAATACGCGAGGGAGCACGGCTACAAGGGGGCGATGTTCCCCTGGCAGACCGCCGACGACGGCAAGGAAGACACCCAGATCATCCACTACAACCCGAAGAGCGGCTCCTGGGGACCTGACCTGAGCTGCCTGCAGCGCCACGTTTCCATCGCGGTCTTCTATAACGTCTGGCGTTACATCTACGACACGGACGATATCGAATTCCTGAACGAATACGGTGCTGAGATGATGTTCGAGATCGCGCGTTTCTGGGCATCCATCGCAAGCCACGAGAACGGCACCGGCAAGTACCATATCGAAGGGGTCATGGGGCCTGACGAATTCCACGAGTCGCTGCCCGGCAGCGGCAAGGAAGGTCTTAAGGACAATGCCTACACCAATATCATGGCTGTCTGGCTTTTCGAGAAGGCTACGGAAATTTCCGAAAAAATCGATCCGGCGGTCCTCAGGCACCTGATATCGAAAATCCACCTCGGGTTCGACGAACTGAGCCAGTGGAAGGATATCAGCAGCAACATGAACATCCTTGTGGACAGCGATGGCATCATCGAACAGTTCGACGGCTACATGAAGCTCAAGGAGCTCGACTGGAGCCACTACCTCTCGAGGTACGGCAACATTCACCGTATGGACCGCATCCTCAAGGCCGAAGGCGACACGCCGGACAACTACAAGGTCGCCAAGCAGCCAGATGTGCTGATGACCTTCTACGCCCTTTCTCCCGGAGAGGTTGCCGAAATGCTCCAGAAAAACGGCTACAATGTGCCCGACGCCTTCACGCTCGTCAGGAAGAACTATGCCTATTACGAACCGAGGACCAGCCACGGCTCCACCCTCAGCAAGGTGGTGCACTGCATCATCTCGAGCTACCTGCAGGACGGCCACGAAACCTCATGGAAGTGGTTCATGGAGGCGCTGAAGAGCGACATCCTCGACACACAGGGCGGGACCACCCAGGAAGGTATCCACTGCGGCGTCATGGCAGGCACGATCGATACGGTCATGAGGTATTTCGCAGGCATTTCATTCTACAACGAGCAACTGAACGTCCACCCCAACCTGCCCGAGCACTGGAAAGAGCTCAGGCTCAGCGTCTGCTTCCGCAGGAACAGGTACTCGATCGTCATCAGGAAGGAGGGCGTGGAGGTGACGCTTGTCGAATCGGAAGAACAGGAGCTCCCCGCATGCGTTGTCGGCAGGCATATCACCCTGAAGAGCGGCATCGCCTACCATTCAGCCTGATCAGTTTCACGATGAAGGTTTCGGAAACGAAACCTTCATTTTTTTGTATCATTTGCGTTTTTCAGCGTTATTTTGAAGTTTTATATCTTTTGACCTTATAGCTATTTCACATGCGCCTGTCAAACTTCCGATATACCCTGCCAAAGACCAAAATCGCAGACGAGCCGGCTTCGCCCCGTGACAAGTGCAGGCTGATGGTGCTGAACCGCCGGAAAAAAGAGATCGAGCACAAGGTTTTCGAGGACATCACTTCGTACCTGAAAAAGGGGGACCTGCTGGTTCTGAACAACAGCCGGGTATTCCCTGCAAAAATTTTCGGGCAGAAGGAAAAAACAGATGCCAAAATCGAGGTTTTCCTGCTCAGGGTTCTGAACAAGGAAGCCGGGCTTTGGGATGTCCTGGTCGATCCCGCACGAAAAGTGAGGGTCGGCAACAAAATCTACTTCGAGGAGGATGTCGTTGCCGAAGTGGTCGACAACACCACATCGCGCGGCAGGACCATCCGGTTCCTCAATCCGGATATCGATGTTTTCAGCCTTGTCGAAAGGATCGGCACCGTTCCGCTGCCCCCCTATTTCACCAGGCCGGCACGCGAATCGGACAAGGAGGATTACCAGACCGTCTACGGCAACCAGACCGGAGCGGTCGTGGCGCCCATGTCGGGATTGCATTTCACGATGCCCCTCCTGCAGAAAATCCAGAAAATGGGTGTCAAGATACTTCCCGTCACCCTGCATCCCAGCCTGAGCACCTTCAATGCCATCGAGGTCGAGGATGTCTCCAAGCACAAGATGGATTCGGAGTATTTCAATATTCCCTACCAGACGGCAATGGAGATCAACGAGGCGAAAATGCACAAGCACGGCAGGGTCATTGCCGTAGGAACGACAACCTGCCGCGTGCTCGAAGCGAACGCGACGGTTGACGGCAAGATCAAGTTCGGCCGGGGATGGACCGACAAGTTCATCTATCCTCCATACCAGTTCAAGGTGACCGATGCGCTCATCACCAATTTCCAGCAGCCGGAAACGACGCTGCTCATGGCCGTAAGCGCTTTCGCGGAACACCGGCTGCTCATGGAAGCATACAAGACAGCGCTGAAAGGCGATTACCAGTTCCTCGCCTACGGGGATGCCATGTTTATTTATTAACCGGCAACGATATCGGCCTTGACCATGAATTCCATCGCCATCATCGCGGCAAGCGGCATCGGCAAAAGGATGCAGCTCAGGGACGGCCTGAGCAAACAGCTTCTTGAAATCGGAGGGTTCCCCGTCATCTGGCATACACTCAATGCTTTCCAAAGGGCATCCTCGATATCTGCCGTCTACATCGCCACCAAACAGGAAAACATCGGGCTCCTGAAAGACATGGCCGCCACGTCCGGGTTCGGCAAGGTGAAAGCGGTTATCGAAGGCGGAAAGGAGCGCCAGGATTCGGTAAACAACTGCATCAGGGCAATCGGAAAGGAAATGCGCAGCACCGGTATCCACCCGGACACCATCCTGGTACATGACGGTGCCCGACCGTTCATCCAGCCATGGGAAATCGATGAAATCTCCAGACTTTCGCAGGAATACGGTGCATGCGTTCCGGCGACAAAACCAAAAGACACCATCAAATACATCGGCCGGGACCCTGAATTTTTCGGTGAAACACTCGAACGGAGCCGCCTCCTGCAGGTCCAGACACCCCAGGGGTTCCGGGCCCCTCTCCTGATGCAGGCACATGAGCAGGCTGAGCTGGAAGCGTGGTATGCGACCGACGATGCAGCCCTGGTGGAACGGTTTTTCCCGGAGCAGCAGATCAGGGTGTTCGAAACCGGGTACCACAACATCAAAATCACCACGCCCGAGGACATCCCGATTGCCGATGCGATTTACGGACAGCTTGCTTCGGCAAACTGACCGTTCCCTGACTGTAAATAAATCCCGGCTCCGATTTGTTTATTTGTTGCACTGTTGTATATTAGGAGCCCGAATCTGGTGAGGTAGCTCAGTTGGTTAGAGCACAGGATTCATAACCCTGAGGTCGAGGGTTCAACTCCCTCTCTCACCACAATCGAAAGCGGGTGTAACTCAGTTGGTAGAGTGTTTGCTTCCCAAGCAAAATGTCGCGAGTTCGAATCTCGTCACCCGCTCTCAAATCCTTCCTTCTCATTCAATCATTCCAGGAAGAACGTTCGGCACCATGGCCCCTTCATCGATATTCTTCTCCCCTGTCACCGCCGAAGAGGTAAACGAGTCCCAGATCATCGAAGGCCAGATGGCCCGTCATCTGGGCATCGAAATGACCGAGGTCGGCCCCGATTTCATGACGGCGAAAATGCCCGTCGATCATCGAACCATCCAGCGCATCGGTATTCTGCACGGAGGAGCTTCGCTCGCGCTTGCCGAAACGGTCGGGAGCATTGCCGCTTCTTACTGCGTCGATCGCGAAAATTTCTATATCGTCGGCCAGGAGATCAACGCGAACCACCTGCGCCCCGTCAGGAGCGGCTTCGTCCATGCGACCGCCCGCCCGCTGCATCTCGGCAGGGCATCGCAGGTATGGGACATCCGCATCACGAACGACGAAGGCAAGCTGACCTGTGTAAGCCGATTCACGGTCGCTGTACTGAAAAAGTAGCCCGTCCGGACAGGCCCGCAGCTGTTGATTTTTTCAGGCACCAGCCGGTTTTTTTGAAAAACTTTTCATACTTTGTTTTTCAGTTGTAAAGGATTTTCCCACTTATTGCCGTTTTCCGGGTATGCCGACATCACCAACAGAACCTGTCGTATCATCGATCATCCCCGCCTCCGAGAACCATCTCAAAAAGCTTGCCGCTCAGCAGAAATCCCGAAGGAAGTGGCTGCTCGTCCAGCCGAAGAGCAGCACGAGCATGATGGTGGATTCCGGTACGGTGAGCATGCCCCTGAACCTCATCATGGTGGCTACGCTTGTCGGAGAACTGTTCGATGTCACCTTTATCGATGAACGGCTCGGCGAATCCATTCCCGAAGATTTTTCCGGTTACGATGTGATAGCGATCACCTCGAGGACGCTCAACGCGACCAAAGCATACAAAATCGGCGACGCCGCCCTGAAGCAGGGCAAAATCGTGATCCTCGGAGGCGTTCACCCGACCATGCTGCATGATGAGGCCTCGGAACACTGCACGAGCGTGGTGTACGGCGAAATCGAATCCATCTGGGATGAACTTGCCTCGGATGTCCTGCTGGGCACCATGAAACGGGTCTACCGCGCCTCGGCGCTCAGGCCCATGCACGAAATGATGCGCCCGGATTTCAGCTACGCCCTGAACTCGAAAAACGCGAAAAAATACAGTGCGCTCATTCCCATCCTCGCCACGAAAGGATGCCCCGTTGGCTGCAACTTCTGCACCACGCCCACCATTTACGGCAAGAACTACCGCTACCGTGAAATGGACCGCGTGCTCGATGAGATGCGCTACCATCAGGACAGGCTGGGCAAACAGAAGGTGAGCTTTTCGTTTATGGACGACAATATCAGCTTCCGGCCTCAGTATTTCACCACCCTGCTCGAAGAGATGGCGAAGCTTGGCGTCCGCTGGAACGCGAACATCTCGATGAACTTCCTCGACAAACCCGAAATCGCAGAGCTCGCCGGACGTTCCGGATGCGACCTGCTGAGCATCGGCTTCGAATCGCTCAATCCCGAAACCCTGAAAACCCTGCACAAGGGCTCGAACCGCATCGGCAACTACGAAAAAGTGGTTGGCAACCTCCACAGGAACGGCATCGCGATCCAGGGGTATTTCATGTTCGGGTTCGACAACGATACCGAGGAGAGCTTCCAGCTCACCTACGACTTCATCATGAAAAACCAGATCGAGTTCCCGGTCTTCTCGCTGGTCACCCCGTTCCCGGGAACGCCATACTTCGACGAGATGAAGCCCCGCATCCGCCATTTCGACTGGGACAAGTACGATACCTACCACTACATGTTCGAGCCGAAGAGGATGAGCGGCGAGAAGTTGCTCGAGAACTTTGTGAAGCTTCAGAAGGAAGTTTACAAGGGAAGCTCGATCATGAAGCGCATGAAGGGCAAACCGTTCAACTGGGTCTGGTTCGTGAACTACGCCATGAACCGCTTCACCCGCAAGCTCACCACGGATTATTATTATTGAGAAGGGCCTTACGGCAGCGCTTGCTGAAAACCAGAACGGAATACTTCCCTGAACGAGGATAATCTGTTTCTGCCATCCCGAAACCATTCACAGGGAAACGAGACAGTTTCCCCCCTCCCCTGCCGAATGCACATCACGGTCCCGTTCCGAAAACAGCCCCGACTTTCGATTAAAAAGCCTTTTCGGCAATGCTGAAAGCTTGAGACGTTTTGTATGGCTCCCGTAGCTGAGAAGATTGCCGATCATGTATCGCAAGACCATTCCCTTTCTTTCCCTACGCCACCAGATCGCAGAAAATCACCTGCAGCAAGAGTCCTGCCTGACATGCCGTTATACCGTTATTGCAGGGATCATTGTGGCAACAAGCTGTTCTATAATTTTTTACCTGATTGCTGGAGAACCGGGCCAACGTCTCCTGCTCTGCCCTATGTGTTAATATAGATGTCGCATGAAAGGAGGCGACTTATGGGTTATTTGCATGCAGTAAGGCAAAGTGGTCTGAAGAAAGTGCTGCCGCTTGAAGCGTTGCTGGGACAGAGGTCTATGCGGGGTAATCAACAGCTTATCCAGCGAACTGTTCGTTGCCGGCGGGCAAAGAATTTGGGGACGACACTCATTTCGAACATTTCTCGGGACAATACTCTTCAAGTGAGGAGAGAATGAGACCAAAACCGCAAATCACACATGCCAGAATGTCTTGAGGCTTTTCTTGCATACTCAAATACATATACTATACCCGATATAGGACTACTATGACATGAATGCATATATTTTATACCCTATCAAGCATTATTGATTTATTATTAACCATCGACTATATCATTACGGGTATAGCATATTAAGCATTAAGGAACGAAATGCCCCCTGATTACTGGAGATAAGAACTCTCTGATGAGAAATATCCTCTTGAAGGGATCATGGAGAGCTGTCGAAACAGATCGACTGAGTTTGATGATGTAAAGAATTTGTTGCGGAACGGGAGAATTGCCTGCATAATCCGTTGAACCTCGAACACTCCATCCGCCAAAGATCGAACAGGAAATCCGGTTGAACAGCGAACACTATTTTGCCCCAGAGCGGATAAGGTGTTCGAAGTTGACGCGTACCAGGGCGGGACGCAGCTGAATTACTCAA
>JAAXXI010000067.1 GCA_013334565.1 Chlorobiaceae bacterium
ATCCCAAAATGCGTCACTGACATCCCATGATTTTGTTTTGGATTGCGCCATATTTCCTTTCTTTGCATTGGTATGATTAACAAAGGAAATATAGCACTCATTTTACTTAATTACGAATAAGCTCTTAGGCGGACCCGGCTTTCAACCCCCATTCCTGCCCGGTGCTGCAAGCGTCCGGGATGCCTGTTATGCTCCGGTGGCGGGTTGAGAAAGCGCGCCGGTCGGGCAGCTTGCGGCGAGGGCCATGAAATCGATGCCATCCGGACTTTTCTGTTGTTCGATCAGGCGCACGCATATCCCGCAGTCGACGCATTTTTCGCGTTCCATACCGATATCGCCGCCGGAAGCCATTCCGGTAGCGGTATGTTCCCCCGTCCATTTCTGCTGTGTGTGGCAGGCGGTCGCCAGATCGCGCAGCCGGCAGTCATCCGCCGCATTGCAGCGGCATTTCAGGCACCTGAGCGCTTCCTGTGCTGCGAGCTCTTGCGTATATCCGGAGGAAACTTCGGCAAACCCTTTCAACCGTTCGGCCGGTGAAATTTCAGGGACGGCGGTCCTTTCCGCCCGGCTTGCCGTTTTATAAAGCTCCGGCGGCGTTTCGCGGATGGAACCGTATGAGGAATTGAAACAATCATCCGGATTGGAAACCGGTTTACCCTTCAGGAAGAGATCGATGGATCGGGCAGCGCGTTTTCCCTGTTCGAGCGCGCGTATTGCGATATCCGCGCCCGTCACGCAGTCCCCTCCGGCGAAGATCCATGGGATTTCCGTCTGGAGCGTCGCTGGATCTGCCGCATATCTGCCCCCTTGGCCTGTCGTTATGCCGGCGTTTTCGCCTGCGGCAGGGTCGATCTCCTGGCCGATAGCGGAAATAAGTATTCCTGCAAGGAGCGTGAATTCGGAGCCGGGCACCGGAACCGGTCGCTGCCTGCCGCTGCTGTCGGGTTCTCCCGGTTTCATCCGGACCGCGGTGATTTCAAGCATCCCGTCAGTCTTCCTGACCGAAACCGGGGCAACGTGTTCCATGAGGGCAACTCCTTCGGAGAGCGCTTCGTCGACTTCATGCCGGTTGGCCGGCATGTCTTGTCGTGATCGGCGGTAGATGATCGTTACGGATTCCGCGCCAAGCCTGGCCGCTGTCCTGGCGGCGTCTACGGCGGTATTGCCACCGCCTGCCACAACGACATGTCCGACAGTGTCGAATTCCCGCCCCGTTGCAACGAGTCTGAGGAATTCGATGCCGCTCAGGATCCCTGGTCCATCTTCTCCGGGAATATGCATCAGGGCGGGCGTCTGGGCCCCGATCGCAAGAAAGAGCGCATCGAACCGTTCTTTGAGTTTTCTGCTTGTCACATCTTTACCGAAGGTCGTGCCGTAGCGGAACTCGATACCCATCTCGGCAAGCACGGAGACCTCTTCATCGATGACCGATTCGGGCAGCCTGAACCTGGGGATTCCATAACGCATCATGCCGCCGGCTTTCCTTTCCGACTCGAAAACAGTGACGCCATGGCCCATGCAGCGAAGGTAGTAAGCCGCAGTAAGGCCTGCCGGTCCGGCACCGATCACCGCAATTTTTTTCCACGTTTCCGGTGCAACCACGGGCAGCACCTTCACGGGACGGCGAAGATCGCAATCTGCAGCGTAGCGCTTCAATGCGCAGATGGACACGGGCTTGTCCATACCCTGCCGCCGGCATTCGTCTTCACAGGGCGCGGGGCATATCCGGCCGAGTATTCCGGGGAGCGGGATGGTTTCCCTTATGATACGAAGCGCATCACGGTCGTCGCCGCGTGCGATGGCTGCAATGAAATCGGGAATATCGCACCCTGCCGGGCAGGAGCGTTCGCACGGACCGAGACAGTCACCGCAGTGCATACTGACGATGCGTTCGAGGCTCTGGCGGCGCATGGCATCGAGCTCTTCATTCTCCGTTTCGATGACCATGCCGTCAGAAACCCTGGTGCTGCATGCCGGAACGAAACGGTTTTTACCCTTGATCTCGATGATGCACATCCAGCATGAACCGGTGAGATGGAGGGATTCATTGAAACAGAGCGTAGGGATGGTGATCCCGGCTGATGCCGCAGCCTCGAGAATCGAGGAACCCGGCGCAGCTGAAACCGGGTTGCCGTTGATAATGAGTGAAACAGGGTTCATGGCAGAGGATTATTGTTCCCGAAACGTTCTTCGATATGCCTGGCGACTTTCTGGAGCAGCCACATCGGTGTCGAGGTCGCCCCGCAGATGCCAACGGATGCGACGGACGAGCCGTCGTCCTTTTTCAGCCACTCCTCATGAAGATCGTCTGTGTCTTCGATGAAATAGCTTCTGGGATTGGCGGCTTTGCAAATATTGTAAAGAACCTGCCCGTTAGAACTTTTTTTGCCGGCAACGAAGACGACGCACTCGTTTGCAAGGGCGAAATCGTGCAGTTTCCGGTTCCTGCTCGATACCTGGACGCAGATGGTGTCCTTGTAGATGTGCGGCGGCATGGGCTTCGTGCCGGTCATTTCCGCGGTGACGTCGATATCCCGGATTGCCATCCATGGTTCGGCGGCACCGCTTCCGGCAAACCGTTTTTCAAGGTTCTCCTTCAGTTCGTAGAAGCCCGGAACGTCCATGGTGGTCTGGGAGATGAGCGCGGATTTTCTGGAAAGGTCAAGCGTCCCGATCTCTTTCGGGTCGGAAAGGTCCGCATGCTTGATGATGACGGCCCGGTTTTCGCACTGTCCATTGATGCCGATGACCTCGGGATGGGAGTGTTTTCCGTAGATGATGACCTGGTAGCCGAGCTGGTGGAGCAGCCGTGCGGTGCGCTGCAGTTTCGAGACGACCGGACAGGTGGTGTCCGTCACATCGAGGCTGTTTCCTTCCGCCGTCCTGTAGGTGGATGGAGGTTCGCCGTGCGCCCTGATGAGCACCGGCGCATCCTTGAGGGCGGACAGCTGCTGTTCATCTATGGTGACAAGGCCGAGCCCTTCGAGCCTTTTCACTTCGACTTCGTTATGGACAACGTCGCCGAGTGAATACAGAAGCCCGTTTTCCCTGAGTTTCTCTTCAGCGACATGGATGGTTCCCTGCACGCCGATGCAGAAGCCCGATGATGTTCTGTCCAGGTTGACTTTCACGTTGAGCCGGTTGATTCGATAATGATACCTTGCATGGGCTGAAAAGCCGATGGTTGTGAATTTGCCTGACTACACTTCCACCAGTTCGACATCAGGCAGTTCTGATCCCATGAAGAGCTTGTAGATCCTGCTGAATTTCTGCGGAAGGTCGCTTACCATCAGGTGAGGCGATGCATGCTCTCCTGTGTTGTTCAACATTCCGGATTCTTCGAGAAGTTCCCTTGTCCTCAGGGCGATCGCTTCGGCTGAATCGATGATGCGGATGGCGGGGCAGAGGGTTTCCTCGATGATCCTGCGCAGGATCGGATAATGCGTGCAGCCGAGGACCAGCGTATCGATGCCGTTTGCTTCGAACTCTCTGAGGTAGTCTGCGGCGATGAGCTTTGTCGCTGGATGGTCGATCATTCCCTCCTCTGCCAGCGGAACGAAAAGGGGACAGGCTTTTGAAAAAACCTGCGTTTCGGGGTCGAGCCTGTTTATCGTTGCCGCGTAAGCGTTCGAGCAGATGGTCGCCTGGGTGCCGATGACCCCGATCCGGTTGTTTTTCGTCGCCTGGACAGCCAGTCTTGCGCCGGCCTTGAGCACGCCGATCACCGGGATGGTGCCGCATGCCTTCTCGACGACATCGAACGCAAGCGCGGATACGGTGTTGCAGGCAACGATGATCATCTTGGGCTGGTACCTCATGAGGATGGCCGTATCGTCGGCCGCATACTTCCGGATGGTGACCTGCGATTTGGGGCCGTACGGCACCCTCGCCGTATCGCCGAAATAGATGATTTTCTCCTGGGGCAATGCGGCCTGGACCGCTTTCACGACAGTCAGTCCGCCGATTCCCGAATCGAAAATGCCTATCGGGCTTTCTGGGGTTACTTTATGGGACATTGCCGGGGCCGTCGGTTTGGAATGAAAGGTTACACATTGAAGCGGAAGACGATCACGTCGCCGTCCCTGACGATATAATCCCGTCCTTCTGAGCGGAGCTTGCCCGCTTCCCTGACTTTCTGCTCGGAACCGAGATCGATCAGGTCGCGGTAATACATGACTTCCGCGCGGATAAAGCCTTTTTCGAAATCCGAATGGATTGCTCCCGCGGCTTCCGGGGCGGCGGCACCCTTGCGGATGGTCCATGCATGGACTTCCTTTTCTCCGGCGGTGAAATAGGTCTGCAGGCCGAGAAGGTCGTAAGCCGTCCGGATAAGGCGGTCGAGGCCGGACATTTCGAGGCCGAGGCTTTCGAGGAATTCCGGGCGCTCCTCTTCGGGAAGTTCGGCGATATCTGCTTCCGCCCTGGCGCTGATGACCAGCATCTTTGCCCCCTCAGCTGCCGCGATTTCCGCCACCTGCCGCGTATAGGCGTTGCCCTCGGGCAGGTCGCTTTCCGAGACGTTTGCTGCAAACAGCACCGGTTTCGAAGAGAGCAGGAAGAACTGGCGGGCGATCTCTTTTTCTTCGGCTGTTTCGACAATCGTTCGGACCGGGATGCCTTCGCTGAGGCCCTTGATGATTTTTTCCGCGAGGTCTACCTGCAGCTGCAGCTCTTTTTCCTTGCGCACATTTTTCTTCAGGCGATCGATTCGGCGCTCCATGCTTTCGAGGTCGGCAAGCATGAGCTCGGTTTCAATCGTTTCGATGTCTGCCGCAGGATTGATTTTCCCTTCGACATGGATAATGTTTTCGTCGTCGAAACAGCGGACGACATGGACGATCGCATCGACCTCCCTGATATGGGAAAGGAACTGGTTGCCGAGGCCTTCGCCTTTGCTTGCCCCCCTCACCAGCCCGGCGATATCGACGATTTCAAGCATCGCAGGCACCAGTGTCGGCGTTTTGACGACGCTGGCAATCTTCTGCATCCGGTCGTCCGGTACGAGGACCGACCCGACGTTGGGCTCTATGGTGCAGAACGGGTAGTTGGCGGCTTCAGCCTGTTTGGCGGTGATGGCATTGAATAGCGTCGACTTTCCGACGTTGGGAAGTCCGACAATGCCGCATCGAAGAGACATAGACAATGGATTGGTTGGTTGATCGGCCGCAAATCCATGCGGCTTTAACATGTAACCAATATGTTTGGAAAAAGCAAATAATTTTTATAAAATGGCAGGCTAATGTAAAATGCCAGTGGAACAGGAAAAAAGCACGAAACAGATCATCATTGCGATAGACGGACCGGCCGCATCGGGCAAAAGCACGACAGCGAGGATCGTCGCCAGGCAGCTCGGATACATCTATATCGATACCGGCGCCATGTACCGTTCCGTGACCCTGAAAGCCATCCGCCTGGGTATGCTCGAAGAGTTGAAACGCATGCCGGACAGCGTCGGCACTTTGCTGGAAAATATTTCGATCAGTTTCGAGGGTGACCGCATCTTCCTTGACGGCAGCGATGTCAGCGAAGCCATCAGGGAGAACCGGGTCAGCCGCGAAGTGAGTTTCATCAGTTCGCTCAAGCCCGTCCGCGACAGGCTCAGGGCACTGCAGCAGGACCTTGGCCGCCGTAAAGGAGTCGTCATGGACGGCAGGGATATCGGAACGGTGGTTTTCCCTGAAGCCGAACTGAAAATTTTTCTCGTTGCGGACGCGCTCCGGAGGGCGAAGCGGCGATATGCCGAACTTGCTTCGAAGAATGCGGATATGTCCGGTCTTCCCGCTCTCGAGACACTTGAGCAGGAGATACGCGAAAGGGACAGGGCCGATGCCGAACGCGAGCATGCCCCCCTGAAAAAACATCCGGATGCCGTTGAAATCGATACGTCTGAACTGACGGTCGACGACCAGGTCCGAAAGGTATACGACCTTGCGTTTGCAAGGATAAAGAAGGATTGTTGAACGAAAAGGTTTTTTATCAACCATAAACCCTCCGGCTGAAATCTCTCGCTGCCGACAGGTAAATTCAAGAGAGGAAGGATAACAATTAATGGCAGAAGCACTCACACAGGAAAAAAAGGTCAAGGACAGGCCTGCAAGGAAAAAAATCAAGTTTTACGCTCACTACGAGCCGGCGGAACTCTCACAGATGGAGCAGCTCTATACGAGCACGCTCAACGAGATCTCCGAAAACGAGATTGTCAAAGGCAGGATCGTCTCCATTTCGAACAAGGATGTCACCATCGACGTCGGGTTCAAGTCGGAAGGTATCGTTTCCCTTCTCGAGTTCAGGGCCGATGACGAGGTAAAGGTCGGCGACGATGTCGAAGTCTACCTCGAGAACATCGAAGACAAAATGGGACAGCTGATCCTTTCGAAGAAAAAAGCCGACGTTCTGAGGATATGGGACAAGATTTACGATTCGATTGAAAACGACACGATCATCACCGGCAAAATCATCAACCGCGTCAAAGGCGGCATGACCGTTTCACTTTCCGGTGTGGAAGCCTTCCTTCCCGGTTCGCAGATCGACGTCAAACCGGTCCGCGACTTCGACGCCCTCGTCGGCCAGACCATGGAATTCAGGGTTGTCAAGATCAATCCGGTCACACAGAACATTGTCGTAAGCCATAAAGTCATCCTCGAAGAGGCTTATGCAGCCAGGCGCGAGGAAATGCTTGCCAACATCAAGGTGGGCATGGTGCTCGAAGGTACCGTCAAGAATATCACCGACTTCGGTATTTTCGTCGATCTCGGCGGTCTCGACGGTCTCGTCCACATCACCGATATCACCTGGGGCAGGATCAACCATCCTTCCGAAGTTGTCGAGCTCGATCAGCCGATCAAGGTCGTTGTCGTCGGTTTCGACGAGAACACCAAGAGGGTCTCTCTCGGCATGAAGCAGCTCGAATCCCACCCCTGGGAAAATATCGAGCTCAAGTACCCTGTCGGGTCGAAAGCCCAGGGCCGTGTCGTGTCCATCACCGATTACGGCGCTTTTGTCGAGATCGAGAAAGGTATCGAAGGCCTCGTGCACATTTCCGAGATGAGCTGGACGCAGCATATCAAGCATCCCGGCCAGTTCGTCACGCTGGGCCAGGAAGTCGAATGCGTGATCCTGAATATCGACAAGGACCACACCAAGCTGTCGCTCTCCATGAAGCGCGTGAACGAAGATCCATGGATTGCGCTTTCCGAGAAATATGTCGAAGGTTCGCTGCATAAGGGTACCGTCAGCAACATCACCGATTTCGGCGTCTTTGTCGAACTCGAGCCTGGTGTGGACGGCCTGGTGCACATCTCCGACCTGTCCTGGACCAAGAAAATCCGCCATCCGAGCGAACTGGTCAAGAAGAACCAGGAACTCGAGGTCAAGGTCCTCAAATTCGACGTGCATGCACGCCGCATCGCCCTCGGCCACAAGCAGATCAACCAGGACCCCTGGGATGAGTTCGAGCAGAAATATGCTGTCGGAGCTGAAACTCCCGGCCAGATTTCGCAGATCATCGAAAAGGGCGTCATTGTTATCCTGCCTGGCGATGTCGATGGTTTCGTGCCGGTATCCCACCTGCTTCAGGGCGGAGTGAAAGACATTCATTCGTCTTTCAGGATCGGCGATGAGCTTCCGCTCCGCGTCATCGAGTTCGACAAGGAAAACAAGCGTATCATCCTTTCCGCCCTCGAGTACTTCAAGGACAAGAGCAAGGAAGAGATCGAGGCTTACCTGCAGGCCCATCCCAATGAAAAGAAGGAGATCGAAGCGGCGACAGCCGAGCTTGAGCCTCCTTTCAAATCAGGAGATAAAAAGGGCGGGGAAAAATCTGCCGATAAGTAAGAGGCTGGGTTACATCACTCAGAAAAGCTGTCTCGGAAGCAAAGCCGAGGCAGCTTTTTTTTTGGAGGGGGGTACTGGGTACTGGGGACTGAGTGCTGAGGACTGAGGACTGAGGACTGAGGGCTGAGGAGTGAGTGCTGAGGACTGAGGACTGAGGAGTGGGGACTGAGGAGTGGGTACTGGGGACTGGGGACTGGGTACTGGGTACTGGGGACTGAGTGCTGGGGACTGAGTGCTGAGGACTGAGGACTGAGGAGTGGGGACTGAGGAGTGGGGACTGAGGAGTGGGGATTTGAATTTTTGTCGCTGTTGTCCCTGCGGTCCTTTTTGTCCCTTTTCCGTGAGTCTGGGTGGGGAGTGGGAACTGGAAAGTGGGTACAGGGGATTGGGTACTGGGGATTTGAATTTTTGTCGCTGTTGTCCCTGCAGTCCTTTTTGTCCCTTTGGCGTGAGTCTGGGTGGGAACTGGAAAGTGGAGCCCCGCAGGGGTGGCATGTTGGGACTGAGTGCTGAGTCCTCAGTCCTCAGCACTCTTCAATACCCGTAACTCTTGAGCAGGTTGTTCTTTTTTCGCCAGTCGGGTCGGACTTTCACGAACAATTCAAGGAAAACCGGGCGCCCGAGCATCTCCTCGATATCCCTGCGTGCAGCCTGGCCCAGCTTTTTCAGCGATGCTCCTTTCTGTCCGATGAGGATCTGTTTCTGGGTGTCGCGTTCGACAATGACCGAGCAGCGGATAAGATCTTTTCTCGATGGGTCCGCTTCGTGCTGTTCCCTGAATTCGTCGATTACCACTTCCGCGGAATAGGGGACCTCCTTGCCGTACTGCAGGAAAATTTTCTCGCGGATGATCTCGGTTACGAAAAACCGCTCGGGTGCGGTGCTGAGCGTGTCCTCGGGGTAAAGCGGCGGACCTGATGGCAGGAAGGGGACAATCGTATCGACAAGCTCGGGCAGGGAGGTGCCTTGCAGGGCGGAAATCGAAATCATGGCGTCAGGACTCCAGGTTTGTTTTACGTAGTCCTCGATTTCTCTCCGTTGTGTTTCGGTGACAAGGTCGCATTTGTTCAGAACCGCGACAACCGGTTTCCCTGCGGGCCGGATCCACTCTTTGAAAAGTTCGTCGGTGAATGTGCGGTCGATATGGTCGCCTTTGCCGGAGTAGGGAATCAGGGCGATAACCACATCGGCATCCTTGAGCGTTTCCCTGACAATGGCCAGCATCGATACATGCAATTTCTGCTGAGGCTGCATGATACCCGGTGTGTCCAGGAAAACGATCTGGCAGTCGTCCCTGTGGTAGATGCCGGTAATTTTTTTTCTTGTCGTTTGCGGTTTCGGTGTTACTATGGAAAGTTTATAATCGAGCAGTTCGTTCATCAGGGTCGATTTGCCTGCATTTGGCGGCCCGACAATGATTGCGAACCCGCAGCGGAAGGATGGCTGGACCATGTTTTTTTATAAATAGGTCAATATGATTACGGAACAGGATACTAAATTACACCCTTGGGCCGTAAAGCAAAAGAACAACATATTGTTTTAATCCGATGGAGAAGAAATCCAATATCGATTACTGGCTGCTCATTCCGATGGCAGGACTTATCCTGTTCGGGTTACTTGCAATATTCAGCGCTACGCACGGCGCGAACCAGACCGTGCTGTTCTATCGTCAGCTTGCCTGGGGGGTGATCGGGGTTGCGGCCGTCGTTTTCATTATTTTCAACGACGTGCGTTTTATCAGGGACAATTCCTATATCTTTTATGCGATAGGTATCGTGATGCTTGTTGCGGTGCTTCTCTTCGGCAAAAAAATCGCAGGTCAGACCAGCTGGTTTAAAATTGGATTTTTCAGTTTCCAGCCCTCTGAAATAGCTAAAATGGCAACTATTCTTGCCCTTGCCAGGTTCCTTTCCGATGATGAAACAGATATTCATTCCATACCGCACCTGCTTATCGCGCTGGGTATTCCATTCCTGCCAGCACTCCTGATCCTTCTGCAGCCGGACACCGGGACAACGCTCACCTGTATCTCATTTGTTGTTCCGATGATCATCATGGCCGGTTTCGACATTTATATCCTCATGGTTCTGTCATTTCCCGCTATTCTCTTGTTTTCAGGTTTTTTCAACATCTATTATATCATCGCCATTGCAGTGCTCGAATTAGCGGCTTTGATTGTATGGAAGCACAAATTCCGGATCCATCAGCTTGTTATTATAGCTTCAGGCCTGCTGGGCAGTTTTTTTACCAGAACATATGCCGGCAGCATTCTCAAGCCTCATCAGATGAAAAGGATCCAGATATTTCTCGATCCCATGTCTGATCCTCAGGGGGCAGGCTACAATACGCTCCAGGCAAAAATAGCAATCAGTTCGGGAGGTTTGATCGGCAAGGGTTTTCTGCATGGTACACAGACGCAGCTTCGTTTTATACCGGCTCAGTGGACAGACTTCATTTTCTGTGTTATAGCTGAAGAGTTCGGCTTTATCGGCGCAGGGTTTATCGTTGTCTGTTATCTTATTCTTATCCTGAGGCTGATCAGTGCCATTTTTTCAATAAAAAATAAATTTGTGGAACTGACCATCGCCGGATTTGTCTCACTGCTGTTAACTCATGTTATTATCAATATCGGTATGACTATCGGCCTGATTCCCGTTATTGGCGTTCCCCTGCCATTTGTTTCCTATGGCGGTTCTTCTCTTGTGGGAAATATGATTATGGTAGGACTTGCATTGAATTTCTACAGGAATAAAAGGCTTCTCGGGTATTGAACCCGGCACCGGGAAAACAAAAAGCGCACGGTTGTGCGCTTT
>JAAXXI010000010.1 GCA_013334565.1 Chlorobiaceae bacterium
AAAACTTTTCTCAACTTTTTTTCCTTCCCTCTCGTTCGGTCACGCGCGTTTTTAAACAACTTCGCCCGAGACCTTCTTAGTTCCCGTCTTCCCTCGATTCACATCCTGGCCAAATAACATGCCCCTTCCGGGACTCCTTACCGCCGATGACCTTAACTCATTCATCAACGGGCTCCTAATGTATCACCCTAACCCCATTCTTCCAAATTCTTTTTCCGGTTTTTCGTTAAAACAGGAAATAAAATTTCAAAGCCGGGCAGGAAAAACGCAAGATACAGGCACAATGGGTAAAACTTCCGGCACAAGACACCTATCTTACTTCAAAAGAACGTTTTACCGATAAAACATCATTTTCATACCTGCGGTGGTACCCGAAGAGAACCGGCTGAAAAAGCAGCAACATGTTTCAGTACCCCCGAAACCCGTTCTTCTACAGCAAAGGCAAGCTCGAACTGCTGGATCCTTGTCAGCGTGTTCGGTACGACAACGCAGGGAATGCCGGCTGCATGGGCCGACGCGAGACCCCGCCTCGAATCCTCGACCGCAAGGCATTGCCGGGTTTCGAGACCAAGGCGTTCGACGGCTTTGAGGTATGGTTCCGGATGTGGTTTCGGGTTTCCGATATCGTTTTCGGTAATGATGACTTCGAAATATTCGAGCAGTCCGTTCTCGCGGTGCATCATTTCGACTTTGTCACGCGGGCTTCCGGTCACGAGAGCAAGACGGAATTTTCCTGACAGCGCCTCGATGGTTTCCCGGACGTCGGGAAGCAGAGGAACGGGCTGTTCGAGGGA
The DNA here is from genome assembly GCA_013334565.1 of Chlorobiaceae bacterium. Classification (GTDB taxonomy): domain Bacteria; phylum Bacteroidota; class Chlorobiia; order Chlorobiales; family Chlorobiaceae; genus Chlorobium. Next base: position 795 of record JAAXXI010000010.1, read on the forward strand.
TTTGATATAGACATCGTTCCGGCGCTCTATCACGGTTCTGGCAAGCTCGGGAGGCATGCCGAGCTCGAGGGCGATAACGCTGCTGTGCTTCGCGTTCCCGAGGTATTCTAGGCCCCAGTACCCGCTGTCGAGCGAAAATCCAGCTTCAGCGAAAGCATCTCTGGTCAGATTGAAAAACAACGTCTCGCTGTCGACCAGCAATCCGTCATTATCCCATAAAATCGCTTCGATCATTCTTCCTCAGTGTTGTTATCATGTTGCAGAACCGTCTTTTTATCCCGTCAGATCATACTGTGAAGGTAAGGCGTTCGGAAACATGGCACAACAGTGTGTCGCGTGATAACCTGAAGGAAAGGCTCCCCTGGAAGCGAGGCTGTCTCAATGATTGAAGCATGAGACAGCCATTACCGTTACAAAGCAACCGGAGGAATGCCGTGAAACAGAGAACCGCCTTTTATTCCGCAGGAACGAAGGAGGGCATATCGACCGCAAGCTCCATCTGCCGCGTTCCTCTCGTAAATTCCTTCGCTGCCGCGACAAAACCGTGGAAAAGCGGATGGACCCGCTGTACTCTCGATTTCAGCTCAGGATGGAACTGCACGCCAACAAACCAGCGATGATCCTTCAGTTCGACGATCTCGACCAGCTCTCCGTTCGGCGAAGTACCGGAAAAGACCATGCCGCCATCTTCGAAAACCTGGCGATAGGTGTTGTTGAATTCGTAGCGGTGACGATGGCGTTCGTTGATCAGGAATTTCTTGTAGGCGCTGTATGCTTTCGACCCCTCCCTGATAATGCAGGGATAGCTTCCAAGACGCATCGTGCCGCCTTTGTCCTTGATTTTCTTCTGTTGTTCCATGAGGTCGATAACCGCAAAGCGGGTACGTTTGTTGAACTCTGTGGAATTGGCATCCTGCAGGCCGCAGACATTGCGGGCAAACTCGATCGTGGCGCACTGCATACCGAGACAGATACCGAAAAACGGAATATTACGCTCCCGCGCCTGCTGAATGTATTTGATCTTTCCTTCTATTCCACGGTCCCCGAAACCCGGAGCGACAAGGATGCCGCTGATACCTTCGAGCTCCTTTTCAGGATCGAATGTCTTCTGCTCGGCATCTTCCGCCCTCAGCAGCCTGATGTTGATCTTTACATCGTTGCTTGCCCCGGCATGAATGAAGGATTCAAGGATGGACTTGTATGCGTCTGGATACTCGGTGTACTTGCCGCAGATGCCGATAGTCACTTCGCCATCCTTCGGGCTCTTGACCTTGTTGCAGAAATCCCTCAGGTAATCGAGGTTCGGCTCCCTGAACTTTTTGAGTCCGAGCTTCTTGAGCACCCGCTGATCGAGTTTTTCCTTAAGAAGCATCAGTGGAACTTCATAAATGGTTTCGCAGTCGTTCAGACCGATAACGTCAAGATCGTTGACGTTGCAGAAATGACCAACCTTGTTCTTGATATCCCTCGATAACGGTTTTTCGCTCCGGCAGACAAGGATATCCGGCTGGATACCCGTTTCAAGCAGCATTTTAACGCTGTGCTGCGTTGGTTTGGTTTTCAGCTCGCTTGCCGCCTTGATGTAAGGAACGAAGGTGAGATGGATGTTCAGGAGATTTCTTTCTCCCATCTCGAGTTTCATCTGTCTCATAGCTTCGAGGAAGGGAAGCGACTCGATATCACCGATCGTTCCTCCTATTTCGGTAATGAGTATATCGAGGTTGCTGTTTTTCGCCTGCTCGGCCATCCGGTCCTTTATCTCGTCAATCACATGAGGAACCACCTGAACGGTCGCACCGAGATACTCGCCGCGGCGTTCCTTGTCGATTACCGACTTGTAGACGCGCCCCATGGTAAGGTTCGAAGACTGCGAGGTCGATTCATCGAGAAAGCGTTCATAATGGCCAAGATCGAGATCGGTCTCGGCACCGTCGTCGGTTACATAAACCTCACCATGCTGATACGGGGACATGGTCCCCGGATCGACGTTGATATAGGGGTCGTATTTCTGTATGGCCACCTTCAGGCCGCGAGCTTTCAGCAGCATGCCGAGTGAAGCCGACAGGATACCCTTGCCAAGCGAAGAGATAACACCGCCGGTTACAAAAATATGCTTTACATTTTTAGGTCGAGCCATAACATCGAGCGTAGTTGAATGTTCAATAAAATCAAATTCATTGGGCGGCCTTGTGTGCGCCGACACGGAAAGGCATTTTTGCCGACCTGCCGCAGCCGCAGATAGAAACGGTCTTATCTTCCTCGATCGTCAACCTCATAGGGCTGCTTAACGCTGCCCTTGTGCGAACCGTCGCAATAAGGAAGGTTCTGTGATTTTCCGCAGGCACAGTAATATTTCGTCTCCGCACTCTCACTGATTTTATAAGGCTTGTTCTCTTCCATATCTTCATCGCGGTTTATAATCTCCTGCAATCTGAAATGCATCACTTTAAAAAAGCTCGATCTGACCGTCAGGATCATCAAGCGGAATATCGTTGTCCTCTACATCTTCGTCGCTCTTCGGGACCCTCGCTATGGCGGAAATTTTGTCACTCGCCATGAGCCTGATCAACCGGACCCCCGATGTATTGCGGCCGGTAACCCGGATATCGGAAACATGCTGGCGGTTGACGATGCCGTGGGCAGTTATGATGATAAGGTCGTCCTCGTCGTTCACGTCAAGCAATCCGACAAGCACACCGATCTTTTCATGCGCCTTGAGCGTAATGACCCCGCGGGCCCCGCGCCTGGTGAGACGGTAATCCTCCACACGGCTCCGTTTGCCGAACCCGTTATCGGTAACGGCGAGAAGCGCCATGTCGAACCGCTTGGTGGTGACCATCGAGATGCATTTCTCGTCCTTGTCGAGCGTTATACCCCTGACACCCATGGCTGTACGGCCCATCGCCCGGATTTCGCTTTCCGGGAAGCGTACGGCAAAACCGGAGCTCTTCGCAAGGATGATCTGGTGCTCTCCATCGGTCAGACGGGCATCGATAAGCTCGTCGTTCTCCTCGATGGTGATGGCGGCGATACCGTTGCGGCGCGGATGCGAAAACTCTTCGAGGGCGGTTTTCTTAACGGTGCCATCGGCCGTAGCCATGACGATGAATCCCGGCTCGTCGAAATTGCGGACATTGATATACGCCTTTATCTTTTCGCCCGGCAGCAGCTCCATGATGTTCGCCAGAGCCCTGCCCCTTGCGGCCCTGCCGGCTTCGGGTATCTCATAGACCTTCAGCCAGTAACAGCGCCCGCGGTTCGTGAAGAAGAGGATATAATTGTGCGTCGAGGCGATGAACATGTGCTCAATGAAATCGTCGTGTTTCGCCTGGGCACCGGTGACACCCTTGCCACCCCTTGCCTGACGGCGGTATCCCGACACAGGGAAACGCTTGATGAATCCATCGTGGGTGATGGTGATCACCACGTCTTCCTGAGCGATCATGTCCTCGATGGAAAAATCACCCTCCTGCGGAACGATCTCTGTCCGGCGGACATCCCCGTATACATCCTTCACTTTCAGCAGTTCCTCCCGGATGATCTGCATCTGTTTCTCCGGACTGGCAAGGATGGAACGGAGCGCATCGATAAGCGTGAGAGTTTCCGTGTATTCCGTATCGATTTTCTTGCGTTCGAGTCCGGTGAGGCGCTGCAGGCGCATCTCGAGGATGGCCTTTGCCTGAATTTCCGTAAGGGCGAAACGCTCCATGAGACTGTCCTGTGCTGCCTGCGTGTCCGGCGACTGTCTTATGGTGGTGATAACCTCGTCGAGGTTGTCGAGGCAGATCTTGAGACCTTCGAGAATATGCGCCCTTTTTTCAGCGGCAGTGAGGTCGTACTGCGTCCGGCGCAAGATGATCTCGTTGCGGTGCCGGATATAGTACTGCATCATCTCCTTGATGTTCAGGACCCTCGGCACACCGTCAACCAGCGCCAGCATGATGACCCCGAACGTATCCTGCATCGGAGTATGTTTGTAAAGGTTATTGAGCACAACCTTTGCAACGGCATCCCTTTTCAGTTCGATCACCAGACGCATACCGTCCCTGTCCGATTCGTCACGGATGTCCGCAATGCCGTCGATCTTCTTGTCGTGGACCAGTTCGACGATTTTCTCGATAAGCCTTACCTTGTTGACCTGGTAGGGAAGTTCGGTAACGATGATCGATTCCCGGCCGTTTTTCTGCGTCACCTCCACAAGTGCGCGGGCTCGGATCACCACCTTGCCCCTGCCGGTCAGGTAAGCCTGGCGGACCCCTTCGTAACCGTAAATGATGCCTCCTGTCGGGAAGTCAGGCGCGATAACATGTTTCATGATATCGGCAATTTCAAGCTCAGGGTTCTCGATGAGGGCGATCATGCCGTCAACAACTTCCCGAAGGTTCTGCGGAGGAATATTGGTCGCCATTCCGACCGCTATGCCCGATGCGCCGTTGACCAGCAGGTTCGGGATCGCAGAGGGAAGTACCGTGGGCTCTTCGAGCGAATCATCGAAGTTCAGCGAAAAATCGACCGTCTCCTTGTCGAGGTCCTTGAGCATCTCTCCGGCTATAGGCTTCATGCGGACCTCTGTATAACGCATGGCTGCAGCCGAGTCTCCATCGATGGAACCGAAGTTCCCCTGGCCGTCAACCAGCGGATAGCGAAGCGAAAAATCCTGCACAAGACGCACGAGGCTGTCATAAACCGCGCTGTCGCCGTGCGGGTGGTATTTACCGAGCACTTCACCCACAATACGGGCAGACTTCTTGTGAGGTTTTCCTGCCTGCAGACCAAGCTCGTGCATGCCGTACAGCACCCTGCGGTGGACAGGTTTCAAACCGTCACGGACATCAGGAAGCGCACGACTGACAATAACCGACATCGAGTAATCGAGATAGGAATCCCGCATTTCTTCTTCAATACTTATCGGAACTAATCTTTCGCGCTGCATAGGTAAATCCAGTATGATAATTGATATAAAAATCCAATCGGAGTAATGTATAAAAAACCCCGATAATTCGTAACGAATCTAATGCCTTAAATATATGGGAACTTCATAGACGCATGAAAAATATCATCTTATGATATCTGCGGAGCATCGGACCACAGAGATTCCAGATCGTAAAAACGGCGCTCATCGGGCATAAAAATATGCACAACAACATCGACATAATCGAGAAGGACCCAGTGCAGTGTTTCAAGTCCTTCGATATGCAGCGGACGTTCTCCGTCCTTTTTAAGTTCATCGATGATATGCTCTGCTGCCGCTTTGGCCTTTCTCTCGGAATCAGCTGTAACGATCACGAAAAAGTCCGTAACGGAGGTCAGACCCCTCAGGTCGAGGATCTTGATATTCTCGCACATCTTTTCACCGGCCAGTTCAGCACTTCTTTTCGCCAGCAATTCGCTGAGTGCCACCTCTTTTGCATCTGCCGGAGTACTATTTTCCTTCTTTTTCAAACTCTTCATATGGTAACGTTCCCTTTCCTTTTTCAAATTCTACTGATCATTAATATATACACAGACGGTTTACCCTCCTCGAACTTTAGGCACAAACATCTGCCGGTAATCGGGTGCGACATCGTTCAGTCCGGCAAAATCCGACTCCGGGCAAAGCCGTTCAGCAAATGGAAACAGTGAGCGGGCAGAAAAGAAATCCGCACCGGCAAACCTGATGCCTGAAGCTGCAAAAAAAGGTTGAAGCTCATCCAGGCCCCGTCCCGCGGCAACAACGCCGTCCGGCATAAGGGAAGCCGCAGCAACAAGGTCTCCTGCATCTCCTCTCTCCACACGATCATGCCACTGCCCAGAAGATAGCTCTTCCCGGGTATAACATGCGAAATAATATTCGCCTTTCCTCGACCGGATTATCGTCATGACCGGCAGGAGTGGTTCATCGAGGGCCGCTGCAATCGCCGGCATGGTCGGCACGGCAACCAGAGGGACGCCGATACCCCAGGCAATCCCTTTCGCTATTGATATACCTATCCTCAATGCCGTGAACGATCCCGGGCCGGAAGAAAACGCGATACAATCAAGGGCGCTGCGTTCTAGCCCTGCGGACTCATGAACCTCCCCGATCAGCGGGACAAGGGTTTCCGCAGCTTTCTGCCAGTCGGTGCTTTGTGCTTCGTATACATCACCGGCGGTCAGTAACGCTGCGCTGATTGAAGCATGGGTGCACTCGATGGCAAGGATATTCATAGGCCTGTTCGTTCAATGATGATTCTTCGAAGGTCGTCTCCTGCATGTTCAAGCCTGACTGTTGCGGTATATCGACCGGCAAATTCGGGAAAACGGTCACCCCATTCAACGACCGCAAGATACGCGCCGGAAAGATATTCGTCAAAACCCGTCGCTGCAAGCTCCTGAATGGTTTTAATGCGATAAAGGTCGAAATGATGCAGGGTGACCTCCTCTCCCTTCAATGATCCGTGGTAGATATTGAGCAGTGAAAACGTCGGGCTGGACAGCTGATCCTGACAGTTGAAAACCTCGGTGATGCCGCGCATGAATACGGTCTTCCCCGCACCGAGCTGGCCGCAGAGCGACACCGCTTCACCGGGCCTCAGGCCCGACGCAAACCTCCTGGCATACTCCCTGGTCTCTTCGGGAGACCTCGACAGGTACACTTCGCTCATCGATACTCAGTCAAGGGTTTTAAAAACAAGCCCGGTCATGATCTTCGGGTAGAAAAAAGTTGATTTCTGCGGCATGACCCCGCCCGACTCAGAAACGTCAAGCACCTGTCCGACCGTCGCCGGTTTGACCACAAAACCGACCTGTGCCCTGCCGTCCGCGACAATCCTGAATACCTCGCCGTCGTCTTTCACGTATACGATGTTGGTCTGCAGCGCCATTGCTTCCTGGCTGATGCCGAGAAGGCGGGTCAACACCACTTCATGCAGCACGACCAGCCCGAGCTGCTGCAGGGCGGGTGAAATATTACTGTCGAGAAGATCGGCAGGAGCCTCCCTGAGCGTGATCCCGAACACGGAGCCATCGGTCACGACACCATATGTATAGCTCGATCCTGAAGTTTCGAGATAGGCTTTCAGTGCAGCTCTGCCATCAAGTTCGGTCACTTCGAAGTGCTCTTCGAGCCTGCTTCGAAACTCTGTGGCATTGAACCCTTCAACACTGTGTATCAGACGATGTATCGGAAAAACAACAAGTCCTCTGTCATGGATGTTGTTCAGGTAGGTCAGGATAAAATTATAAGCCTCTTCTCCGGTATGCTCCGGATTGGCAGCTTCACGCTCCCTTCGGTAATTCAGGCCTGTTTCGTAGCGGTGATGGCCGTCGGCGATATAGACGCTTTTATCGGCAAGCACTTCCTGTACCGCTTTTGCAAGTTCCGGATCCACGAGACGCCAGAGACGGTTCCTCACACCCTGGAATACAGCATCGATCACCGGCTCGTTCGCAGAAGTAAAGCCTGCGATCAGCCGGTCAGCCTGACCTTGCGCATCGGCATAAAGACCGAAAATCGCACTGATGTTGGTTTTCGTGGTCCTGAAAAGGTTCAGCCGGTCGGCTTTCGGTCCCGAAAGGGTCCTTTCGTGCGGAAGCACTTTCCTTTCTGCGAACTCATGCAGCCGCATGGCGGCAAACAAACCGCTGCGCGTATGGGTATGACCCTCCTGGTCGGTAAAGGTCTGGCTGTAGGGATAGAGCGCCGGCTCTGTTTCCTGCATCAGTACTCCGTTTTTCATCCATTCCGCGAGCCTCTCTGCCGCCGCCCCGTAAGGGTCTGCCTCCATCGGAAGCTCCAGCCGTATCGCATTGCATGCTGAGCTGCCGTAAAGCTCCTGCTGCATGGAAGGGGGAATGACGTCATAAGGCGGGCAGATGATATGCGACATATCGCCTGCGGTTTCAGGATTGTACCGCAAACCATTGAAAGGACGTATTTCCGGCATTCGTTCAGTAATTAAATGGTTAGTTGAGGAGAAAACTCCTGGACCCGTCTGGAAATCCAGAAATCTTCATAGCCATCCTTGACCAGGACGACTATCCTTCTGTTCCTGCAAAGTTCGAGCACGGCAAGAAAAGTCACTACGAAAATGATCCGCTCGGGAATCCCTTCAAGTATTGCCCGGAAAGAAACATTTTCGCTCTCGCGCAGCCTCGAGAGAATCAGCATGCTCTGTTCCTCGACCGTTACCGGCGCATCCATGACATTGCGGGTCATGGGCTTCGGAATATTGTCGAGCACCGACTGGTAGGCAAGCATGAGATGGTAGAGCGTCGGGCGTTTGACCGGTTCGTCGAGCTCATCGATCAGCTCAGGCTCGAACATTTCGAACAGCCCGCGTGCGAAAAGGGCTTCACGCTTTTCGGCAAACCGGTCGAGAACTGTTGAAACCTCTTTGATACGCTTGTATTCAAGCAGCCGTTGCACCAGTTCCTCTCTCGGATCGAATTCGTCTGCAGCATCACCTTCCGGTGAAGGACGGGGCAGAAGCATTTTTGCCTTGATGCTCATCAGCATGGAAGCCATGTAGATGAAGTCAGCGGCAACTTCGAGATTCAGGTTTCTCGCTGCATGAAGGTAACCGATGAAATCCGCGGTGATCTTTGCGACGGGAATGTTGTATATATCCAGTTCATCGCGCCTGATAAAAAAAAGCAGCAGGTCGAGCGGCCCTTCAAATTCATCGAGACTGATCCTGAACATGGATGCGATCCGGTAGGTTTAAAAGGTTCTACAAAGCAAGATAGAAAATGCGCGATTATCCGCACAAAGAATCCTGTTCAATATCCGCTTTGAAAAATGTTGAATACGGAACTGTATTTTTCCGAAAAGTATTTGTATCTAAATGTTGATTCAGGGCATATACCTTACTCCCTTTCCATGTACAGCATTGCGCATGAACACAAAAAGAAAGTTTTGGCGATATATTTCAGCAGCGGCAGCGGTTACCGTGCTTTCAGGACAGATGGCGATAGCCGGGCCTGCAGACAATTATTTCAGTGACGGGCTCGAAAAACACCAGCATCGGAAACTGGACGAAGCGATAAGGTTATACTCGAAAGCGATCGAAGCCAACCCCTACTACACCATGGCCTATCAGATGAGAGCCGTCGCAGAGCAGCAAATGAAACAGTATGCGCTGGCAATCAGTGATTTCACGATGGTAATTGCGTCAAATGACCCGCTGTTCAAGGTCGTAGGCTACTTCAACCGTGGAGTTCTGAAAAACATGACCGGAGATTATGCAGGAGCGATCCCGGATTTCACACAGGCAATTGAAATAGACCGCAGAATGGCCGCAGCTTTTTTTCACCGCGGGATAGCAAAAAGCAAAACCGGCGACCTGACCGGCCGTCTCGAAGATTTCCGGGAGGCGTCAAGGCTCGGCGATGTGAATGCCGAAAAATGGCTGAATACCTATTATCCCGGCTGGAGAGAGATGCAGCTCGCTCCCGTCCTCGTTCCCCGGTAATAATGACAGAAAATAAAAAGGCAGGGAAAACATCCCTGCCCTTTCATACCGGCCACACACCAATCATATGAACCACACCCGGCCGGTTATATTGCTTTACCTCCCCTTTCTCTTGTTCTTATCCGAATACATTCCTCAAGCGGCGTGATAAATATTTTACCGTCGCCAATTTCTCCGGAATCATGGGTTGCTGCCTTGATGATGGTATCGACCGTGATATCGACGAACTCGTTGTTCACCGCGATATCAAGCCTGATTTTCGGAATCAGGTTCGGTGCGATTTTCTGGCCGCGATAGAACTCGATGTCCTCCTGCCTGCCATGACCGGTAACCCTGCTCACGGTTATTCTTGTTATATCGGCCTGGATCAGCGCCTCACGAACATGATCGAGCCTGTCCGGCTGTATGATTGCAGTTATCAGTTTCATTGCACATCCAATTAATTAAGGTTGATAAGGCCATATCCCTGCTCACCGTGCATGCTGTGGTCGAGACCGGACATTTCATCGTTTTCCTTGATTCGGAGCCCGATGGTTTTCTCGACAATGAACAGAAGGACAAGTGAAACAATCGCAGCATACGCTATGGTGACACCTACAGCTGTAGCCTGAACACCGAGCTGATCCAGAATTGTCCAGCTGCCGCCGGCTTTTTCGGCTGCCTCAGCCATCCATGAAGGACGGATGAAGAACGTAAGGAATAAAGCTCCTACAATACCTCCGACACCATGAATACCAAAAGCATCGAGACTGTCATCGTATCCTGTCTTGCTCTTGATGAGGATCGCCGTATAACAGAAGCATGAAGCGATGGCGCCGAGCGCAAGCGCTCCGGATGGCTGAACGACACCTGCAGCCGGAGTGATGGCGACAAGACCTGCGAGGATGCCTGAAGCGACACCGAGGCTGGTAGCTTTGCCATGATGGAAAATTTCAATGATCATCCAGGTGAAGGCGCCGGAAGCTGCGGCAACCTGCGTGACCGTAAGGGCCCTCGCGGTATCGAGGTTGCTGGCGATGGCGCTGCCGGCATTGAACCCGAACCATCCAACCCAAAGAAGTCCTGCACCTGTAAGAGTCATGACCAGGTTGTTCGGATGCATGACATTTTTCGGGTAACCACGCCTCTTGCCGAGATAGAGAGCCGCAACGAGACCGGTGATACCGGAAGAGATATGCACGACGGTACCGCCTGCGAAATCAATGGCGCCTTTGGCTCCGAGGTTGAACAGAAAACCGTCTCCAGCCCATACCCAATGGCAGATCGGGCTGTAGACAAAAATGCTCCAGAGTGCAATAAAAAGAGCGTAGCCCTTGAAATTGACACGCTCTGCAAACGCTCCAGCAATAAGTGCAGGTGTGATGATCGCAAATTTCCCCTGGAACATGGCAAAAACATATTCAGGAATATGGGAAGCCATGATGGTATCATCGATACCCTGCAGAATGAAATACTTGTCATCCCAGCCGACGAGACCGCCAAGGATGCCGGGGCCGAAGCTGAGCGAATAACCGACAAGCGGCCAGAGCACGCCGATTATCACCATAGCCGCAAAGCTGTGCATCATGGTGCCGATAACATTTTTTGTGCGTACAAGACCGCCGTAGAACATGGCAAGGCCCGGAACCATCAGGAGAACCAATGCTGTCGATGTCAGCATCCAGGATGTCGTACCTGTATCGGTAACCACTGCATCGGCTGCATGGGCAGTCCCCTGAAACATCAATGCTGCCGAAACGAACAGCAGTGGCGTTAAGAATCTTTTCCTCATAACAACATGAATAGAATTAATGAAACCTTATTTATTTATGAAAACAACAATAATGTAATTAATTTTTTAAGCTATCCAAAAAAAATAACGGGCTTTATTACAATAATGTGATTTATTTAAAAAAATTATACAGGAATGCCTAAAAAATCATACCAATGAATGGCATTTCAGGCATAAACAGCAGATCGACAAAAAATACGATTGTCAGGAGACCGGAAAAGGAATGAATGCGGTAAAAGCAGGAAGTGAGGTTTTATCACTGTATAAGATTATAAATATAAGCGTGATACCGATCTCGAAGCATGATTTTACTGCACATAAAGAATTTTTTTTTGAAAACCAGTATTTATTACGGTAAATTGAACACAGAATTCTGCCAATGGTTGGCCGATCGCTATACAGGTAATTTGTGCCTTGGTTACCTGTCAGCGTCTCTTTGCTATCAATGCACATGCATCTCAGGGTTAAACAATGAATATCTACATTGGCAATCTGCCTTACAGTGTTTCAGAAGATGATCTTCGCGAAGCTTTCTCCCAGTTCGGACAGGTAAACAGCGCAAACATCATCACAGACAAGTTTTCCGGCCGGTCAAAAGGATTCGGATTCGTTGACATGCCAAGCGACAGCGAAGGGCGTGAAGCCATCGACGCTATGAATGACAAGGATTTTAAAGGGCGCACAATAAAAGTAAATGAAGCGAGGCCGCGCGAGGAAAGACCTGTAAGAAGAGACCGTAACTGATCTCAGGCTTAATAAGCCTTCTGAGTAACGCCGGACAGAATGTTTCGATACTGTCCGGCGTTTTTTGTATGGCAAACGCCTTTAGGGCAGCCGTTTTGCATTTTCATTCCTTTCCCCCGGAAAGCATACCTTTATTTTCCGTTCCTGACGAGGTCTGACAGGGCATCTGACAATGCGGGGTATCCGAAAGAAAATCGATGGCTGACGAGAAAGCCGGGCTTGACTTTCTGGCCCTTTACCGCGTATTCAGCCCCCTCTCCCATGAGGAGCTGGACAGCCAGTTTCGGTACGGGAAACAGCGAAGGTCGGCCAAGAACCTCGCCAAGCGCAGCAGCAAACTGTTTCATCGAAACCGGCTCAGGGCTCACAATATTGATCGGACCACTGTATTCCTTATTGTCAAGCGCTTCGAGTATACAGGATATCTCGTCGTCGATATGAACCCAGGAAATGCATTGAGCTCCTGAGCCTATCGGCCCACCAAGGAAGAAATTGAAAGGCATGAGCATTTTCTGCAGCATCCCCCCTTTTGTCGACAAAACGATACCGGTCCTGAGAAGCACAACCCTTACGCCATGTTTTTCGGCGGGAATCGATTCCTTTTCCCAGTCGATGCAGATTTTAGCAAGGAAATCATCTCCCTGTGGACCAGTCTCGAGAAGGTCCGCAGTGTCGCTGCAGCGATCGAAAGAGCCGTAATAACCGATAGCGGACGAAGAAATGAACACTTCCGGTTTCCCGGCAGCCTGAGCGATTGCGGAGGCTATGTGGCGGGTGCCCTGGATTCTCGAATCATAGCACTCCTTCTTGTGCGCATCGTTCCAGCGACTGTCGAGCAAAGGCTTTCCTGCCAGATGAATCACAGCCCTGGCTCCATCGATATAGCCCGTCCAATCTCCTTTATCCATGAAGGAATCCCACCGGACATACCTGGCCGCCCCCGGAGTTTTTTCTGCTGCAGCATCGGGCGAACGGGCAAAAATCACCACCTGTTCTCCCCGGCTGACCAGCTTCCTGACAAGTTCTGAACCGATGATGCCTGTGGCCCCGGTAACGACTATATGACCCTGCATAGTTATTTGAGATTGTTTTATAAAATTATTCCCCCTGAAAAATTTCAAGCCTTGTAAAATCAACGAGCATGTTGTTGAAATAATTCCCTTTGCACCATTCAGAAGGGTTTACATGAAATCGCGTAGCGGGGACGAAAACAAAGATCGAATTCGCAACAATCAATATCGCACAACCTGAGACTGGCTATTAAACTCAAGGAAGCTTACATTATCATTATGAATGACGTCAACGTTGAAATCATCCTGATCGGGAATACGACTGACGACTTCAGGTATCCTGCTCTAACACGAAGCTTTTACAGAAAAAAGGCAGGCGCCCGGACAGGCCTGGATTGATGAGCTTATTAACCAGCCTGCAAATTGCAATACTTTCGACACGACCGTTTACCTTCGAGAACAACCATGTCAAATCAACCTGTAATCAGGAACGACAAACAAGAAAATGACTGGAGTCATACCCTTCTGGAGTCCATGGATGACCCTGTATGCCTCCTGGACCCTTCGGGCGTGATACTTGACGCCAATCCGGCCTGTAATGCCTGGATATCCCGATATTACAAGACCTGTATAGGTTCGAACATCTATAAAATTATTTCGTCCCATCCGGCCCTGCAGATATACTATCCGCAATGGAAAAAAATGATTGAAGAAGTTCTGCAGAGCGGAAAAAGCTGTTCTTTTGAAAATTCCGGGGATGAAAGAACGGTCAGGTACACTACCTATCCCGTTTTTTCCTCCGACGGCAAGAACAGGAGGGTGTGCGTAATAGCCCGGATGGTAACCGAAAGGAAAAAGAAAGAAAGCAATGAACTGGGCAGCCGCCAGTTATGGGAGCTGATCCTTGAAAAATGCCATGTAGGAGCCTGGTCGATGAACCTTGTGAGCGGCATCCTGTATCATACTCTCGAGCAGGACCGCCTTTTCGGCTATGACAAACCTGTTGACGACTGGGGTTATGAACGGTTAAGAAACCATGTCATTCCTGAAGACAGGAAATTGGTGGATAAGCTCTTCAATGGAATGCTTGCAACTTCGGAAGAGTGGGATACCGAGTTCCGCATCCGCAGAAAAGACGGGTTGATCCGCTGGTTATCGACCAGCGGCGCTGCGATGAAGGATGAGCAGGGCAAAACCGTCTGCATTTCGGGGATATCGAGGGATATCACCGAGCAGAAAGCTGCCCGTATCGAACATGAGAGTTTTCAGGCAAAGATGGAATACGCTCTTGAAAACAGTCATGTCGGTGTATGGGATCTTGACGTGAAGAAAAACATGGTAACACGGACGCTCGAACATGACCGTATTTTCGGCTATGAAACGCTCCTTCCGAAATGGACGACAGAGTCCTTCTTCGAGCATCTCGACCCTGAAGACCTTGCTATGGTGAGGAGCGAATACAGAAAAACGATGTCGGACAAATCGGACTTCAAGCTTGAATGCAGGATCCGAAAGGTGAACGGTCAAACTGGCTGGATAAGCCTCGCCGGCACATATAAATTCAACAAGGATAATGAAGATCCTCATGTTGTCGGAATTGTCCAGGACATTACCGACAGAAAACAGGCAGAACTCGATGGTAAAAAACTCCAGACCCAGCTTCAGCAGTCCCAGAAAATGGAAATGGTAGGACAGCTTGCAGGGGGAATTGCCCATGATTTCAATAATGTCCTGGCTGTCATTCTCGGTAATACGGAAATCATGATGCGGCAGATTGACAATCGTCATCCTTTTTTCGAAAACCTCGACAGCATAAGGCATTCTGTTAATCGTTCTGCCGAAATGATCGGGCACCTGCTCGCATTTGCCCGAAAACAGGTCTGGCATCCTCAACTTATCGATATTGAAGAAGAGCTGCAAAAAATCCATGCCATGCTCAGAAAACTGATACGGGAAAACATCAGACTCGAGCTTCGCATGGAAAACCGGCACCCTATGGTAAAGATCGATCCGTCACACCTTGTTCAAATCATCACAAATCTCTGCATCAATTCACGTGACGCCATCATCAGTGATGGAACCATTACCATAGAAACCCGCATCGTGAAAGACAGTGAATGCAGGCATCTCGAACCCGGTTCATGCGAGTTGTCCGGAGAATGCGTCATGATCTCCATTTCGGATACCGGCCGCGGAATTGATAAAGAAGACCTCCCGCACATTTTCGAACCATTTTATACAACGAAAGAAACGGGCAAAGGCTCCGGACTTGGACTTGCTGTTGTGTACGGTATTGTAAAACAGAACAAGGGTGGTATCGAGTGCCTCAGCGAAGCCGGAAAAGGCACGAAAATCGACATTTATTTTCCGAAATCAGGTGCCGATGATCTGATCAGGAAAATACAGGCGGCCGATTATAATGAAAAGAGATGCGATGAAGTCGTTCTCCTTGTGGAAGATGAACCGCATATCCTGAAAATAATCTCAAATCTCCTTGAAAACATAGGTCTCAAGGTGCTCCCTGCAGAAAATGCCGAAAAAGCATTGACCGTTTTCCACGAACATCGTGAGAATATCAGTATTGTGATATCCGATATCGTACTTCCGGGAATAAACGGCGTGCAGTTGAGCCGGAGCCTTCGGAATGAAAAACGCAACCTGAAATTCATTTTCATGTCGGGTTACGGTTCTGATGCCATAGGAAATTACGGGGAATTCAAATATGGTGAGAACTTCATATCGAAACCGTTCAGCAGCAAAGACTTTTTAACGCTTGTGAACTCCGTGACGGCTCAAAAGGCGGATTGCCCCTGACAAGCGGACACTACGTGCCTTATTCGACTGTGACCGATTTCGCAAGGTTCCTCGGACGATCGACGTTGCACCCGCGCAGTGTTGCTATATGATAAGCGAGAAGCTGCAGGGGGATCACGGTCAGGAGAGGGGTAATAGGGCCTGATGCCTGGGGAATATGGATCACATGTTCGGCAAGATGACCGATCTCGTTGTCCCCTTCACTGGCAATCGCGATAACCCTCCCTTTCCGGCTGCGGACCTCCTCGATATTGCTGAGAATCTTGGAATAGGTGCTGTCACGGGTAGCGATGAAAATGACCGGCATATCCTCGTCAATGAGAGCGATAGGCCCGTGCTTCATTTCCGCAGCAGGATACCCTTCGGCATGGATATAGGAAATCTCCTTGAGCTTGAGGGCACCCTCGAGGGCAACAGGGAAGTTATAGCCCCTTCCCAGATAGAGAAAATTCCGCGCATCCCTGAAGCGATCCGCAATACCCCTGATCTGATCGTCGAGATCGAGAATACGAGTCGCTTTTTCAGGAATCCTTGAAAGTTCACGAAGGTTCAGAGCGATTTCATCATCCGAAATGGTCCTTCCTTTGCTGAGGGCAAGAGCAAGCATGTAAAGCACTATTACCTGGGCAGTGAATGCCTTGGTTGAAGCAACACCGACTTCCGGACCGGCATGGGTATACATGCCGCAGGTGGTTTCACGGGCGATCGTCGAGCCGACGACATTGCAGACTCCCATGACGAGGGCGCCTTTTTCCCTCGCCGCGCGAAGGGCGGCAAGTGTATCGGCGGTTTCGCCCGACTGGGAAATAACGATTACGACATCGTCAGGACCGACAATCGGGTTGCGGTACCTGAACTCCGACGCATAATCGACCTCGACCGGAATTCGGGCGAATTCCTCGATCAGGTATTCACCGATCAGTCCTGCATGCCAGCTTGTCCCGCAGGCACAGATGAGAATTCTTTTCGCCTGCTTCAGGCGATCGAGATAATCTTCGATACCTCCCAGGAATACCCGCCCTTCTCCAAGCCGCACCCGTCCACGCATAACATCCTGCATGACTGCCGGCTGCTCGAAAATTTCCTTAAGCATGAAATGCTCGAATCCGCCCTTCTCTATTTTTTCAATGGAAAAATCGATTTCGGTCACAATTTTTTCCTGCCTGACATTTTCAATGTTCTTGACGGTATATCCTTCCTTTGTCACAACGGCAAGTTCCCCGTCAGAGAGGTAAACGACCTTTTTAGTATGTTCGACGATAGGAGCAGCATCAGATGCAATGAAATATTCCCCTGAACCGATGCCGATCACCAGCGGGCTGCCTTTTCTTGCAACAACGATCCGGTCCGGCTCGCGCGAAGAGATCACACAGATTCCATAAGCACCTTCCACATGAAGAAGAGTATGACGGACCGCGGCTTCAAGATCGAGAGAAGGATTGCTTTTCCATATGCTGTCAATCAGATGCACCAGAACCTCTGAATCGGTATCGCTGGTAAAAACGTAGCCTGCGGAAACCAGTTCGTTTTTGAGGATTGAATAGTTTTCGACGATACCGTTATGGATGATAGCAATATCGCCGGCCGTATTGAGATGCGGATGTGCATTGCTGTCGCTCGGCTCACCGTGAGTCGCCCAGCGGGTATGGCCGATCCCGACAGAAGAGCCCTCGATATCCATTCCATTGGACGCGATGGTATTTTCAAGCCCGCTGACACTGCCCTTCTGTTTCATGACAAGAAGGCCGCCTTTCAGAAGTGCGATACCCGCGGAATCGTAACCCCTGTATTCAAGCCTTTTCAAACCTTTAAGCAGCAGCGGTACGGCATCCTTCGACCCGATATATCCGACAATTCCGCACATGATGAATGCAATTTATCCCTTCAATGAAAACCGGTGCAATATGAATACCCCGATCCGTATTATCCTGACAGCTTCGACAGACATGCAAGGCTCAAGCGTCAGAGGACGCTCATCATTTTTCCGTGAATTTCCGCAGCTTCAGCAGCTACGGCTTTTTCATAATCATCGACGCATGAAAACGATCCTGCCGGAAAGATCAATGCCCGGCTGACATTGATCAGGGCACTTTCGCGATTGGCGTCGACACCGAGATCGACCGACTCTTCCAGAGAACCACCCTGTGCTCCAACACCGGGAATAAGGAAAAAAAGTCCGGGCGCCTCCCTGCGGATACGGGCAAGCTCTGCGCTTTTTGTCGCGCCGACAACCACGCCTCCGTTACCGTTCCTGCTCCATGATTCCACCTTGCCGAGCACTGCCCGGTAAAGCGTCCTGCCGTCATGCAGTACCTGCTCCTCAAAATCCGCTGAACCTTCATTCGACGTCAGGCAGAGGACAAAGACGAGCTTCTCTTCGTAGGAGAAAAAAGGTTCGAGGGAATCGTAACCCATATACGGTGCAACGGTGACGGCGTCGAAAGGCCAGTGTTCGAAAAAAGCCTTCGCGTACATCCTGCTGGTATTGCCGATATCGGCCCTTTTCGCATCGGAAATGGTCAGAACCGTATCGGGAATATGGCGGAGGGTTGCTCCCAAATCCTGAAGCCCGGCGACCCCTCTCACTTCGTAAAAAGCGGTATTGACCTTGTATGCAGCTGCGATATCGGCTGTTGCACGGATCACCGCACGGTTGAATTCAAGAACAGGATTTTCATACCGGGAAAAAACCTCAGGAATTTTCCCGGCGTCACTGTCAAGTCCGACGCATAAAAGGGATTTCAGGGCGCTTATCCTTCTGTTTGCCTTGTCACGGGCTGCACTCATGAATGAATTGTACCTG
Source organism: Chlorobiaceae bacterium (assembly GCA_013334565.1). Lineage (GTDB taxonomy): Bacteria > Bacteroidota > Chlorobiia > Chlorobiales > Chlorobiaceae > Chlorobium. The sequence goes on from JAAXXI010000010.1 coordinate 19,368, forward strand.
TCTGTTGAAAAAATACCTTATGTTGCCTGTAGAAATCCGGAAATGAAACATCCGCCTGATTCAGAGGTATTACCGTCTGAAACTTATTACCACTGGAATTCATTTACCGTTGTGTAATATATGATATGTTTTCTTTCGGTATACTTCATTTAATTGAATAATCCTTTAAATTGAAGATCGTGAAAACGCTTGAGGCGGCATAATTACTGTACCGTCCATTTATAACCATGATTGATGATTGATGGCAAAAAAACCCAGTAAGTTTCAAAACCCATATAAAAGCGAACAGGAAAGCAATGAACGGCGGCCGAAATTTTCGATAATGTATTATGTGGTTGTCATTCTTCTTCTTATAGCAATTCAGCTTGCATTTTTCTGGTCTGGATCAACACAGGAAATACCATACAGCACCTTCCGTCAGTACATAACTGAAAACAAGGTGAAGTCTGTAAAAATATCTCCCGAGAAAATTTATGTAAAGCTCAGGACAGAGCCTGAAAACAGCGTTACGGGCAAAGAAACCCGGAAGGATGGTCCGGGAATGCTCCTGCCGCAGTCTTCTCCCAAACAGGATGAAATCGTTGTCATCCCGGTCCGCGATGAAAATCTCATCGAACTGCTCGAAAGCAAAGGGGTCAAGTACGAAGGACTTCCCAGCAGCACATGGATCGGCGAGCTTGTCCAGTGGATTCTGCCCTTCGCTCTGCTCATCGGGATCTATTTCTTCGTCTTCAGGCGCATGGGCGCTCCGGGCTCACAGTTCATGAATATCGGAAAAAACAAGGCCGCACTGTACGAGAACCTCGACGAGCATACCCGCATCACCTTCAAGGATGTGGCTGGCCTCGATGAAGCGAAGGCTGAGGTGATGGAAGTGGTCGATTTTCTCAAGGACCCGAAAAAATATACCACCCTCGGCGGCAAACTTCCGAAAGGCGTTCTGCTCGTCGGTCCTCCGGGAACAGGTAAAACCCTGCTTGCAAAAGCGGTTGCAGGCGAAGCCGATGTGCCGTTCTTCAGCATCAGCGGTTCGGATTTCGTTGAAATGTTTGTCGGCGTAGGAGCTGCAAGGGTTCGTGACCTGTTCAAACAGGCGAAAGAGAAGGCCCCCTGCATCATTTTCATCGATGAAATCGACGCAGTGGGCCGCAGCAGGGGCAAAGGCTACATGATGGGTGCAAACGACGAAAGGGAAAACACCCTCAACCAGCTTCTCGTGGAAATGGACGGTTTCGCCACGGACAAGGGCGTCATCCTCATCGCCGCGACGAACCGGCCCGACGTGCTCGACTCGGCCCTGCTCAGGCCCGGCCGTTTCGACCGACAGATCATGGTTGACAAACCGGACCTGAAAGGACGAATAGATATTTTCAAGGTCCATACCAAATCCCTTTCCCTGTCGAAAGATGTCAACCTGAAGACTCTGGCTTCACAGACACCCGGATTTGCCGGTGCCGAAATAGCCAATGCGGCCAATGAAGCAGCCCTTCTGGCATCACGCCGCAACAAGAACAGCATCGAAATGAAGGATTTCGAGGATGCCATCGAGCGTGTCGTTGCGGGCCTCGAGAAAAAGAACAAGGTGATCAACCCGAGGGAAAAACAGATAGTCGCCTACCATGAGGCCGGCCATGCCATCGTCAGCTGGATGATGCCCGAAAACGATCCGGTACAGAAAATCTCGATCGTCCCGCGCGGAATGAGCGCGCTCGGGTATACCATGAACATTCCGCTCGAAGACCGTTACCTGATGACGAAGAACGAACTCTTCGCCCGTATCTGCAGCCTGCTTGGTGGACGCATCGCGGAACAGATCATTTTCAATGAAATATCGACCGGCGCACAGAACGATCTCGAAAAGGTCACCAGTATCGCCTACAACATGGTCATGGTCTATGGTATGAGCGCCAAACTCGGCAACATCTCGTTCTTTGAAAGCAACAACCCGTATTACGGAAGCCCGGGCATCGACAAAAAGTACAGCGATGAAACCGGACGCCTTATCGACAGCGAGGTCATGGCAATCATCGAAGAGGCCCGCATCAAGGTTACCGACATGCTGACGCAGAATCGCGACAAGCTCGAAAAACTTGCCACCGAACTGCTGCAGAAGGAAATGCTCCAGTACACCCAGATCGAGGAGATTCTCGGCAAGAGGCCGGAAGGACTGTTCCCCGTTCAAATAGAGGATGATATTCTTCCGGAAGTCAACGGCCAGAGCACCGATAATACAACTGCCACCGAAAACGGAAACAGGCTCAATGAAGATGAACAGGCGGAGCTTGAAGAGGCTGTGGCAAGACTGAAACAGTCAAGGAACATAACCGGAAACTGACCCGGAATGTCACCGATGACACGGGTACACATAATTGTTTCCGGGTTTGTGCAGGGCGTTGGCTACCGGATGTTCATACACAGGGTTGCTTCCGGGCTTGACCTGAGCGGATGGGTAAGAAACCTCCCGGACGGCACCGTCGAAATCGACGCCCAGGGCAGTGACAGAAATATACAGGAGCTGCTTGAACGGGCATGGAAAGGACCTTCGCGTTCACAGGTGACAAGGGTCCGTAAAGAAGAAAAAACGCCCGACGAAACGATGAAGGGATTTTCCGTTTTAACTTAGCAGTCTGGCGCCGGGAGAACATAAAAAAGGCAGGAACCTCCTGCCTTTTTCAAATATATGTCTATCTGAATGAGAGTGTGGGTCCCGAGGGATTCGAACCCCCGACCTACTGGGTGTAAACCAGTCGCTCTAACCAGCTGAGCTAGGAACCCGTTTGAAAGGCAACAATTATAATATAATTTCGATTCAATACAAAAAGAAAACAGGCTGAAAAGAGCTTAACAAATCCGGTTATTTGTAAGCCTTCGCGAAAAAGTATAAATTCAGGCCGGAAACTTACTCTCAAATCCTGCAACTTTTTTTTGTTCACCATTATGAGATCTCTATCAATCCTCGGCAGCACAGGATCCATCGGGCTCAGCACACTCGACGTCGTCAGGCAGCACCCGGAAAAATTCAACATTTCCGGCCTTGCGGAAGGTCATGACGTTGCCCTGCTCGCAGAACAGATCAGGGAGTTCCGCCCGGATGCTGTGTCCGTCAGGGATACAGAGTCGGCAGGAAAGCTTCAGGAACTGCTCGGTGAACACAAACCCGAAATATTTCACGGTATCGAAGGCGCTTCCACGATAGCCGCCCTCGACGGCGTGGATATGGTCGTCTCCGCGATTGTCGGTGCAGCCGGCCTTGTCCCGACGGTCAATGCTATAAAAGCCGGTAAACATATCGCTCTTGCAAACAAGGAAACGCTTGTCGTTGCCGGACAGCTTGTTTCCGACCTTGTAAAAAAACATAACGTACACATGCTTCCTGTCGACAGCGAACATTCCGCCATTTTCCAGTCGCTTGTCGGTCATCGTCAGGAAGACATCGAACGCCTCATCCTCACCGCATCGGGGGGACCGTTCAGAAAGACACCGGCCGGGGAACTTGTAAACGTCAGGCCCGAACAGGCCTTGAAACATCCGCAGTGGTCCATGGGAGCGAAAATCACCATCGACTCTGCAACGCTTATGAACAAAGGGCTCGAAGTCATTGAAGCTCACTGGCTTTTCAACATGCCTGCCGAAAAAATCGGTGTCGTGGTCCATCCCCAGAGCATCATTCATTCAATGGTCGAATATATCGACGGCTGCGTCATGGCGCAGATGGGCATGCCCGACATGAGAGCCCCGATCGCATATGCGGTTTCCTGGCCCGAACGGTGCGAAAGCGGCATAGCGAAACTCGACCTGACAAAAATCGGCACACTGACGTTCGAAGAACCGGACATGGTAAGGTTCCCTGCCCTCCGCCTGGCATTCGACGCACTGAAAGCAGGCAGGACCTATCCTGCCGTACTCAACGCCGCAAACGAAATCGCCGTTGCCGCCTTCCTCGAAAACAGGATCGGCTTCACCGATATAGCCGGTACGGTCGATAAAACCATGCAGGCCCACCAGGCATATACAGCGGTCGAACTGGAAGAGTATCTCCAGGCCGACCGCTGGGCCCGCGAAACCGCGAGAAAGCTGATAGCCTGAATGCTCGATCCTGAATAAAACCGGCACTCTCCCCTGTTCCTTCAACGGTTTCAGGGGAGAGTGCTTTTACGCTACTGAAACAGACAAAAACATGGATGCACTGAACACGGTATTTTTTTTCATTGTAGCAATTTTCATCCTCGTAACAGCTCACGAGCTTGGCCATTTTCTGACCGCGAAGCTCTTCGGCATGAGGGTTGACAAATTCTACATCGGGTTCGATTTCTTCAACCTCAGGATCTGGAAAAAAAAGATCGGCGAAACCGAGTACGGTATCGGCGTCTTTCCTCTGGGCGGTTATGTGAAAATTGCGGGGATGATCGATGAAAGCCTTGACACCGGTTTCCAGAGTTCCGAACCCGAACCATGGGAATTCAGGGCGAAACCGGTCTGGCAAAGGCTGATCGTTCTCGCAGGAGGCGTCATGATGAACCTGATACTGTCAATACTGATCTTCATCGGCATCACTCTCGCGATCGGAGAATCGAGGACGAATGTCAGCAATCCCGCTTATGTCGAAAAGGGTTCGGTATTCGCTTCGATGGGCATGCAGACCGGTGACCGGTTTGTTGCAGCCAACGGAAAAACGCTTGAAAGCTGGGAACAGGCCCTCGATCCGGAGCTTCTGACATCCCGGCACCTCAGCTATACCCTGAAGCGCAGCGGCAATGATATCACGATTAGCGCTCCTCCGGGCTTCATATCGAAAATAAACACGGACAAGGGTATAGGAATCAGACCGATCGTACCTCCTGTCATCAATGACGTCCTGGAAAAAATGCCCGCGCGCGCAGCCGGAATAAAATCCGGAGCGCTTATTACGGCTATCAACGGCACCCGGGTTTCAGACTGGACGGAAGTCGTCGGCATTATATCCTCCAATGCCGCTAAACCCATAACCGTTGAATGGCAATACCTCGAACCGGTAAAAGGTGCGGATGTGGACATCGAGAAAATCCGTGCGGAAGGCAGCCGGTTCACAACAAGCGTCACACCGGACCAGACAGGAAAAATAGGAATTTCCCTGAAACAGACCCTCGACACTGAAAGAAGAAAGCTCGGCCTGGCGGGCTCCCTGGCAAGTGGTGTAAGGCAAACCTGGAAAATGTGCGTCATGACGGTCCAGGGTTTTGCCAAGATAGCTTCAGGTCAGGAGGATTTCCGCAGATCGGTGGGCGGCCCGATCAAGATCGCGAAAATAGCGAACCAGAGCGCCGAACAGGGGCCCGTCAGTTTTCTTTATTTTCTTTCGATGCTCTCCATTTCCCTTGCGATCATCAATATCCTGCCCATCCCGGCACTTGACGGGGGACAGTTCGTACTGAACGCCATTGAAGGAATAATCCGCAGGGAACTGCCGCTGGAAGTCAAAATCCGTATCCAGCAGATCGGCATGGCGCTGTTGCTGGCACTGTTCGCCTATATCCTTATCAATGATATCTTCAATCCATGAGGAACCGACTGTGACGTTCAATGCTTGATAAACTTCGATCCATAAAAGATAAACACCTCGAACTCGAAAAGCAGCTTTCCGATCCGGATATAGCCCAGGACCAGGTGCGCTACAGAAAGCTCAACAAGGAGTACAGCGACCTGAAGGAGCTTGTGCAGGCATATGATCTCTTCTCACGAGCGGTCGGTGATCTCGATGAGTCGAAACAGATGCTGAAAAGCGAGAACGACCCTGAAATGCGGGAACTCGCACAGGCGGAAATCAGTGAACTGCAGAAAACAATTCCCGAGCTCGAACAGAACATCAAAGTCCTTCTCCTGCCGAAAGACGAGGCCGATTCCCGTAACGTCATCATTGAGATCAGGGCCGGCACCGGAGGAGATGAAGCCGCTCTTTTTGCTGCAGACCTGATGAGAATGTACCAACGATATGCCGAGCGTCAGGGATGGAAATATGAAATCCTCGATTACAATGAGAGCTCCGTGCCTGGCGGGTTCCGCGAAGTCATCCTCGGGGTGAGCGGTCACGATGTCTACAGCACCATGAAATACGAAAGCGGCGTACATCGGGTGCAGCGCGTTCCGGAAACCGAGACACAGGGACGTATCCATACCTCGGCCGCAAGCGTTGCCGTCCTGCCCGAAGCCGAAGAGGTCGATGTCGAGATCAGGAAGGATGACCTGGAGTTCGACACATACCGGAGCGGCGGAAAAGGTGGCCAGAATGTGAACAAGGTGGAAACGGCCGTCCGGATAACCCATGTACCGAGCGGCATCGTCGTCGCGTGCCAGGAAGAGCGCTCACAGCTCCAGAACAAGGAACGTGCCATGAAAATGCTGCGGGCAAGGCTCTATGACCGGCAGCTTGCCGAACAGCAGCAGCAGAGGGCCGACATGCGCCGCTCGATGGTGACAACCGGCGACCGCAGCGCAAAAATCCGTACATACAACTACCCCCAGTCTCGTGTCACCGACCATCGCATAGGGTTCACCAGCCATGCCCTTCCGCAGATCATGCAGGGAGATCTCCTGGAGATCATCGAAGCCCTCAAGATGCATGACCAGACAGAAAGACTGAAAGCGGAGCGCGGATAACTCTTTCCGCATGATGCATTCAGGGACTCAGGAGAGTGTGAGATAGGTTTTCATGGATTCTCTTGTTATTTTTTACATACGTGGGATAATACATCCATTCGGACAACGCAATACAATGAAATGAATCTGACAGGAATTCAATTATGAAGATGTCTGCGACAGGCGTAAGCCGGGGCGAATGGATTTTTCACGGTGAATTTGACCGTACAGTAGAATACCTTACGGACCAGAAAAAAATACTTGGTTTCAATCCGTTCTGTTACAAGGTTGAACAAACCGAAATCGATAACGTCTACATGTGGCATTTCCGTGTCACCGATCCCCAGAACAACCCGTTCGATGTGCTTTTTTTTGTCGAACAGACCGACGAACTGCTTGTCGAGCTTCCGGACCATATCGACTGTACCGATCCGGACGAACTCACCGACGAGATGATCAGGCTCTACACGATAGGCAGAAAAGTCAACTGGAAACACCATCCGGCACCAGAAAATATCGAGGACCCGTCAAAATACCTGTTCGAAGGAAAAGCATTTGCCGAGATGTACCTCCATCCGTTAACGGGCAACAGAACGAAGGTCAAATTCGATCTCAGGATAGACGTCAGATTCCTCCTGTACCCGGCTTTCCGGATCATCCCCGAACAGGTCGTCCGGAAAATGATCAACACAGGAATATCCCTGATCATGCAGACCGCAACAAACAGGATGTTCCATTGCATTTCGAAGGACTTCGGGAACCGCGTCCTAAAAGCTTAAACGATAAAACCGCCATGGATTTTTACGAACTGGTCTCGAAACGCTGCAGCGTCCGCAGCTTCGATACAGGACGAAGCATTCCTGATGAGGTTCTTCTGAGAATTCTCGATGCCGGCAGATTGGCCCCATCGGCCAGCAACCTCCAGCCCTGGCGTTTCCATCTCGTAAGGTCTCCTGAAGTGCTGGCGAAAATCCACCCCTGCTATTCACGCGACTGGATACGCAGCGCACCATGCCTGCTGATTGTTTCCGGCAAACCCGGAAATGCCTGGGTGCGACGCAGGGACAACTACAATTCCATAGAAACCGACCTGACGATCGCCATGGACCACATGATCCTCGCGGCTGCTTACGAGGGAGTCGGGACATGCTGGATTGCTGCTTTCGATCCCGCCGTGCTGCATGAAGCACTCGGGCTCGCTCCGGACGAAGTGGTCTTCGCCTTCACTCCGCTCGGCTATGCCGCAGAGGATTACACTCCTATAGCCAAGAACCGGAAATCCCTCGACGAAATAGCGGTATTTCTGTAAACGGGCGCTTTATCCTTCATTGCAATATCCGGGATGCCCGTTGCTGTCGGCGGCCCTTGTCGTCTCTGTTGAATTTTCAGCTGCCCTGAACCGTTATATTCTGTTCAAGCTGAAATAATCAATGGAACATACCCTCATCGGAGACCGTATGAGAACGATCATTTTCACCGGAAAGGGAGGGGTAGGCAAAACCTCCATAGCTGCTGCAACCGGCGTCAAAGCAGCATCGCTGGGCTATAAAACCCTCGTCATATCCACCGACCCGGCACACAGCCTGGGCGATTCCTTCGACCTGGAGCTCGGTCCTGCACCTGTGAGAGTAAGCGAAAACCTGTGGGGCCAGGAAGTGAGCGTCTACGGCGACCTTACCCTGAACTGGGAAGTTGTGCGCGCCCATTTCGCCCACCTCATGGAAGTTCAGGGAATCAAGGGGATCTATGTCGAGGAGATGGGTGTCCTTCCGGGAATGGAAGAGCTGTTTTCCCTCTCCTATATCAAACGGTACAGCGAATCGAATGAATACGACCTGCTGATCGTCGACTGCGCTCCGACCGGGGAAACCCTCCGGCTGCTCTCCCTGCCGGAAACCTTCGGATGGATGCTGAAGATGATACGGTCGCTTGAAAAATATGTGGTAAAACCGCTCATCCGCCCGCTCTCGAAAAAAATCGGAAAGCTCCATGACCTCGTCCCCGAAGTGGAAGTGTACGATCAGGTCGATCACCTTTTCAATTCCGTCGACGGTATCATCGACCTGCTCGCGGACGGGACGAAAACAACCGTCCGCCTCGTCATGAACCCCGAAAAGATGGTGATCAAGGAATCCATGCGGGCCCTCACCTACCTGAACCTCTACAACATAACCGTCGACCAGGTGATCATCAACCGGGTATTCATGGATGATATCGACGGGCAGTACATGAACGAATGGAAAACCATTCAGCACAACTATATCGAACAGATCGAGCGTTCTTTCGGTCCGATCCCGATCACGAAGGTGCCGCTCTTTCGAAGGGAAGTGCTCGGTCTCGAAATGCTGAAAAAGGTCGGGGATGTCGTTTACGGCGACACAAACCCGCTCGATATCTTCTACAGGGAAGAGCATACTTCCATTACCAAGGTCAACGAAGGCCACTATATCATGAAAATCCGCCTGCCGTTCGTCTTCGACAACAAAATGGAAGCCAACGTGCTGCAGCTCGGCGATTCGCTCACCCTGAGGATCGGCAACTATCAGAAAGGTGTCATCCTCCCGGTCTTTCTTGCCGGAATGCGCGTAGCGGAAGCCGGCTATGAAGAAAAGTGGCTCAAGATCGACTTCAGGAAAAAGGAAACGGTCTCCGCACCTGCTGCCGTATCATGAGGGTGCCACAAGCCGGTCTGCCTCATTCCGGTTCAAGGTCCGGTATCACATTACAGCGATTGATGAAAACTGCATTTTTACCGGTTGTTGGTGTATATTGATATAAAGAAGCCATTTGTTTCTTACAGGTTTCAGAGGTTTGATTGCATAAAGTCGAATCCCCTTCATCTTTATGAAAACAGCTTCGAGCGGCAGGAATACAATCAGAACCGCAGCGGCGATCATCAGGAGATTATTCCTCCTCCTGGTACTCACGTTCACCGGATGCGAAAACCGCTACGACTCCCTCGATCTTTCACCCTATCAGTACCGTGACACCAGAAATCTCGTCAAGTTCACCTATGATGCTTCACAGATATTGAAACGGGACGGGATGAAAAGCCTCGGCTATTTCCATGCCAACTACAATCTTTACCGTACACCCGATTATTACCTCTACATCTACGACATCGAGGGAAACAATCTGTTCCATGCCGGAATGCCGGCTCTCGAGGGAAAAAACCTGCTCAACTTTTCCGATATCAACGGGAAGAAAGTCATCCAGCTCGTCTTGAAAGCCGTCACCGACCCGGACAACCCCCACGGATGGGTACATTATTTCTGGTGGGCCCCCGGCAAATTCTATCCGGTCCCGAAATCCTCAGTTAATTTTCTGGTGAAAACCCCTGATGGAAAACAGGTATTTGTAGGGGCCGGGATTGATTATCCCCATGAAGAAAAAGAGTTTGTCAGGATTTCCGTTGACGGTGCCGTTTCGCTGATCGCAAGCAAAGGAATCGAGGCAATCCCGGAAATCGCCGATCCCAAATCATCCTTCAATTATCGCGATGTCAGGGTTTTCGCCTTCTATCCGGACGGTACCCTCCTTATTTCACCGGTATACGATGAAAACCCCGTCAAGCTCAAGATCCTCGAATGCCAGGACGAAGTCGGGAACAAACCGTTTGCCAATGCGGTAAAAAGACTGCAACAGCAGGACAGGGTATGGGAAGTGTTCATGGAAAAAAACCGCTACCAGCGGGAACTCGTGAAAAAATGCCTCTATCTGAGAAAAACCATGATCTCCGGAAAGGAAATATATATCGGAGCGATATCGAACCTTCCTCTCCCACCATAGACCCGCTGCAGCCATGCCATCAACCAAAGCGAAAACAATAGAGTACGGTTTCAATGACGTACCCCCGCCGGTTCAACTGCTGATACTTTCGATCCAGCATCTGTTGCTCATGTTCGTGGCCGTGGGTCTGACAATCATTTTCGCCGCTCAGATCAATGCATCGACCGAGTTCACATCTACCCTTGTGATGTTATCCCTGATCGCTTCAGGCATCGGCTCGATCATCCAGTCCGTCGGCCTGCCTTTCATTGGATCGGGATACCTGTGCCCGAGCATCTGCGGTCCATCCTACCTGAGCCTGTCGCTCTCCGCGGCATGGACCGGAGGCATGCCGCTCGTTCGGGGCATGGTCTTTCTGGCAGGACTGGTCGAGATGGCCCTGGCACCTTTTGTTCACAAAATGAAAAATATCTTCCCATCCTATATTGTCGGACTTGTTGTGGCCATGGTCGGAGTCAGCCTCATCAGAACCTCGGTTATCTCCCTCTTCGGCCTGGAATTCAGGGAAGATGCCGTAAGAAGCGAGGATATCATCATCGGGATGGTGACGCTCATGACGATGGTTTTCAGCAATATCTGGGGAAAAGGGTTCATCAGGATCTACTGCCTTCTGATCGGAATGACGTTCGGCTGGTGTGTTGCCCTGTTCATGCTGCCGGAATACCTGCACAACTTTGCCATCCTCAAAAATTACCCGCTTTTCTCGCTTCCAGCCCTCGGGCCCGAATTCAGGCATATCACGTTCAGAATGGACATGCTGCTGCCGTTCGTGATCGTATCCATAAGCAGCTCGCTCAAGTCGTTCGGAAACCTGCTCGCCGCCCAGAGAGCATCCGAGCCGGAACTCAAGGAAGTCGACTTCACCCGCATCCGCAAGGGCATCCTGGCCGACGGTTTCGCCACATCGCTGGCCGGTCTTCTCGGCGGCATGGCAGTCGACACCTCGTCAAGCAACATAGGCCTGGCAGGAAGCACGAAGGTGCTGAGCCGCTGGATCAGCGTCGGAGCCGGAGTGATCTGCATTCTGATCGCATTCTGTCCCAAACTCACCGTCGCCATGTCGCTCATTCCCAAGCCGGTGCTTGGAGCATCGCTGATTTTTGCAGGATGCTTCATGATCTGCACGGGTTTCGAGGAAATGTTCAGCGAAAAATGGGATTCACGCAAAACTTTCACAGCCGGCATATCGCTCTTCTTCGGTCTCAGCACGGCATTTCTTCCAACCCTCTATGCCCGTACCCCTGCATTCATTCAGACCATCTTCACCGATCCGTTGCCGACAACCACGATACTTGCCATCCTGCTGAACATCGTCATCAATCTCGACCATACATTTGAAGGGATGAAGAACAGGTTCAGGGTCTCACCCGCAGTTCAGGAGGAGCAGCAAGGCTGAAGCTGCAGAATGACCTGCATATTCAAGCTGATTCAGAGGCTCAGCCGGCACATCGGCATCGTAAAAAGTGAGGGCGGAATATTTCAAACGATTTCTCTGGCTTCAAATGAAATAATTTCTGATCTTTGGGGTGAACTTTTTATTGCTCGATGAACAAAAGACTTCTACTCGGCGCCGAGGCAATCGCTCTTGGCGCACTCGATGCCGGTATCTCAGGCGTCTACGCTTACCCCGGAACGCCTTCGACCGAAATCACCGAATACATACAGAAATACAGCCAGGACCATCATTCACCGGTACGGTCGGCCTGGTCTGCAAACGAAAAGACAGCTTTCGAAGCTGCACTCGGCATGTCATATGCAGGAAAAAGAAGCCTGGTCTGCATGAAACACGTCGGATTGAACGTAGCTGCCGACGCATTCATCAATTCCGCCATCACCGGTGTCAACGGAGGGCTCGTAACCGCCGTTGCAGACGATCCGTCGATGCATTCCTCCCAGAACGAACAGGACAGCCGGGTATACGGAAAATTCGCCATGCTGCCGGTCATCGAACCTGCATCTCAGCAGGAGCTCTACGATGCCACCCGGGAAGCCTTCGATATGTCCGAATCACTGAGGCTTCCGGTACTCCTGCGCCTCACCACACGGCTTTCACATTCCCGTTCGATCGTGGAAAGCGCACCGGAACGGCCGCAGAACCAGCTCAACCCGATCTACGCACCGGAACGGTACGTTCTCATGCCGCATAATGCCAGGAGGCAATATGAACACCTGATCAGTGTCCAGCCCCGGCTCGAAGAGTTTTCAAAACACTCATGGCTGAACACTCTGATTCCCGGAAACGGTAAAACCGGCGTTATCGCGTTCGGCATCGCTTTCAACTATGTCATGGAGGCAAGGGAACTGTTCGATCTGGATTGTCCCGTGCTTAAAATAGGCTGCTATCCGCTTCCCCGGAAAAAAGTCGAAGCGCTCTTCGGCATGTGCGAAACCGTGCTTGTCGCCGAGGAAGGCTATCCGGTCTACGAAGAGCTGCTGAGAGGATTTTTCGGAGGCAGGGAGATATGGGGCCGGCTCGACGGAACACTTCCCCGGACCGGAGAGCTCGATACAGACAGTATCGCCCGGGCATTCGGCAGGCATGTGAACCATGGCCTGCCGATTCCCGAAATCGTATCGAACCGTCCGCCCGAGCTCTGCAAAGGATGCGGCCACAGGGACCTTTTCGAAGCCCTCAATATCGTCATGAGCTCTTATGACGACAGGCATGTCTTTTCGGACATCGGATGCTATACCCTCGGTGCCCTGCCGCCCTACAACGCAATCCATACCTGCGTCGACATGGGCGCATCGATCACCATGGCAAAAGGGGCTGCCGATGCCGGACTGCACCCTGCAGTTGCAGTTATAGGCGATTCGACGTTCACCCATTCCGGCATGACCGGGCTGCTCGATGCAGTGAATGACCGGACACCGGTAACCATCATCATCGCGGACAACGACACTGTCGCCATGACCGGCGGACAATGCTCGTCTGCGACAGGGACACGGCTCGTCGAGATATGCACCGGGCTCGGTGTCGAAAAAGAACATATCAGGTCGATAATTCCGCTCAAGTCGCATCTCGATGAAAACATCACCGTGCTCGGCGAAGAAATCGCCTATGAAGGAGTTTCGGTCGTCATCGCGCAGAGGGAATGCCTGGAAAACGCCGCCCGAAAAAAGCGGAACACTGCAGCAAACTTTTAAGAAGAAGCCATGCAGCTCAATATCATTCTTGCCGGCGTAGGCGGCCAGGGAATTCTCACCATCGCATCGGTCATCAACCAGGCCGCGATCCATAAAGGACTGCATATCCGGCAGGCGGAAGTGCACGGCATGAGCCAGCGCGGAGGTGCCGTCCAGTCGCACCTGCGGATATCGGCCAGGAAAATCTACTCCGACCTCATATCGAGGGGCACTTCGCATCTGATCCTCTCGGTTGAGCCGCTCGAAGCGCTCCGCTATCTGCCCTATCTCGCACCGGGCGGAAAAGTGGTGACCGCGACCGATCCGGTCGTGAACATAACGGGTTATCCGGACCTCGAAGCCATTTTCGCCGAACTGCACCGTACGGACCGCCCCCTGCTCGTAAGCGCTGCAGAACACGCCCGCCAGGCTGGTAACATCAGAACATCCAACATGGTGATGCTCGGCGCTGCAGCTCCGTTTACCGGCATGACCCCTGAAGAGCTTGAATCCGGTATTGAAAAACTATTCCATAAAAAAGGCGCAGATACCATCGACATGAACATCCGCGCCTTCAGGAAAGGACTTGAATTATCTCAACAACAAGCATCCGATACATGATCTGGAACGAGCATTACGAGTGCATGGAGCGTGAAAGCCTCCTGAAACTCCAGGGAACGAGATTGAAAGAGATGGTTGAACGGGTATACTACTCGGTCCCGTTCTACCGCAGCAAACTTCAGGACCAGGGAATCGAACCGGGAGATATCCAGTCCATCGACGACCTGAAAAAACTGCCTTTCACCACAAAGCAGGACCTCCGCGACAACTACCCCTTCGGGCTTTTCGCGACACCACGCCAGGATGTGGTCAGGCTCCATGCTTCGAGCGGCACTACCGGCAAATCGACCGTGGTCGGATACACCCACAACGATATAATGATGTGGAGCGAAGTGGTCGCCCGTTCGCTCACCATGATCGGAGCGACCCGTGACGACATCATCCAGGTCGCCTACGGTTACGGCCTCTTCACCGGCGGTCTCGGCCTGCATTACGGGGCGGAGAAGATCGGCGCTTCCGTTATACCGATTTCCGGCGGCAACACGAAAAAACAGCTGCAGCTCATGGAGGACTTCGGCTCGACGCTGCTGGCCTGCACACCATCCTACGCAGCCTTCCTCGGAGAAGCGCTTGCCGAGGAGAAAATAGACCCGGCAAGCATCAAGCTCAAGGCAGGTATTTTCGGAGCCGAACCCTGGAGCGAAGAGATGCGTTCACAGATCGAAAAGCTGCTGCGCATCAAGGCTTACGATATATACGGCCTCAGTGAAATCATAGGCCCGGGCGTTTCGATGGAGTGCCACTGCCAGAATGGCATGCATATCTTCGAGGACCACTTCATCCCTGAAATCATCAATCCCGACACCTGCGAAGTGCTGCCCTACGGCGAACTCGGAGAACTTGTCTTCACTCCGGCCACAAAGGAGGCGATGCCGCTCATCCGCTACCGCACCCGCGACCTCACCCGGCTGCATGCCGATAAATGCGAATGCGGCAGGACACTTGTGCGTATGGAAAAATGCGTAGGCCGTTCGGACGATATGCTCATCATCCGCGGGGTCAACGTCTTCCCGTCGCAGGTCGAGTCGGTGCTGCTTGAAATGAGCGAAACGAAGCCGCACTATCTGCTTGTTGTAGACCGCAGGAACAACCTCGATATCCTCGAAGTCCAGGTCGAAGTCGAAGAACAGTTCTTTTCCGACGAAGTCAAGGAACTCGAAAACCTCCGCCACAGGATCAAGGCCAACATCGCGAGCGTGCTCGGGCTCCATGCGGATATCAGGCTTGTCGAACCGGGAACCATCGAACGCAGCATGGGCAAGGCACAGCGCGTGATCGACAGACGGAAACTCCAATAACAAAACGAAGAAGCCATGATCATCAAGCAATTATCGGTTTTTCTCGATAATAGGACAGGGCGCCTGGCCGAACTCACCGGAATTCTTGCCGACAATGACATCAATATCTCGGCATTCTCCATCGCGGATACCGCCGACTACGGCATTCTGCGCATGATCGTCGGACGCCCCGAGCTTGCCGCCGAGGTGCTGAAAAAGCACGGATTCGCCGTAAAGATTACCGAAGTCGTAGGCATGATCGTACCGCACAGGCCCGGTGGACTGCACAAGGCGCTCCAGGTTATTTCGGACAGCAATGTGGCGATCGACTATATGTACGCTTTCGCCACCGGCGACTGCAATGCTACGGCCATTATCCGCGCCGAATCGATGCAGAAGCTCATCGATGTGCTGCAGGAGCACAAATTGGAGCTGCTCAAGGAAGGGGACGTTTACCAGCTGTAAAAATGCCAAGATTTTCGAAATCGGTTTCCGCACTTCGCTCCTCTGCAATAAGAGAACTGATGAGCCTTGCTGCAAGGCCCGACATGATCTCGTTCGCCGGTGGAATGCCGGGCAACGATCTGTTTCCGGTCGATGAGGTCGAGGAGCTTTTCAAAGGGCTCGACACCAGAACCAAGCAGTCGGCTTTCCAGTACGGTCCCACTCCCGGCCTTCCTTCGCTGCTCGAATCGCTCGGCAGTTACCTCGAAGGCAAGGGACTGCCCGTAGGAAACGACCGGCTCATGATCACCACCGGCTCGCAGCAGGGCCTCAGCATCCTGGGGAAGGTCTTCGTCGATCCCGGTGACCGGGTGCTGACCGAATACCCCTGCTTCATCGGGGCCATCGCCGCTTTCCGCTCCTCAGGGGCAAAGATCGTCTCCATTCCGGTTGACGAAGAGGGCCTCGATATCGACATGCTGCGCCAGGAAGCCGCCCGGCCGGACCCTGCCAAATTTCTCTACATCACGCCCTATTTCCACAATCCCGCAGGCATGCTCTACACTTCGGAACGCAAGCTGGAGCTTGTCGAAGCCATTCAGGGACGAGACATCCCGCTCATCGAGGACGATGCATACGGAGACCTCTGGTTCAGCGAGGAGGACCGCGACAGGCTGGTCCCCATCAAGGCCACCGACCCCGAAGGGATCGATATCTGCTATATGGGCTCATTCTCGAAGATTCTCGGCCCCGGACTGCGCCTCGGCTGGCTGCTCGCTCCTCCCTCGATCTACGAGAAATGCGAGCTGATCAAGCAGTCCGCCGACGCCTGCTCGCCAAGCTTCTCCCAGGTCATCGCCGACGCATTCATCCGTTCCGGCAAAATAGATAGTTACGTCGTAAAAGTGCGTGAGGCGTACCGGCGCCGTGCTGCCTGCATGGCAGAAGCCCTGAGGAAGCACCTGCCGGAGTACGTCAGGTGGAAAGAACCGAGAGGAGGCTTCTACATCTGGCTCACCCTTCCGGAAGGGGCCGACGCCACCCCCATACTCAAGCTGACCATCGAACGCGGCGCGGTCTTTGTTATAGGCAGCACCTTCGACCCGGACGGCAGCCGCAACGACACCATGCGCCTCTCCTACTGCAACAACACTCCGGATGAGATCGAGCGAGGCATCCCCATCATCGCCGACGCGATCAGGAAGGTCTGCGGGTAAAAATAGTGCTGAGGACTGAGTGCTGGGGACTGGGAACTGGGGAGTGAGGAGCAGGATGTTTTAGCCCCGGAGGGGCGGAATGTTGGTAGCCGGGGGTGCCAACCCCCGGTGAAGGGAGGTCAGCTCAATTAATTATTTCTTCAGCCCCGGAGGGGCGGCATATGGAAGGCGAGAGGATTATCCACCTCCAGCACCACCCAGCGCAGTTTTCAGGCTTCGTAACAAATAAAGTGTGGAACCTTTCAGATTACCAGAAACCAGATTATCAGCTATTCATTTTTGGACTGGGGCGAACAACTCGAAAACCGTTGACGTTGATCCCGTTGTCCGGGAAGTTGAGGTAGCGAACCCGGCAACGCAGAATCACAGGTTCGTAGTGCCATGAACCGCCACGCAAAGCTTTCCAGCTTTTGTCGTTGTCATACCAGTCCTCCATCCACTCCCATACGTTGCCAGCCATGTCGTACAGCCCTTCAGGTGTCGCACCGTCCGGATAGCGGCCAACCGGCGTGGTCGCCCCTTCGTTTTCGTTGAAGTTGGCATGTTTCGCGCTTGGTTCCGGCTTGTCCCCCCAGGGATACTCTTTCACCTTCAGCACCTTGCCTGGTTTATCGCGCCTCCCTCCGGCCGCCCATTCCCATTCGATTTCAGTTGGCAAACGGTATTCTTCGCCTGACAACATCGAGAGCCAGAGGCAGTAGGCCCTCGCCGAATACCAGGTTACTGAAACCACCGGTTGATCATCCTTGTTGAATTTGCGATCATCATCACGATCTGATCGGAATAGCTTGACAAGATCAGATTCCTCTTTGAGGTATTTATCGAAACCTTTGATCGTCTCATTTCGTGAATTGGCCAGATCATGCAATGCCTTCGTGTAAGTTTTCACGGACAGGGATGTTTTGTGCGCAAGCGGCTTACCTGCAAGAAAATCGATAAACGAGCGATACTGCCGGTTGGTCACCGGGTATTTCGCAAACCAGAGATCGGACACCGTAACCACCGTTCCTTTCTTTTCCGGTTGCGAATAGATGTATTCCCCTCCCGGTATCAGGATGAAATGCGAGAAATTATCAAGATTTCCATGTTCCCCTGAAAAACGCTCTTTATTATCATCGTTTGGAATATCCGGTATAAGCAAAGAAAGCAAGTTATCTGCTCTGTCCTTTACATCTTTATTTTTTCCCAAGACTGTCCTTGCAAATGCCAATACATCTTTCAGAGACTCTTCTTTCCCCAACGACATAAGACAATCGAGGATATAACGCTGGCGATTTGCCGTTGTATCCGGTTCGAGCAGCTTCTTGTTCAATGCATTGGTTGTTTTCTGGGGCGCTTCGGCGACAACTGTCTGCAGCAAGGTCTGCTGCTTCGAGGAGAACTCCTCGCTGACCTCCGAGTCGAACAGGCACTCCATGAACTTGTCGAACATCGCGGCATCTGCCTGGGCCATGAAAAAGGTAATCGGTTCGTTCCACCAGTCTTCGCCGAAATGTTCCACAAGGGGGGCGATAAGCCCGGAGTTGCGCTTGATCTTTTCGGTGAGCTGGCCTCCTGACAGATACTCCCTGAACGTCTTGTGGCGAAATAGATACTCCCGCCGCTCTTCACCGTATTCGACCAGCAGACCGGCCCGGTCGACAAGGTTCTTGCAGAATGCCTCGGCAGTCGGTGGGTGGTCGAGTGTCCCTAGAACCTTCTGCATCTCGGTATGCATAGCTGAACAGTCGGCCTCGTCGGCTTCGAGTTCCTCCTGCATCCACAGCGCAACCGGAGCCAGAACCAGCCGCGCCTTGTCGGCAGGCAGAAGCGGAGCAATAATGCGTCGCATGTCACGGTATTCGAGCAGGTAATCGAGTGCGGCGCTGTAGAGCTTCACCCTGTTGCCCGGCAGAAACTCCCGCTCTTTCCAGAGAATAGCCATGATCTGAAGCATCATGGGCACTGCGGCCAGCTCCCGAAGCCCCCTGTTTTCATCCTTTCCAAGATACTCGACTATGGTTTTCGTCCGCTCTTCAGCCGCCAGCTTCTGCCCCGCGATCCACGTTTCGGGATCGAGCTCTGCCGGGCACAGCTCCCTGCAATACGAAGCCATGAACCATTTCGAGAGGAACTCCTGCTGCTGCTCCGCCGTGAAGTCCATCACATCGGCCCGGATATGGTCCGCCTCAAGCTCCACCCCTTCGGTTTTGCGATAGCCGGTCAACCGGGAGGTCACCACAAAAAAGGTCTCGGGAAACCCGGTGTACTGATTATCGATCCATTTACAAGCTGTCTTTCGCAGTTCGAGATCGCTGATCTCGTCGAGACCATCGAGCAGCACAAGAGACTTCGCGCCACCCGCATTGCGGAGCCACCCGTCGAAGACCTCAATATCAACGTTATTCGCACGCACTGCCGACCAGAACGAAAGCTGTTCCGGCAGGGTACGATAGTTCCGGTTGTCATCGAGCTTCAGTTCCCGCAAGGGCAGGTAAAACACCCTGACCGGTCCTGCATCGGAAAACAGCCGCTCCTGCTTCTTCTGCAAACAGCAAAGGGCATAATATTTCAGCAGAGTGGTTTTGCCTGCGCCGGGATCGCCGATCACCAGCAGCAGGCGGTATGCCGGAAACACCCTCCTCAACAGTTCATCGGGAGTAAAATGACGCATCTCCTCCTGCATGGCCTCTGCCCGCTTCTTTCTGCTGAAGCGCTCATCGGTTTTCCAGGTATGTGATATCCGTAACGGAACAAAAGTATCGTCCAGGCCGACCTTAATACTATCGATAACTG
The DNA here is from genome assembly GCA_013334565.1 of Chlorobiaceae bacterium. Taxonomy (GTDB): domain Bacteria; phylum Bacteroidota; class Chlorobiia; order Chlorobiales; family Chlorobiaceae; genus Chlorobium. The sequence continues at coordinate 39,229 of JAAXXI010000010.1, forward strand.
GCGACCCAAGCATCCTGATCTTGTTCAGTTCCTCCGTCAATGTCGCCCGGTACCTCCGGTCAAGATCAGGAAAGTTATGATTCGGTTCCCGGGTTTCCAGACCAGCTTGATCGCAAAGAATACCATGGATTGCATTTGATAATCCTTCCAATGCGATACTCTTGAGGTGCTCCATATCACGATAACTGTCAAGCGGAGTAACCGAAGGAATATCAGGATTCGTCCAATGAAGGTTAAGTTCGTCGCGCCGATCTACAACCTCGTTCCATTGCGACAGATCTTTTTTAGTGCTCAAATCAAGGGATCTTGGAGGCATTGCTGGAAAGAGCGCATTGATTCGGAGATTATCATGTCTGCTTCTCTCCCGCATGTGGTTAATTTCATCCCATGTTACAGTTCCGATTCGTTCCTTGAAGACAAACAGAGCAATCTGTGCCTGAGAAAGTACAGGAGCTACGACCGTCTGCTGCCCGCCCGGCTTTGAAGAAGCGTCCTTGTTCCACTCCCATACTCGTAAGCTGCGAAATCCGGAACGCACTCCCGGCAACGCAAGAAAGTCCCGAAACTTCCGTTCAAGCTTCGTCTGCAATCCCAGAATCGCATCTGCTTCATCGTTCGCATCATCGCTGTGACCGATAAAGATCAAGAGGGCATCTTCAGGGTATGCCTTATCGTGCAGTTCACTATCCCCATTTTGAATTGTGGACATGTCGTATTCTCCATTTGACATTCAATCCCGAACAGCTCCAGCCGAAGATCCGATACAATCGATCAGCAGGTCGAAGTTCAAAAAAATGATCTTCAAGTATCTGCACGGTACTATCTATATTTCTCATGAAGGAATGAGATCGGAATACATGAAACATACCAAAAACACGGCATTTCCACCATTATTCAGCGCCTTGAAGACACAACAATCCCACCTCTCACCTATTACCTCTCACCTATTACCCGTTACCCATTACCCATTACCCATTTCCCATTACCCACTACCCATTACCCACTCCCCATTACCCACTCCCCATTACCCACTCCCCATTACCCACTCCCCATTACCCACTCCCCATTACCCACTCCCCATTACCCATTACCCATTACCCATTACCCATTACCCATTACCCATTACCCATTACCCATTACCCATTACCCATTACCCATTACCCACTACCCACTACCCATTACCCATTACCCATTACCCATAGTTCTTCCTGATCCCGAGCTTGTCGATGCGTGAATAGAGGGTTTTCGGGTTGATCCGGAGCAGTTCCGCCGCCCCGCCTTTCCCGCTCACCCGACCGCCCGCGCGTCCGAGGGCATCGAGGATAAGGCCGCGTTCCATGGCACGGACCTGCAGGTCGAAATCCTCGAGGGTCGCCAGTTCAACCCGGCGTTCGGCTGGAAAGCCCGCCTGAGGCATCGGCACTGAGGAAAAATCGAGGGTCGCGCCTTCAGAGAGGATAACCGCCTGCTCGATAGAGTGTGCAAGCTCGCGGATATTGCCTTTCCAGTTCCTTGCCTGCAGCTCCAGCATATCGGTTTCACGGACCGGCAGAGGCGTTTTCCCGAACTCCCTCGAAAATTTGTCCACGAAATGCCGCACAAGCATAGGGATATCCTCGCGCCTTTCTCGCAACGGCGGGAGAGTGATAGGAAAAGCATTCAGGCGGAAATAGAGGTCCTCCCTGAATTTCCCGTCGGCAACCTCCTTTTCGAGGTTCCGGTTGGTAGCGGTAATGACACGCACATCGACCGGGATGACCTGTTTCCCTCCGATGCGCTCGAGCTCCTTTTCCTGGAGCACCCGCAGCATCTTTGCCTGCAGCTCCAGAGGAAGCTCGCCTATCTCGTCGAGGAAAATCGTCCCTCCGTTCGCAAGCTCGAACTTTCCCGCCCGCCGTTCGGTGGCGCCGGTGAAACTGCCCTTTTCATGGCCGAAAAGTTCCGTTTCGATCAGGGAAGCAGGCAGAGCCGCGCAGTTGACTTTCACCAGCATCCGCTCCCTGCGGGAAGAAAGATTGTGCAGGGCCCTCGCGATAAGCTCCTTGCCCGTGCCGGTTTCTCCCTCGACAAGCACGGTCGCGTCGGTCGGCGCCACCTGGCTCACCCTGCGGAGCACCTTCATCAGCGCATCGCTCTGGCCGATGATCTCCTCGAAATTGTGCGCAGCCTTGATCTCTTCCGCGAGATAGATCTTCTCGCCCTCGAGTTTCTGCAGCAGTTCGTCGATTTTTTCGAATGCGAGGAAATTCTGCAGCGCAAGGGAGAGCTGGGGAACGATGAGATTGACCGTCGTCAGGTCCTCTTCTCCGAACGATCTTCCCGTATCTGATATGATCAGTCCTGCGCTGCTTCCCGCTATGTCCCAGAGCCTGACAACGATCACCGAACAGATGCCGAATTTTTCCCTTACCAGGTCGACCAGCCTGAAATTCCCGCACAAACGCGTAAAATCATCACCCGAATAGACACCAGGCAGGGATATCAGCGAAAAGCTCTCTTTCATGGTTACACCGAAACCGAGGGCGTCGTGCAGAATGGCTGCGGATGCAGGAGAAAAGCGCTCTTCCGAATCGCGCATGTAATTGTCGAAGACCCTCGGTTTTCCATCTTCGCCGAAAACTCTGATGCCGACAAATGCACAGGGCACGAGCTTGTTGATCTGCTCGCATACGGCCTGCATCATCCGGTTCCGGTCCTTGATGGTCAGGAGCGCATTGTTGACGGCAAGCTGCATGGCGGTCTGAGCCTCGCGCTGACGGAGCTCCTCGTAAGCCGCCGCATTGCTGACAGCCACAGCTATCGGGAAAGAGAGCGTTGCAAGCAGCTCTTTTTCATCTTCTGACCAGTTTTTGAGCTGCTTCGAAACGAAGTTAAGGAAACCGATCACCTTGCCGCCCGAGCGCAGGGGAGAAAGCACCACCTGGCGCATGCCGATGTCATAGAGCATCCTCGGGACCGGGAAATCCGAAGGATAGCGGTCGATCGCATCCTCTATGGCAAGTACCGATACTCCCGAATCACCGAGGTGCGGCTCTATCCATGATCCTGCTACCGGACGCTTCTTTCGCTGGATGCTGTCAGGAACTTCGAAACGCAGCATCTCGAAAAAAACGTTGACATAGTGCCGGTCCCGGTCGAACGTTATGATTACCGCCGAATCGAACTCGAAAATAAGCCGTAGCTTGTCCGTCAGGGTCCTGAAAAGTTCCTGCGGTTCGCGGATTGTACCTATGGCATCGCTGATATACTGCATCAGCTGATGAGATTCGCTCAAAGAGGCCATGATTGCATCGGGATGATGGATGAATTTCCATTTATTCTGATTTTTTCAGAACACTTTCCAAGGAATATTCTGATTTTTTCAGAATTAAGCAACTTTTTGATCATTACCTCCGAAAACCAAAACCCCCGCAGGCAGTGGGTTTGCGGGCACAACAGCCGAAATCCGGATTCCGGCATGGAAATTGCCTTTATTTTCATGGATTAACTATTTACCGAAAGACCATGAAAAGAAAACGTACCGCATATCTCCTCTTCGCCGCCCTTTTGCTCGGAACACACCTGCCTGCATCGGCCTTTGCCTCGGAAACTGCGTCCGGACCGATAACCGTAGAGGATGCCATCCGACTGGTAAGAGAGAACAATCCCAAAGTCCGTCAGGCTGCCGAAGGGGTCAAAGCTGCAGATGCAAGGGTAACAGAGAAACGCAGCGGATTTTTGCCTCAGATCAGTGCAAGTGCCGATTACCGGTATATCGACCCCGTTTCCGAGATGGAATTCGGAGGCTCTTCGATGAAATTCATGCCGAACGACAATTACGATGCAAAAGTTAAAGCGCAGATCACGCTGTTCGACTTCGGAAAGACTGCAAGCGAGGTGAATATTGCCAAATCTGGAAGAAAGAGCGCCGAACAGGAACTCGACATGACCGGTCGGGAACTTTCATACTCCGCGGTCAGGCTTTTCTACGGCATCATGTTCCTGCGCGAAGCCGTCAAGGTACAGGACCGGGAAATCACCGCCCTCAGGAAAAGCCTCGACTATATCGGAAAAAAGTACAAAGAAGGCGCCGCCACGAAATTCGACGTCCTCACCATCGATGTAAGGCTTTCCGCAGCAGGGAACAAAAAAACCGATATCGAAACCGATCTGAAAAACGCCGAAACCTCGTTCCGGAGACTTACCGGCATCCCGGAAAACGACCCTGTCAGGCTGAAAGGCGATTTCACCTTCACCCGCGCCGGATACGAACTTGAAAAGCTCACTGCCCAGGCTCTCCGGGAACGAATCGAAATCGGGCTTGCCAGAGAAAAGGAGAATTCCGCGAGATTCACGAAAAACCTTGCCGTCAGGGAAGGTTTGCCCAAAATCGTCGGAAGCGCCGCATTCGGCTATACCAACGGTTATCTGATCCCTCCCTCGCCCGACATCAACGAGATCCGCCGGAATTATTCCGCCGGGGTCGAACTGCATGTGCCGATTTTCACCGGTTTCAAAACAAGCGCAAAGAAAAGCGAAGCTCTGGCAATGATGCGCGGAGCCGAACAGCAGCGTATCGACACCGAACAGGAAATAAGGGAAGAGGTCGAACGCTCCTTGAATTCCCTGAACGCCAGCATCGGCAAAATCGGCACGACCGAACTGCAGGTAAGCCAGGCAAGGCTTGCTGCAGAACATGCAAGGATACGTTACCAGAACGGCCTGGCCACTTCGCTCGACCTGCTGGACTCTGAAGCTTCCCTTTCGGAAGCCGAGCTCGGGCACCTGAAGGCGCTCTATGACTGCACCATTAACTCTTATGCGCTGAAACGCGCCGCCGGCGATCAGTTCCGGCCATAACCCTTTATCAGAAAAAGGACCGCTAAATGAAAAGAGGCAAAAAAACCATACTCTGCCCGGTGGATTTCTCCCCGGGATCGGAAGAACTCCTGCAGTATTGTTCGGATATGTACGGCGAGGATGCTGAAATCATCGTGCTGCATGCTGCGAACCCCGATACCGCAGACAGGGAGATGCAGATGAAAGAGTGTCTTCATATCTTTTCGCGCTATTCCGACCGCCTCTCGATACATCACTGCGACGTCCGGTTCGCGCTCGAATACGGCCCCGCATGGTCGGTCATCACCGGCTTTGCAAAGAAGCATGACGTCGACCTGATCGTTATCGGATCGCACGGGGCAACCGGGCTTACCAGGCTGCTGGTGGGCAGCACCGCTGAAAAAGTAATGCGCAAGGCTCCCTGCGCGGTCATGGTGCTGAGGCTGCCTGAATACCGGTCCCCGGGTATCGAAGCCTCGCGCGCCGGATGACAGTTTTATTATCAAACAACAAAATCGATTGATGGACACCATGTCAGAACCACAGAAACAAGCAGGAGCGAAGGCTCCGGAAGGAAACCCGAACAGCGGTACAGAGAACGGGGAACGTTCGGAAAAAGGACGTTTTTCCGCCGGAAATCCGGTCCGCCTGGCCATTTTTGCGGTCATGCTCGCTGCCGGCCTTGTCTGGGGAGGCGTCAAGCTCTATCACTCATACCTGTATGTCGAAACCGACAATGCACAGATAGAGGGTGACGTCTACCCGGTCATTTCCCGCATTCCGGGCAAAGTGGAAAGCGTGCTCGTGAAAGACAACCAGAAAGTCAGCCGGGGCGATACGCTCATAAAGCTCGACCCGGCCGATTATGAAGTAAGACGGGACCTTGCCGCTGCAGCGCTGCAGAGCGCAGAAGCCGCAGCATCGGCCGCATCGGCTGAAATCAGCGCAGCGGGGGCGAACAAGCGCAAACTGAATGCCGATCTTCACAGAAACCGGAACCTCAGGCAGCAGGATGTGATATCCCAGGCCGAGTTCGATGCCGTCAAGGCAGGGGCGGAAACATCGACCGCGCGGTATGCCTCGGCATCGAGCCAGTACAAGGCTTCAGGAGCACAGGTGAAAGTTCGCGAGGCCGAGCTCCGCAATGCGGAACTGCAGCTCTCCTATACCGCCATCACCGCACCGTCGTCGGGATTCGTTTCCAGAAAGAATGTGCAGCCCGGCCAGTACGTAGCACCCGGACAGCAGCTGATCGCCCTCGTTGCAAGCAGCGACCTCTGGGTTGTAGCGAACTACAAGGAAACCCAGCTCGAGAACGTCCGCCCCGGACAGCCGGTCGTTATCCATATCGATGCCTGGCCCGGCAAGGAGTTCAAGGGAAAGGTCGAATCGATATCATCCGGTACGGGAGCGAAATTCTCCCTGCTGCCGCCTGACAACGCAAGCGGTAACTTCGTGAAAGTAACCCAGCGGGTGCCGGTGAAAATCGTCTTTACCGAAAAGCCGTCCGAGCCTGTTGCGGCAGGCATGAATGTGATAGCTGAAATCAAAGTGAAATAACGTGAAGAGGCTGACAAACCGGCAATATGAATAAAGGAAGAAAAAATACCATCGCAACAGCCGCTGTTTCTCCGGACCATAACTATGAAACCGGCATCCGCAAGGTGATCATCACCGCGACGGTAATCATCGCCGCGATGCTCGAGCTTATCGACACCACCATCGTGAACGTTGCGCTGAACCATATCAGCGGAAACCTCGGTGCGAGCATCGAGGATGTATCCTGGGTCGTTACGAGCTACGCAATTGCGAACGTGATCATTATCCCGCTTTCCGGGTTCCTCGGCAACCTGCTCGGCAGGCGAACCTACTTCATCGGCTCGATCCTGCTCTTCACGTTCGCCTCGCTGCTGTGCGGCATGGCCGACAACATCTGGATGCTGGTGATTTTCCGGTTCCTGCAGGGGATCGGCGGCGGGGCGCTCCTGCCGACATCCCAGGCGATACTCTACGAAACCTTCAAACCTGAAGAGCGCGGAACCGCGACAGGCATCTTCTCGATGGGGCTCGTGCTCGGACCGACCATCGGCCCACTGCTCGGCGGCTACCTTGTCGATTATTTCGCCTGGGAATGGTGCTTTTTTGTGAACATCCCGGTCGGACTGATGGCCGCCTGGTCGGCGTTCACCTTCATCAAGGAACCGAAAGTGAAGCACGATGTCGTGAAAATTGACTGGACGGGTATCGGCCTGCTTGCCCTCGGCATAGGATCGCTGCAGTTCATCCTCGAGCGCGGCGAATCGAAAGACTGGTTCGATACACCATACATCACCTGGTTCACGATCATAGCTATTGTATCGCTTGCCGCTTTCGTCTGGTGGGAACTGCACTTCGACCATCCGGCCGTCGACCTGAGAGTCCTTGCCCGGAGCAACACGCTTGCGATCGCCGCCGTGCTCACCTTTGTGGTCGGTTACGGACTGTACGGCTCGCTGTTCATATTCCCTGTCTTCGTGCAGCGCCTGCTCGGCTTTACGGCGGTCCTGACCGGCTCGGTGCTCTTTCCAAGCGCCATGCTGACGGGTGTGATATCATTGCCGCTCGGCATCGCCCTGCAGAAAGGTGCATCTCCGAAACTGCTCATGACGTTCGGCATGGCGGCATTCGCTCTGTTCTGCTGGGAACTTGGTCAGCAGACCATGCAGTCCGGGGCGGAAAATTTCTTCTGGGTGCTGCTTCTGCGCGGTATCGCCCTCGGCTTCATCTTCATCCCCGTGACCATGCTTGCCGTATCGGGCCTCCATGGCAGGGATGTCGGACAGGCGACCGGCCTGAACAACATGGTGCGCCAGCTCGGCGGCTCTTTCGGAATCGCGATCACCAACACCTATGTTTCGCAGCGTGTCGCCGTGCACCGCACCGAAATGCTCAGCCACCTCTCGCCATTCGATCCTGCTGCCGTTCTGCGTCTCGACGCAGTGCAGCAGGCCGCGCAGACGAGGGCATTCTCGCCGGTCGAAGCCCAGCAGGTTGCCCTGAAGGCACTCGAAGGCACGGTAACCGTACAGAGCTATCACCTCGCCTATATGGATGCGTTCAAGCTGGTCGCGCTGCTATTCGTACTCTGCATGCCGCTGCTGCTGCTGATAAAAATAAATAAAGGGGAAAAAACCGACCTCTCTTCCGCGCACTGAGGAAGATTGCGGGCGGCAGGCAATGGTCCGGGATATCTGGGTAGATTACCGGACCTTCCTCTCCGGTTCGAAATCGAGCACTATCGAGTTCATGCAGTAGCGCTTCCCTATGGGAGGAGGCCCGTCATCGAAAAGATGCCCGAGATGGGCGCCGCACCTTCCGCATAGCGCCTCGGTGCGGACCATGCCGTGAGAGGTGTCCTTGCGGTAGATAACGCTGTTCCTGCGGGCCGTCTCGAAAAAGCTCGGCCACCCGCAGCTGCTTGCAAACTTGGCATCCGAACTGAACAGCGCATTGCCGCAGGCCGCACAGTAATAGGTACCTATACCGTCATAATCCCAGTATTTACCGGTAAAAGCCCGCTCGGTTGCCGCATGCCGGGCAACCTCGTACAAATCGGGAGGCAGCACTTTTTTCCAGACGGAATCCGGAAGATCGAGTTTCGTGGTGTCGGTACGCGAATAGTAAGGGTTCGCCGGATGCTTCTCTTCGGTCATCGCTTTTGATTGAGAGGTTTTCACCGCGCCCGCCATACCGAGGAATACAAAAAACGGAACAAACAGCAATACAGGCAGCAGGGCAATTTTCTTCATGTTCTTCCTATGTTTCCCAATGAAACACACACATAACCCCGTCAGTTCCGCAGCAGGTTCCCTTCAGGATTTACAAAAAGTCCACCGATTTGGAAACCGTTATTTCGATGATACTTTGTACTCCTTCCATCCCTTCTCGATCTCCTTGCTGTATGCAATAAGGAAGAGGGTGGCGAGAAGCACGACGATGCTGCCGATACGGATGGCAACAGCCGTGCCGAAGTGTTCGGAAAGAAACCCGACCTGCAGGTTCCCGATCGGCATGAACCCCATCAGCACCATGAGGTAGATGCTCATCACCCTCCCGCGGTAACGGTCCTCGACCAGGCGCTGCACCGTTGCTGTCATGGTGGCGAACGCTGAAAGCATGCCTACGCCGGCGATGAAGAGAAAGGCGAGCGCGATCCTTTCGTCCGCCGCGAAGGTGAAGGCAAAGAGCCCCAGTGAAAACACCGCTATCCCGCCGACCACCATGAGGCTGGTCCTGATCTTTCCGGAGGACATGGAAACGAACACCGTACCGGCAAGGGAGCCGATACCGAACGCGGAATAGAGATAACCCATGCCGTCCGAACCGAGTCTGTAGGTATTCCGGGCGACAACGGGCAGCATCGACATGAAGGACCAGCCGAATATCGAAATTACTGAAACGAACATGATGATCGTCCTGAGCAGCGGATGCTCCCAGGTGTAGACGATGCCTTCCCTGATGGACTGAAGGGGGGGCTGATGCACCTGTGGCTTCTTCCATGGCACAGCGGTCCTTATGGCGAGAAGAGCGACGATAACCGCGATATAACTGAGACCGTTCGCGATGAATGCGCCTCCCGTACCGATCCATGCGATTGTTAGGCCTGCGATGGCCGGGCCGATGACCCTCGACGCGTTGAAGATGGCAGCATTCAGGGCGACAGCGGAATGAAGCTGGTCACGATCGACCATTTCGCTCAGGAAAGCCTGCACCGCCGGCGTCGCGACAGCTGCCACGCATCCCAGCAGGAACGAGAGCACCATGATGATCGTAACGGTAACGATGCCGGTCAGGGTGAAAATTCCGAGCACGAAAGCCAGCAGCATCGATGCCGACTGAGTCCAGAGCAGGATGGTCTTGCGGTCGTAGCGGTCGACGATCACCCCGCCGAGAAGAGAAAGAAACAGGGTAGGAAGGGACGATGCCGCAGCGGTCGCACCTGTCCAGAAAGCGGAGTGCGTCATGTCGTACACCAGCCAGCCCTGGGCTACCATCTGCAGCCAGGTGCCGATCATCGACACGATCTGCCCTACGAAGTAAAGCCGGAAGTTCCGGCTGCTGAAAGCGGGAAAGGCGGAAATGATTTTGTGTCCCGGGCCGGAAGAAAACTCTCCGGAACCCTGGTTACTGTCGGCGGGCGTTGATTCTTCGGCAGGCGCGTTCATCGTTTGCGATCGAGTCCATATTGAAATAGTAGCTGAAGGGAATGTAGGAAAAGCGCAGGGATTTATCGAAGATTCTCTTTGACCGGACAACACAGGACTTGTCGCGCAGATCAGGTTTTCGGCTTGAATGCTCAATCTCGTTATATTCCATGCAGAGTGTCTCCTCTTCAAATTAAAATGTCCATGCTATGGATACAGCAATCCTGCTCTGGGCGATCGCGGCCATTCTTGTCGTTACCGGACTCGCAGGACTCGTGATGCCCGCCCTTCCCGGCATCGGGCTCATCTTCGCAGGCCTTGCGGCGGCAGCGTGGGCCGAGGGCTTCGCCTATGTCGGATGGAAAACGCTGACCGTGCTCGGAGTCCTCACGCTGATAACAATCGGGGTTGACCTGGTGGCGGGCGCTCTCGGGGCGAAAAAGTTCGGAGCGGGGAAACAGGCGGTTATCGGCGCCGCCATCGGCGGTTTCGCGGGCATCTTTTTCGGTTTCCCCGGCATCATCCTAGGCCCGTTCATCGGCGCACTGGCAGGAGAGCTGCTGGCGCGCAGGAACCTGAACGACGCCGGCATAGCCGCAGTCGGAACATGGCTGGGCGTGCTTGTTGGCGCGGCACTGAAAATCGCCATAGCGTTCACCATGATCGGCATCTTCATCCTTGTCCGGTTCCTGCGGTGAGACCTATGTCCGGAAAAGCGTTCAGCGAAAAAATAACCGCTGCGGAAGCTGCGGCACGGGCACTGGTCGATGCCGGCGTATCGATGGTGAACTGTGTCCCCGCATCCGGCGCAGCATCCATTTTTGAAACATGGAAGAGCCTTATCGGAAAGGTAGAGCCCTGGCACTATCATGAGGAAGTTGCCATGGGAATGGCGATGGGTGCATCCCTCGCCGGTCGGCGCAGCACCGTTGTCATCAAGGCGCACGGTTTCGCCAAAGCCGCCAATGCCGTTATCGATGCACTCTCCATGGGAGCGGAAAGCGGTCTTGTCATCATCGTCGCTGCGGACAGGGAGGGCAGGACTTCTGATACGGTCTTCGATACGGACTCCTTCGTCGCAGGCACACGGCTGCCGTTCAGGCGATTGGCCGCGGAAGAGATGTACCATGGAATTCTTGAGGCATTCGACCGCTCCGAATCCATGGGGCTGCCTGTGGTTTGCATCGTGGAAGACGATGACCTTCCCGCGTATGTTACCGCACCGCCTGCTTCATCCAGAACTATCCCTCCTGTTGACTTCCCCCCGAGGGACCTCCTTCGCCACAACCTCCTTCCCGTCAACAACCTTTACCCGCACGAGGTCCTTCAGGCGAAACTTACCGGCCGCGACTGGCGAGCATTGCCCCGTCCAGTCCTGCCTTCGATCCCGGAAGGGCTCCCGGTAAAATTCCATGCCACCGTCCGTTCCTGCATGCCTGTTTTCGATATCCTGAAGAACATGCACGAGGAAATCGATTTCATCATGGGCGATACGGGCTCCAGCGCCCTGTTTTCCTGTCCCCCGTACGATCTCGTCGACGCCACGGCATATTATGGGGGAAGCATTCCCATGGCCGCCGGTGCATTGCAGGCGGGCGCAAAGAAGGCCTGGGCCGTCACGGGGGACTGGTCGTTCACCGCGGCGGGACACCTCGGCATCCATGAAGCGTTCCGCCGCGGCCTGCCACTGAAGGTGCTGATTTTCCACAACGGCTCAGCTGTGGCTACCGGCGGCCAGACGCTGGACGAAGGAGTGTTCGAGCGGATACTGAAGGGATACGATGACTTCGTTAGCAGGGTGGACGCCGGGGACAGCGCGAAGCTTCGCGATACGCTTTACAGCGCACAGAAGTCCGATCGGATGGAGATCGTGGTTGTCGATATTGTCTGAGTAAAAAAGAATATACTTTTACAGCACGCGCCCTACGCCATGAAGCACCAGGCCTGGTGCCATGTGCGTTTCTCCAGTTTCCGGGATTTTTTCAGACCGGCATTCCGGGCAAGCGACTGCAGAACGCTTGGGCTTTCAGGATAATCGCAGCTCCTGATATGATCCTGGATGCTCCTCCGTTCGATATCAGAGAAACCTGTCCAATCCGCGTCCATCCTTTCGATGTAACGGTCGAAATACTCCGGCAGGGTTTCACCTTCTTCCCGCATGATATCTACGAGTATCAGAATGCCATCAGCACAGAGGGTACGGCTGCAATCGTTTAAAAACTCCTGTTTCTCATCTGATGGAAGGTGATGGAGGGCATAACTGGAGTACACGATGTCGTAACACTCGACAGGTGATTCCCTCAGCACTTCAAGCATATCTTTGCAGACCAGTTCCGCACGGTTTCCAAGATGCGCCAGGTTACTGTGAGCAACATCGAGCGCCTGGGCGGAAAGGTCGCATCCGCGGTATTCGGCCACCTGGCCGGGTTTGAATATTTCCGGGATCTGGCTGGCATCTCCGCAGCCCAGGTCGAGAACCTTCAGCGGCCCGTGAAGCTGGTCGAGCAGCTTCCTGATCGCAGTGGAGATATCCCTGTGGAACATGTAGTTCTCTCTGATGGCCGTCTGGTAAGTCCCCCAGTCCGCCCGGAAAACTTCGATCGGATCGGCTGCCGCTTCGAGCAGCTCACCCTGTATGGTGCTGTTGCCTGATTGCCAATTTTGCATTTCAGATCTTATGCGTGAGTTTGAGCCTGACAGAGTATCATGGCTGTCCCGACGGACAGGTTTCCGACGCGTTGAAAGTGAACCGATACTCAGCTTGAATGTTGAAAATAGTTATAAAGAATTTCATCGCAATCAGCCCTCCGCACCAGGAGAGTCGAGCATGGCCCGGCACAACTTTCATTTTATTTGAAATACCGCACATTCGGATTCCATTTTTTGGAGACACGGCAAGTGCTCCGAAAAAACCATGAATCGAAGCATTCCTGACTTAAAAAACCGGATTTTTATTTTTTTCACTCAAAAAAGCGCAAAACGCCGTACTTATTCCGCATTATTTAAAATAATGCCCGTTAATCCGGCAGAATTGAGAGGAATCGGGTTGAAAAATATCTTCGCAGGCTCAAGAGATAGAGTTTGCAGCTTAAACTGGGTCACGGCATGCATCGGAAAGCGCAGGGCAAAATTAGCGTCTGTTATCGTAAAAGTGGATGATTTCGTGATCATCCGGCTGACCGGCGAATCGAAATTTGCAGACGCTGAAATTCGGCAGATCTTCAGCATACCAGTGACCCGTCGAATAGAGAACACTACCGTTAACGACCGGCTCAGGAGTGAATTCCTTGCTCGATTTCCATCACAGGTCGGCAAAGCCGGAAAAAATGGTGGAAACGATGATTTTTTCAATGGAAAACATGGTTTTTAACTTAAATCTGCTTGATAAGCACAGTATACTGACCTTAATCGACAACAATAAGCGAAATCCCATATTCTCTGCCGAACTGAAAAGGCTCACGGCTTTATGCAAAAAGCGCAACGTTACGAAATCGTATGTCATAACGAAAAACATTGAAGATTTCGGCGTTTTACCCCTTACCGGCGATAAACGCATACGGGCGCTTAAAATTCCCGCATCCTTAGCCTGCTACTGGCTTGGCGAATCGGAAACCCTGCCGGAGTGAATCAGGGCCGGGTTTATGTAAACCATCGAGAAACCGGATTATACCCTGTAAGGGATATTTCGAGAATATACCCTGCAGGGGATAGTCTGACTTCCCGCACCTGCGCGGATATCATCGATGATCTGCTGGACAGGACTCCCGCCGTCATCGGCCGGGTCAGCGGCGAATTGCCCGCCGGATTTCCGCCACAGGTCGCCGAAGCGATATTCGAAGGAATGAAATAATGCGCGGATGAGCTTGGGTGATTGGATATTCCTGAGCGAAAATACCAGTTGCTTAAATCTGCTACAGTACCAGATGAGTGAAGTACGCAAGAACTTGTTATGTTTTTGTAAATTATATTATCCGATTTAGCAGTAGAGTAACTGAACATCAACTGTTATTTACCGTTTTCCCTCAACGTTAACATGCCCAGCCATGAAGCGAGCATGGTACAGCGCCAGCATATCGGCATTTCTGAGAACATCAAAAGAGCAGATTCGTGGCGAACTTGCACTCAACAGTGCATTTCCTGTTCTTGATACTCAAAAAA
>JAAXXI010000068.1 GCA_013334565.1 Chlorobiaceae bacterium
GTATAAATAAAATAAGGGCGCCGGAAAAAACCGGCGCCCTTGACCAAACGGAGAAATCAACCATAACAACCACATAAATACCAACAATAATAATGCCCGAATAAATCCCTCATCCCTGATCCGCCCTTCCAATTTCTCCTGAAATCGTGAGTTTCGCCGTGTCCGTTATTGACTTTAGGACACCTCTATTTATTGTAGTGAGAAGCACGAGTGCAAGGCGGACAGAGTCCCGACAATATCGGGATAAACTCCGAAACTGGAGTGTACAAGTGGTACATGAGGATTTCGATCCCGATTCATCGGGACCAACGCAGCAATAGGGCTTCGGAACAAATAAATACAGGTGCCCTTTAATCAGGCATAATTCCGTATCTTATCTGAAGATGCATCAAGGGTAGTTTCAATATTTGGGTATGATGTGTCTCCATATATCCAAGTGGAAAACCCAAGCATGCTATTTGCGAAACCTAAACAGATGAACAATGCCGAACAAAACGCTGGAGCGCCTGAAAGACAGCCATCATGTCATTGAAGCGTATGTTTTACTTCGAGAAATGAAAGTCCATCTGAATGTGGGACATGAAGGGTTCTCTCCAAAAGCTGAAATTCGTATCTGGCTTGGCACGAACACACTCTATCCCTATAGTTTTGAACTCAGCCACTTTGCCCATACGCCTTTACAGGAAGGCCCGTACATGCCGTCTCGTGTAGACTTCCCGTCTGAAGAAGAGGCGATCGATTCAGCCATCAATGCATTGACGGCTTTTCTTATCAGCGCGATCAAGCAGGATCTTGAGCCTGCAGATAGCTGGCTGGTGCCAAATGAAGACTTTTAGTACAACAACATCATATTGTTCAGGAAAATCCTGGAAGTTGATCAATAACGGAAAGAGTGTAAGAGAATGGACCTTTCGGGATGTTCTTTTGCAGCCGTGAATAGATAGAAAAAATACAATATGATTCAGCCGGAACTGAAGCATGTCCCGGAGCTCTCACCCGACTCAGTCGAGTCAGAATAGTTGTTTTGTTTACGGATCAACGTCCCCAACTCCGCTCCAACTCTTCTTCGCGCTCAAGCACCACCCGCGCCACCTGCCGCTCCAGCTCCCTGCGCAACGACGGGGATCCGCTCCGCTCCGCAATTCTCAACGCCTTGTCCAGAAAAACCAGGTCAGCATTCCGGTCACGCAGCTCGTACCTCTTTGGATAGGTTACCACAACGCCCGCCGTCTGCCAATCGATACCCTCCCACTGGCAAAACACTCTGAACAACTGATTTTCCGTTACTTCAAACAAAGGCGCCTTCTCAGAGAGCAGAAGAAATCAAACTTTTATGATGCCAGCTTTCATAAGTTTACAGGAACAATCTGTTTTGGATTGCTCTCGAATAGCAAAACTCTTTGATATATTTGTGTTACGTCTCTCTTTCAGTGCGACTACTCATAATATTCTAAGCTTGGCAGGTGTTGTGATTTGAAACAGTCGGAGACAGGAAGGGACGTTAAAGCGTAAGAAGGAAGGCTTTCGTAAAAAGGAAACGCCTCCAGTGAGTGGAGGCGTCGGGCCGGAGATGCTATCTCCGGAGATGTTAAGGCTCAAATATAAGCATTTTGATATGGGAAACGCAAATGATAAGCCTCAGAAAGAGAGAGTACAGGTCTACGTAGACGGATTCAACCTCTATTTCGGCATGCTTGAAGCCGGATATGACTACTGCAAATGGTTAAACCTTAACCTGTTGGCAAAGAGTCTGCTCAAGCCGAATCAGGAACTGGTCTGCGTAAAATATTTCACCAGCAGGGTCAGCGACAACCCCGACAAGCAAAGGCGGCAGACAAAATATATTGAAGCGCTTGAGTCGGAAGGCATTCGCATCCTGTTCGGTCACTACCAGAGAAACCCCATAGAATGCAAGCGTTGCGGAAATATCTGGGCCTCTTATAACGAAAAAATGACCGATGTCAATATCGCTACACAGCTGCTCATCGGTGCTTATCAGGATCAGTATGACATGGCCATGCTTATTTCCGGCGACAGCGATCTGGTTCCCCCGATACGGCAAATCCATGCACTGTTTCCCTCGAAAAGAGTGTTTGTGGCATTCCCTCCGAAACGGCACAATCAATCAGTTGCACTTGCAGCAAGAGGTTCTCTGACAATCGGCAGAAAAAAACTTGTAGAAAGTCAGTTTGCCGAAACCGTCTTGAAAAGTGACGGCTTTATCTTGAGAAAGCCAGCAATCTGGCAGTAAGCGATTGTTTTGTATGGTCAACTTCAACCATTGAGCAGAACTGCCAGAATCCTTATGAAACTCACCGACAATGAAAAGCGGGAAATCATCAGCTACCTTGAAGCTGAAAAGCAGCTCCCCGATAAATACCGTTTTCTTCTCTTTGACGATAAACGCGAGGTCGAACTGATCTGGAACGGTAAGACCAATGAGGTCAGCACGATTGTCCTACCCTTTCAGGTCATAGAACAAGTTGATGAACCACGTGCAGAAAAGCCGGAGGATACCACATCCCAATTTGGTCTCTTCGATTTCAGGGGAAGACAGAAAGCGGGATGGACAAACAAGCATGCGGCCGTTTCAGTTAAAGCAATTACATACCGCTTTTTTTCTGAAAAATCGAAGGGGGAACGGTCAGAGTTGCATGGACCGGGCGCTGCAGGAAAAGGGATGGCTGCAGAAAAACAAAACCATGATTTCAGCAAGGGTCCAGTATCTTCCTGACATATAGCAGAAGCGCACCGGAGCCGAGCGTATGAATGCCCTCCGAAACAACCGGAGAAACGGTGTTTCATGACACCGGATATTTTCCTGATAGGTATCTGTCTGAAGGATTCAAGGTTTCCGAAGAAACAGAAATGCTCTTACACAACAATAGTTCGTTTGCAGGTTTCGGTATAGTCGGCCATTTCATAATAATTGATAAATATGCGCCCAAAATCACTATCTGCGGCATTCACCACGAACAGGGTGGGGGAGGCCCGGGATTTTTATGTCCGATATTTCGGTGCGAAAGTAACCTTCGATTGCGGATGGTATGTGAACCTCGAATTCGGCAATTCTGCCTCCACCCTGCAATTCATGTCTCCGCTGCAACCCGAACATAAGTTGAGCAGCAGCGCCGGACTCATGTACAACTTTCTTGTCGATGATGTCGACCAGGAATACATGCGGCTTACAGGAGCGGGGCTCACGGCCGTTGTGCCGCTGGAGGACCATCCATGGGGCGATAGAGGGTTTTCCGTTCAGGATCCTAACGGGATATCGCTCTATATCTACTCGGAACGGTCACCGACTGAAGAATTCAGGCAATATTACCTTCAGGATCCGCACTGAGTCCGGGGGAGTTTGCAAGGGAGATAGGTGACGTTCCTGAATAAGCCAAAAAGCGGCTTAACCCCTTTTTAAAAAAAGAATTGCTGTCCTGCCTCCCGGTTGAATACGCTGTTATGCAAAACCCAGCCACAAAGCCATAGCTCGATTGACGGAAAGCATTTCCATATCGTTCAATCTTCCGAAAACAGGTCCAACTTTTTCGGCGGGGACCGTCTGAATTTTATCAACCATGACCTGGGAGATTTTTTTCAGGTTGTTCTCCGCTGTGGGCTCGACAGCGATGCGAAACAATGGAGCGTCTCTCAAGTCACTCGTTATAGGCAATATCGTAACGGAAGGATGACCGGAAAAGAAATCCGACTGCACAACAAGCGCCGGCCAAGGTTTGCCGTAATCACCTGATAAAGCTATAGAGACCAGGTCCCCCCGTTTCATGCAGTCCATCCTTCATGATCGGCAACCTTTTCGAGATAGTTCAGGATATCCTTTTCCTGTGCGTCATTTTTCAGGAGCTCGGATTGCAGCTTGCATTCCAGTGCAAAGCCCTCTCTTCGGGTATCGGGCACCCATATCTGCACCGGACGCAATCCTGCCTTTCGTAAATTTGCCCTGTGTTTCTGAACTCTATGAGCCACTCCTGCCATATTGCAACCTTATAAATTATTTTTCTTGTTACATGCAACGTACGAAAGCATTTTGTTACATGCAACACTTTTATTTAAGAAGGAGTTCAAACCGCTAAAGGCGCAGTTTTTGCATCGGGGAAGAAGGGAGTCGATCCGTAAGTGAATGAACTGATGTGGTTCGAGTGCCGGAAAAAGCGGGAAAGAGGGGTGATGTGAGGTTCACAACAGCATAAACCGATTGCAGGATTTACCGGAGCAGCAGGATATTTCGGTATACAAGCACGAAAGCCCGCGGTTTGCGGGCTTTCGTGATTTATGTCCTGATCGCAGGATGAACCTGCTTTCTGCGGAGAGGGTGGGATTCGAACCCACGGTACACTTGCGCGCACAACGGTTTTCGAGACCGCCCGATTCAACCACTCTCGCACCTCTCCGTGTTATTCTGCAATCACTTAGCTGATTCCGAAAGGCTTCTTCTGGACCGAAAATCTGTAATTCGACCCGGAAAACGCTGCCTCGTTTCAGTAAGGACAGTGAATATAGGAAACTGGGCCTGATTATTCAAAGAGAACCTTCGGCGAAAAGAGGTCCAGTTGCCATTTTATCAGGGTCAACCGGCACCTTGTTGACGGAAGAGTGATCGTGCGCAGGGATCGGGTTTCCATGGGCATTGGTCGGCGGTGCACCCTTGAAAACCTCTCAAGGATGCAATCTTATCCGGCCCGATGGGCTCATGCATTGTGGAAAGGCGAAACGCATCAAGTGCTCTGAAGCCGATCTACCCGGAGAAAATCTTGGCCTGCAAGTCAGGCCTGCGTGATCTACGGTTCAACCCAATCGGAAAGCTTTGACGATATCGCGGCAGGTGCGCCCTTGGGCATCTGCTGCGTGATGCAATGCATCCCGCCTCCTCCGGCGTTGATGTTTTCGGCATTGATCTGCACGATCTTCCTGTCCGGATAGACCTTCATCATGATCTGCCTGAACTCCTCGTCCTTCCGCCTGATCTGTTCCGGACGCCCTTTTTTCCAGTAAGACGGTATCAGGACGACCTTGTTCGCAATCACGTAGTTGAGGTAACTTGCCGCCAGGACGGTATTGATCCTGTCGTTTTCGCCGATGACCGAACCGTCGTCGAACTTCAGCCCTCTCAGCATTTTGAAAATCTCGTCTTTCCCGTCGGCCGGCTCGATGATCTCTTCCGGCACAGGCACCCGGATGATGGTGAATTTGTTGCCGTCCTGGTCGGTCGCGTTCTTCAGGATCTCGAAGTTCACCTCCATGCGTTTTTTCGTCTCTCTCGCGATTCCACTTTTCGCCGCCTCATTTTCCGTGACCTCCGCAAGGAGGATGGTGCCGGCAGAGGCAAACCTCGCATATTCGTCGATATGGCCTCCGGTCGTAAAGAGCGTGAAGAGGCCGCCGGGCAGTTTGCCTTTGTACGAGAGGTCGTCATCGGTGACGCCCTGCTTCATCCAGATCACTTTTTTGAGATTGAAGACACGTTTGAACTCGTTCTCGATCTGTTCTTTCGACATTCCCGGGTTCCGGTCCAGTTCCACCGCTTCGGTCGCCATCATCACTCCCTTTCCGTTGAATTCCCTGTCGCCTCCCTCGCTGACGAGGCTCGAACGCACAACAGGAAGCTTCATCTGGCGCGCCACCAGCCTGTCGACGCTTTCATCGGTCATCGAGGCCTTGCTGGTCTGGTCGTCGTAGCTCCAGTTGTTGAAGCCGAAATCGGCGATCGCGAGCCGGTTACTGCCGTTTCTCAGGAAAATCGGCCCCATGTCGCGGAGCCAGAGATCGTTATGGGCAATGATGTGCAGCCTTACGCGGTTCGATGAAATACGGTTTTCCCTCAGCCATTTCGCCACTTCCTTCGCTTCTACATGGTCCTGCACCATCAGGTCTACGTTGACCTGCGGCACGAGCGCCCGGATCATTTCCGCCTGCACTGCCAGGGAGGACCTGCCGTGCAGGTTCTCATAGACCGGCCATGCCATCCAGATCGAGTCCATCTCTTCGAACTCGGCGGGCATGGTGTAGAGCTCTTTCTGTCCGGCAGGAGTGACCGTGACGGAATCGGCGGCAGAAGCCACCCTGCATGAAGGAGCCATCAGCAGTGAAGCGACCGAAATCCCGGCAGCGAGGGACGAGGAAAGCGGTTTGAATTTCATGGCAGGATCGTTCAGGGTTAGTTCTCGGAACCGTCGGTATGGAAAGGAAGGTATACGATGCCTTTGTGGGGTTTCCGTTTACGAAAGGTAATAAATTCGTGAAAGAACCGTGTGCCCGGAATCGCCGGACTTGTCTGCCGTATTTTCGGTTTTGAAAACGGTGTCTCTCAGGCCAAGCTTCAGGCAATGCCGACACCATTCGGTATTCAGATGGTAATTCAAAGTGCATGCCGGACGGGTAGAGGGAGGTAAATTCGATGCTTTTCTGGCATTCATCAGCCACTTTGATGAGAAATATATTCATCCAGCAGCCGGCGGATCATCTTCTGATATTGTGTATTGTGTTTTTTAGCTTCGGTTTTAAAAAAATCAATACTCGCTTTGCTGAGAGCAATCGTAATCTTGACCGTTTCATCTTTCAGAGCAAGTTCTTCAGGTGACGGCAGAAAATCCTCAACGACCCTCACCTTGCCTATGGGCTCTTCAGTGTATTTGATTTTCCCATTCATAAATCTTTATTCCCTTGCGCCAGTATCCGGCACCAATAATTCTGATCATGCTTTTTCGATAAGTAAAACGAACGGTCATAATTTCTTCAGCGACATTCCCGAGACAATAAAACCTCTTTTCATCTTCACTATGTTCCAGATCTTCAAGAATTATACGATGATGGTCCAGGAATGCAAGTTGCGCCAGTGCCTCTTCCATTCCGTATCCGTCAGCGTTCGTGATGGACGGTGTACTTGTACATGTTCGATGTCCGGCAGATGCGGGGCAGGTTTCTGACGGCGGTTTCGAGGCAGCCGTAGGGAAAGGCGAGGAGCAGTTCATCGGGCGCGAGCGCCATTCCGGCGTTGCCTCCCGTGTCGCCGAGTGTGAAGGTCGGTTTTCCGGTCTTGACGACATAGCTCGAAACCATTTCGCACGTGGAACCACCGGCAATGCCGTGTATGATTTCACCGCTGTCGAACCCGTAAGCCCTCAGGATGTGCTGCCCCTGGATGGGTTTGCAGACGATCAGCACCACGTCCGGCCGCAGGGTGTCCTCGTTCATGGCGGCAAGCGGCCCCACGATCTGCGCCTCGAACTCGCCGTCCCTGAACGGCATGGTCGCTTCCATTGAAGACCGGAGGGCATCCATGTTCCCGAAGAGTTTTCCGTCACCGATCATGAACTTTTCGGCGGCCTCGAGCGGTATGAGGGTACCGAACCCGGATGATATGGCCCCGCCGCCGCACACCTGCTGGTCCTTTGTCGTATAGAACGGTCCCGCGCCCCTGAGGCAGTCGCCCCACATCGCGCACAGAAAGGACTTCGGCTGGCGTTCTTCCGACGTCGCCCCGAATTTTTTTATGCCTTCCGGCAGGTCGCCGAGCGAAGCGATGAATTTGACGGCGACGGGATTGTATGCGAGCCCTTCGCTCTGCATGAGTGTTTGCGAAAGTTGTTCCGGGGTCATGGCGCGAAGCGTTGTTGTTGCAGATACGTTTACCGGTAAACCCGGTATTCATGAAAGATAGGATAAAACATCGATAATCCGGACCGGAGCCATTATCCGGAAACCGCCGTTTTCCTTCGCAGTAGGGGAACCTGTCTGGCCATCGATGCTTTTTCCATTGCCGATACATGCGCAGCATCCCGTTTCTTCAGGCATGAACGATCAGCCACTGTCCCGGAGATGCTCCCGCCGTTCTGTGCCTCTGTTTTTTCTTTCAGCCTAACCACAAGAAAATAAAATGATTATCGTCATTAACTCTGTTTGCCGTCCTTACAGGCAAACCTGAAGCCCGTACTGATGGATGGACTGTCATTCACCGGTGCGGTTTTGTCCTGATAACAATTAACATGATTCAACGATGAAAAAGCTGATTATGCCACTTATGGTAACGGGCCTGTGTTTTGCACCTTCGCTGTCTTATGCGGCGGCAAGCCCCTATGTGAGCGTTTCCGGCGGTCTGGGGTTCATGAACAATTCCAGCGAGAACGGGTACAGCGATGCAGTAAGTTACAATACCGGTTACCTCGTCAACGGCGCCGTTGGTCTGAAAAACGATACCGGCCGTCTCGAAGCTGAAATCGGATACCACAACAACGGCGTCGATAGCCATTACAGTGGTCCGGTTTCCAACACCGATGTTTCCGTATGGTCTTTCATGGCAAACGGTTACCTCGATTACAACATGAAAGGAAAGGGTGTTACGCCCTATGTCATGGGGGGCGTCGGATTCGCCGATGCCGGCATTCATTCGGACACCGGTGATTACAGCGATACCGTGTTTGCATGGCAGGTCGGTGCCGGGGTAGGCATCAAGGCAACGGAGAAGGTTGCCGTCGATGTCGGCTACCGGTATTTCAAGCCTTCGGACGTGAGCTGGAATGGTGATGAGTACTCCCTTGCCAGCCATAATGTCATTGCCGGGATCAGGTGTTCGATCTGACGGAGCTTCTCCGATTGCGCCCAGCACACCAGAAACGGTCCCGGAAATCCGGGGCCGTTCCTGTTTCCGGGGAACCGCTTTTGCTTCTGTCGTCAAACAGATGGACCCGTCTGGACCGCGGATGTTTTCTTTTCATCTGTCGATTCGTTAGATTTTCAGGATATCTGCAGGGATTTCATGCTATGAACGCTTGATTTCACCGGTATTCCGACCTCCGACGACCAATAGACCAATGAATTAATATGAAACTTCGCATTTTTGGTTTGCTAGCAGCGGTCATGACGATCGCCTGGACCACTGCATATTGCAAAGCTCCGGTGCCTGCACCTGAACAGGTCGCCAAATGGCAGAAAGATGCCGCCGCTGGAAAGAGCGACGCCCAGTACTGCATGGGGGTGCTGAACGAAACCGGGCAGGGTGTCGCGAAAAACTATGCCGAAGCCATGAAATTCTACCGGCTTGCCGCCGACAAGGGCGATACGAGGGCACAGGTGAGCATCGGCTGGATGTATGAAAACGGTGAGGGCGTCAGAGCGAGTAACAGTGAGGCCTTGAAGTGGTACCGCATGGCTGCCGATAAAAATGATGCGTCTGCTCAGTACCATATTGGGGCTTTGTACGAATACGGGTACGGTGTTCCGAAAAACATAGACGAAGCCATAAAATTCTACCGGCTTGCCGCCGACCAGGACGACCCGCGGGCCCAGATCAGCCTTGCAGCTAAATACGAGGTCGGATGGGGTGTCGGGCAGAACTACAAGGATGCCATGAAATGGTACCGGAAGGCCGCCGACAGCAAAAACGCGGCAGGGCAGTATTGCGTGGGGAACATGTACGAGCTCGGCTTCGGGACCCCGCAGGATTATGCCGAGGCGCTCAAATGGTACCGCTTGTCTGCAGAGCAGGGCTACGGTCCGGCGATCTTCCAGATCGGGGACATGTACGAGACCGGAAGGGGCGTGAAAAAGGATCTGGCGCAGGCGAAAAAGTGGTACAAAAAATCGTGCAGCAGCGGCCAGAAGCTTGGCTGCATCAAGTACCAGAACATGGATTGACCTTTCCATGTTTCCTCAGGCATGGTCTGTCGAGAAGGTTCAGACCGATATGGCCTTTTCCTTCGGCCACAGCTTTATTTACCGACTTTCTGCATAAAAAAAACCGGAAGCCGCCTGGCTTCCGGTCCCCGATGTCGCTGAAGAACAACTTCTTCGGTCAGAATTCATACCGGATGCCGGCAAGAATGTTATGAGCATGCCAGGTCATCTCTCCTTCCACGTTATCGATATTCTCTGCCGTGATGTAACGGTAGCCGAGATCGAAGGTCACATGCTTCGCCACTTCAAACCCGATGCCTGCACCCAGCTGCCAGGCGAAACCGGTACCGTTGGTGTAATCGCCATCGGTGTTGACATCGGCGATACCCGCACCTGCCATGATATAAGGCTTGACCTTTGATCCGGTATCGATATCATAGTACGCGTTTGCCATCACCGTCAGAATCTCCAGTCCCGGCCATTCCGGGTGGTCCGTATAGTCGTGCTGCTGATAACCGACGGCAGCCTCGAGCCGTGCCGACCCGAAATTGTAGCCTATGGCCCCGTTGACCACAAGGGAGTTGTCCAGCGGATAATTTCCTGAAGGAAACTCCGCGTCTGCCGGTAACCCGATGCCCAATGAGCCGCTCACATAAGGGGCTGCATATGCGGGAGCGTATCCCAGACAAGCCGCGATCGCTGCAATAACCAGTTTCTTTTTCATGGTTGTATCCATTGAGTTGGTAAAATTAATTGATCCATTAATACATAAAGCTCCGGAGCGCTTTCCATAGTTCCTGAAGTTGCCGGATTGTCAAGGGCTCGAGACGTTTCAGACAGCGTCATTCCTTTTGCCGTGGTTGTGCAATCACGCTCTGCCCCTTGCTGC
>JAAXXI010000069.1 GCA_013334565.1 Chlorobiaceae bacterium
AGGCAGAGTAACCCCAAAGAGAACGATAACCGATAACCGACAATATTCCCATGTCCATACTTGAAAAGATCGATAGTCAGACCTGCGCTTTGCGCCTGAAGAACGACTGGATGAAAATCTACACCTGTCCCGTGCCGACATCCGATTTTCTTTCCTTTGTCTGTATTGCAACCATCGATGCGCCCCAGAGCGCGGTGCTCAGCCTCCTGTATGATATCGAAGCCGCGCCCGAGTGGGTATGGAAAACCAGGGAGATGCGCCTTCTGAAAGAGCTTTCCGAAGAAGAGGGACGCATAGTGTATCAGCTGGTCAGCGCACCCTGGCCGGTTTCCGACAGGGAAATCATAACCCGTTCACAGGGGTATATCGATCCGGAAACATCGGAGGTGTTCATTAAAATAGAGTGCAAGGCCGACTACCTGCCGAAGGACAGCAGATATGTCCGTGTTCCTCAGGTCGAAGGGGCCTGGAATATCCTTCCGATCGACGAAAACCGCTGCCGCGTCGTTTTCCGTCTCCATATAGAACCGGGCGGCGAAATTCCTTCATGGCTGGCCAACATTGCCGTTATCGATACTCCCTATCATACCATGGTCAACCTGCGGGAGATGGTGAAACGTGAAAAGTACCGTACCCCGGTCGAAGCGCCCTTTAAAAAATCATCGAAAGAAGTCATCCAGAATTATGAAAACTTCATAACGGGCTGAGCTTTTATCTTATTTTCGGCTTTCATCAACGTTAAACAAGGCGCTATGGACGCAGCGATACTCCTTCAGGGAAACTGGCGGTTCCGTGTGGAACACAAAGGGATCAAAATTTATTCTTCATCCGTAAAAGGTTCCGATGTGCTCGGTTTCAAAGGAGAGATGGAATTCAAGGCGTCCATGAGGAAGCTGATCAGCCTGTTTCACGACATGGCCCATTACGACCGATGGGTTTACCAGTTGGCGGAAATGGAGGTCCTCGAAAAGTTCAACTGTGTCGAATATGTTCTCCGGCAGGTTATCAACACTCCCTGGCCTTTGCCGAAAAGGGAGGTGATCCTTCGCACCGGTCTCGAACCGGCTGGTGAAAATGCGGTCGCGGTCACCATGACCGGCGAACCGGACTACCTTCCCCTGAATCCGAGATATTACCGCGTCCATCACTCTCGGGGTATGTGGGTATTCGAACCTACCGGGAACGGCATGGTCCATATTACCTTCATGATGCACCTCGATCCCGGTCGGGATGTTCCCCCTCCGGTCAGCAATGCAGGCATGTTCGATGTTCCGTTTCACACCCTCAACAACATGAGGAACCTCATGGCCAACCCCTCCTATAATCCATCCTATCCAGCGGAAATCGACGAATATCTCTCTATCGTCGAAGATACTCCTGACAAACTCTGAGCAGTTTTTCGGGCTTGACGGGAACGGCTCCGACCTCCTGACAGACCGTTGCTGCCGCGAGATTGGCCACCTTGGCATTGGTGACGAGATCAATACCGGAAGCCACGCCAAGGGCAAGAAGTCCGATGACGGTGTCGCCGGCCCCTGAAACATCGGCGACATCGAGCGATGTCGCCGCGATATGGGTGAATGTTCCGTCAAATACCGTCATTCCCTTTTCGCTTCTGGTTACGACGATGGTTTCCGCCTGGATTTTTTCCTGGAGCAGGAGACAGGCCCGTTCCACCTCGGCATTTTCATTCAGTATCATGATGCCGAGCGATCCTGCCATTTCCGAAAGATTCGGTTTGAAGAGCGTACAACCCCTGTAAGCGAAGAAGTTCCTGTGTTTCGGGTCTACCAGTACCGGTACGCGCTGCCTTTTCGCTTCGGCGATGATGCGAGCTATGAGTTCTTCCGAAAGCAGTCCCTTGTTGTAGTCTTCGAGCACCACGGCATC
The DNA here is from genome assembly GCA_013334565.1 of Chlorobiaceae bacterium. Classification (GTDB taxonomy): domain Bacteria; phylum Bacteroidota; class Chlorobiia; order Chlorobiales; family Chlorobiaceae; genus Chlorobium. The sequence continues at coordinate 1,891 of JAAXXI010000069.1, forward strand.
GAGGGAGGGTAGTTGCGAAACCAGCGAAGATAAAACCGCATCGGCAGTTTTTGCGCCTATTTCGTGTCTTTTTTCGAAATCGACCCTAACGATATGGTGGTTCTGGGAAAGTACCCTGGTTTTGCAGGTTGTGGGACGGGACGGGTCCGAAACGATCCCTTCGGTCGAAAGTCCCTTGCTGCGGAAGAGGTCCAGAAGGATTTCCCTGTCGGGGTCTTCACCGGTAATACCGATGAGCAGGGTATTCGCACCGAGTGAAAGGGTATTGAGGGCCACGTTGGCCGCACCGCCGAGCCGGTAGTCCTCGTGGCTCACATCGACCACCGGTACCGGATACTCCGGAGAGATGCGGGAGACATGCCCGAAAATGTATTTGTCGAGCATGATGTCGCCGACAATGGCAATCCTTTTGCTGCTGAATGATCTGAGCAGCGATGCTGTTGATTCGTCCGGCATGGGTTATGGAATCCGCTATCTTGAAAAAAATGATATAATTAACCGCTCAGTTCCGTAAGATAGGCAAGGAGAATTGTATTTCTTGTGATTTTTTTATATAATTAAAGCTAATCATTTTTAAGCTTTATCTGAAAAAGCCGGAACCGATGTTTGACAGTCTAAGTGATAAACTGGAAGCAACCTTCAAGAAACTTGCAGGTCAGGCTACCATCAACGAAATCAATATCGGTATCGCCATGCGCGATATCAAAAGGGCTCTCCTTGCAGCCGACGTGAACAACAAGGTTGCCAAGAAGCTTATCGAGGACATCAGGGAGAAATCACTTGGTGAAGAGGTCATCAAGAGCGTCTCTCCTGCCCAGATGATCGTCAAGATCGTCTATGACGACCTGACCGAACTCATGGGCGGAGAGCAGAAGCCGCTGAACCTTTCACCGAAGAAACTCCCGGCGGTCATCATGGTCGCTGGTCTTCAGGGATCCGGAAAGACCACATTCTGTGCCAAGCTGGCCAAGCGGCTGAAAAAGAGCGGCAAAAACCCGATGCTTGTCGCTGCGGACGTCTATCGTCCCGCTGCCGTGGACCAGCTCAAGGTGCTCGGCGAACAGGTTGAGGTACCCGTTTATTCCATAGCGGAGCAGGATGCCATGAAGGCGGCCCTCCAGGGCCTTGACGCGGCACGTTCTGCCGCACATGACGTCGTTATCGTCGATACCGCAGGTCGTCTCCAGATCGACGAGCAGATGATGGCCGAGGCTGAAGCGCTCAAGCATGCGCTCAAGCCGGACGAACTGCTCTTCGTGGTTGACTCCATGATGGGCCAGGAAGCCGTCAACACCGCAAAAGTATTCAACGACCGCCTCGATTTTGACGGCGTCGTGCTGACCAAGCTCGACGGCGACGCAAGGGGCGGCGCTGCGCTCTCCATCCGCCAGGTTGTCGAGAAGCCCATCAAGTTCATGAGCGTGGGTGAAAAAGTCGACGATCTCGACCAGTTCTATCCCGACCGTATGGCCCAGAGGATCCTCGGCATGGGCGATATCGTCAGTTTTGTTGAAAAGGCGCAGGAAAGCCTGGATCTCGAGAAAACGCTCGAGATGCAGAAAAAAATGATGAAGAACGAGTTCGACCTCAACGACTTCTATGATCAGCTACAGCAGATCAAGAAGATGGGTTCCATCTCGAAACTCGTCGAAATGGTGCCCGGCCTGAACAAGATGGTGCCGAAACAGGAGCTTGAAAACCTCGATTTCAAACCGATCGAGGCCATGATCAGTTCTATGACGAAACAGGAAAAGCTGAATCCGGAGATCATCAACGGAAGCCGACGCCAGCGTATCGCGAAAGGCAGCGGCACGAGGGTCCAGGAAGTTAACCTCCTGCTCAAGCAGTTCGGCGAAATGAAGAAAATGATGCGCTCTGTTTCCAAGATGTCACAGACGGGACGGAAGATTACTGCGCAGAACCTTGCGCTCGACAAGTTTTTAAAACGATAGATTCACGGTTAACAAGACAACAACAACTAAACTACTTTAGCTTTGGTAAAGATCAGACTGAGAAGGGCAGGAAGAAAAAAATTGCCGGTATACCAGATTGTTGCAGCGGACTCGCGTGCACCGAGGGATGGAAAATTCCTTGAAGTTATCGGCCACTACCAGCCGACGGCAAAGCCGCATGCCGTCACCATCAACAGGGAAAGAGCCGCATACTGGATGCAGACCGGCGCACAGCCGACCGAGACCGTGCGGAGCCTTATCCAGACAACCGGCCTGCTTTACGAGCTGAGGCTCAAGAAACTTGGCCGCAGCGAAGAGGAAATTACCGCCGAAATGGCAAAATGGCAGGAACGCCAGGGTGAAAAACGCAAGAAACGCCTTACCCTGAAATCGCGTCGCCGCCAGGCCAAAAAAGCGGCCGAATCGAAAGAAGCCGGCGCAGAGGGTTAATCTTTTTGCTTCGGAACGGGATTGGAGCTGTACGTTACGGGGGTCATTCTGAAACCGAGAGGTTTGCAGGGTGAGGTGAAAGTCGAAATTGTAACCGATTTTCCCGAAACCTTCCTTTCCCGAAAAACATATTACGCAGGCAGGACGGCCGAAAACGCCGTTCGTCTGCAGGTCAGAAAAGCGGCGGTATCAGGCGGGTTCGCCTGGCTGATGTTCAACGGGATCGATACCGTCGAAGAAGCCGAAAAGCTGGCTGGATGGAAATTGTTCATTGAAGAAGCTGAACTTGTCCCGCAGCCGGAAGGGCGGGCGTACATACACGATCTTGTGGGAATGAAGGTGCTTGACCGCAACCGTTCCGAAGCGGGGACCGTCACCGGCGTCATAGGCATGCCTGCCCATGATGTCTACGAAGTCCAGACAGGAACGAAAAAGGTCCTTATACCTGCTCTTGAAGAGTTTATCGATGAATTCAGCGTCGAAGGAAGGTATATGGTTGTGCCGCGTTTCGATGAATTTTTGTAGAGGACACTGGAAATGCTCAGGATTGACGTGATATCGGTAATCCCGGATTTTTTCTCCTCGACGCTCGAGAACGGTCTGCTCAGTATCGCCCGGGGGAAGGAACTTGCGGAAATTCATATCCACAACCTTCACGACTACGGTCTGGGAAAGTACAAGCAGGTCGATGATGCGCCTTTTGGTGGGGGAGCGGGCATGGTTTTCCGGCCTGAACCGGTTTTTGCCTGTATCGAGGCACTGAAAGCCGAACGCGAGTATGACGAGGTGATTTTTCTTTCTCCCGACGGGAAACGTTTCGACCAGACCATGGCGAACAGGCTGTCGAGGTTGAAAAATCTCATTCTGCTTTGCGGACATTACAAGGGGATCGACCAGAGGATCCGGGACACGCTTGTCACGATGGAAATTTCCATCGGCGACGTTGTGGTGTCCGGAGGCGAAATACCGTCTCTTTTCCTCATGGATGCTCTGGTAAGACTGATTCCCGGCGTGTTGGGGGACAGCGAATCGGCGTTGAGCGATTCATTCCAGGAAGGACTGCTGGATTGTGCGTATTACACAAGGCCTGCGGAATTCAGGGGTTTGAGCGTTCCGGACGTGCTTCTTTCGGGCCACCACCGGAACATCGAGCAGTGGCGGCATGAGAATGCATTTGAGAAGACGAAAGCGCGAAGGCCTGACCTTCTCGATCAAGAGTTTTTGGAGGAATTGAGGAAAAAATAACGTAAATAGTCGAATACAATGGATAAGTTAATCAAGCTGGTTGAAGCAACCCAGACAACGGTGGATTTTCCGGAGATCAATCCGGGCGATACGCTCAGGATACAGTTGAAGGTTATCGAAGGCGAGAAGGAAAGGCTTCAGGCATTCGAAGGCATCGTCATCGGCGACAGGGGAGAAGGCAGTTCGAAAACCATCACGGTCCGCAAGATTTCTCACGGCGTAGGCGTCGAGAGGATCATCCCGGTCAACTCACCGAACATCGAAAGCGTAACGGTCCTGAAACGCGGCAAGGCAAGAAGGGCAAAACTCTTCTACCTGCGCAAGCGTACCGGCAAGGCTGCGCTGAAAGTCAAAGAGCGCAAGACCGAAAACGCACAGTAACAAGAATTGGAGAAAACCCGGCAAAACAAATCTGCTGCCGGGTTTTTCCTATTCGCCCCGTTCAACTTTTCGGCGTTGGAGGCACGGATGCCCTCACGTCTCCTTCGAATTTCGTGCACGACCACACGATTGCCACGATCCACCCCACCATTGTCCAGCCGGCCAACAGGTCCAGTATGAAAATCGGCACTTTCTGCGGGTGGCCCCGAAGGACCGCGATAAGCGTCGGCAGAAAATACAGTATCAGCCCACCCATAAATATGGCATAGAGCATCGATGAACTGAAAAATGAGTCGAGCATCACTTTATCTCCTGTTCAGTTGTTGTTGAGAGGCGTGTGAAAGAAGTAATAATGATAATATAAAAATGTATTATTGATATTTTTTGCTTTTTCAACACCATGAAATTCTGGATAGCCGGAAATGAAGTTCGCCTTTTACCGCAAACGTGCTATCGTATCTGAAAAAGATCATCCGCCGTTCCATATCTGTGTGTATTCATCTAAAAACAGCTTGTCGTGTTCATGACCATCTCCCTGCTGCATGAAATCCTTGCCGAAGAAACCGTGGAACTCTTCAGGGAGAATGTCTTTGACTATTACCGTGACAACTGCCGATCTTTTCCCTGGAGGGAGACAACGGACCGTTATGCGGTTCTGGTGAGCGAGGTTATGCTGCAGCAGACGCAGGCTGAAAGGGTGAAAGGGAAGTTCCTTGCATGGATGGAGCGCTTTCCTGATCTCAAGTCGCTTGCTTCCGCTTCACAGCGGGATGTGCTGGAGCTTTGGAGCGGTCTGGGCTATAATTCCCGGGGACTCAGGCTGCAGGCCTGTGCAAAAGCCATCATGGAGCGTTTTGGAGGTGTTGTACCCATTGAACCGATGGAACTGATATCACTTCCTGGAATCGGGGAGTATACGTCCCGCTCCATTCCTGCTTTTGCAGACAATCTCGATGTCGCTGCCGTCGATACCAACATCAGGCGCATCATCATCCACGAATTCGCTTTTCCGGAGACCATATCAAAAGCCGAAATACAGGAAATTGCGGAGCTGCTTCTGCCGAAAGGGCGAAGCCGCCAGTGGCACAATGCCCTGATGGATTACGGAGCCCAGCATCTTACCAGCCGGAAAACTGGGATCAGGTCCCTCACCAGGCAATCGAAATTTCAGGGTTCGAAACGCTGGTACCGCGGCAGGCTCCTGAAGGATCTTCTTGCTGTCGGGCACATGAGCCTCGAAGAGGTTGGAGAGAAATACGGCGCCTGTCCCTGGGGAATTGAAGAGATTGTTGCCGGTCTGGTTCGCGAAGGGTTCATAGAACAGGCCGGCGATTCACAGGGGCAGAGAGGGATTTTGAGGATCAGGGATTGAACGAAAGGGGTGACCGTGGTGCAATCGAACTTATCTGTCCTATCTGTCTTATAAGTCTTATGCTGTGTGTGTGTATAGAGCGCATAATACGCTATATCCGCACTATACGGATATCTACTGCATAATGCTGAACCAGGCCCGGTAGATGAGCGCGTTCACGATCGTCAGCGGAATACCTGCGAGCGCGAATTCGAGACGAGTTGGCTTACCAGTATCCCCAGACTCATAATTGCAGGAAGGGTTGTGATATTCACTCCGCTTTTCAGGAGAAGCCCCTGAAAAAAGCCGCTTTTCCAGACGCTCTGCATGAGGACGAACATTGCGGCCATGAAGGCAAGGGTAGGCCAGTCTATTCCTCTCACGATTTCCCATCTTCGCCGACTGAAGGCGACAACAGGAAGCATTGCACCGAGTGCGATCCAGGTAAAGGGGAAATCCACCCCATTGCCCGTACATGAAGCGCAGAGCTTGAGTATCACGAGGACCGATGCAAGTATCAGCCCATTCCTTGAAAGGATTGCAAGATCACTGTCGGAAAGCGGTTCTTGTTTGTGCTCAAGTCCAGCCAGACTAAAATGCTTCCGGTATCGCAATTTCAACCAGAAGGTGATAAACAGCATGTTGAGCATGGTGGGGGGAAGAAGATAAACGGCAAATGATTCAAATGGATATGCCATACCGCTTTTCATTGCGATAAGGAGGTTCTGCGGATTTCCCACCGGGCTCATCGCACTGCCGATGGTGACGGAAAATGCGAGTGCAAGGAGAAGAGGAACCGGGTAAATGGAATGTCGGCGGGTGAGCATCACTACGAGGGGAGTTCCGATAATGGCTATGGTGTTGTTCATCAGCAGAGCTGAGAGAACACCCGACGTTGTGACAATGAAAAACAGAAGCGAGCCTGTACTTTTTGCCCTGCTGAACAGGTTATAGGCCGAATGTGCGAGCCAGCCGCTTTCCTCTAGCGCTCGTTCGAGCACAAACATGCCAGCGAGAAAAATCATAATGTCAGGATCGATCGAGCGCAATGCCTCAAGGGGGGATATCTGTCCTGTTGCGAGAACAGTCGCTGCTCCGGCAAGCATCACCTGCCAGATCTGAAGACGCACACTGCCAAACTGCCTGATAGCAATGCACGCAAAGACTACGAGCAGTACCCAAACGGAAAAAGCCATTGCTGTTCTTTATATTCTCCGGACAACCGCGATAATAATAAAGTAGCGATTTATGGTAACCTCTTAAAGGTTATTGCATAAACAGATCGCCGAGTTGTCCCGATGATATGGGCAATAAAAAAGCCCGCAGTCCCTTGAGGAATCAGCAGGCAGACAAAGATGAAATCAACACCACGAGAAGGTCAGCGGGGAACCGGCGGCACTTCATACCGCGTTTCGGGTATGGGTATTTGCGCATCGGGTCCCCAGACGACGTAACCGGTGAGCACGTAACGCGTTCCCGGCCGGTGTTTCTGACTTATCGTCACGGAATGCGCCCTGTTCATTCCAGGGCCCATCGCTGTGCCTCTGTCCGATCCGACGGAATAACTTTCCCCGCCGTTTCTCGAAATGAAGAGGCTGACGTTGTAAGGCCCGCAACCGTCGGCGCTGCTTTCGACGATAACGGTTGCCCGGAGAATGTCGGTCGTTCCTTCGGTGCGGAGCAGTCTGAGCGTGGTTGACCTCACCGTGCCGGAATTTTCACCGAGGGCAAATACATCCGGTGGAAAAGACAATGCGAAAAAGAAGAGAAAGGCAACCAGTACCCTCCTCAGCCGTAAAAACCTTGTTTCTGCCATAGAGCCTCCATGGTTGAAGATCTTTAACGATTGCGAATTTTCATCGGGGGAAAATCATAATTCAAAAAAACATTCTATTCAGCGTAATCATTCCTGTCGTACTTGTGAGATGGCTCTTTGGATCAAGGAGACAAAACATCGCTGACTACCAGCCACATGAACCCTCGAGGAACGTATTTTGTTATAGCCTACAGAGTGGAAGTTCAACCGTGTTTTCCTGAAATCGAGACGTTTATCGTGATGGCAGGAAAATGGAAATGCCAAAACTGACCGCAAGCATGTCGTTACTTTTCTCACCGGCTTCCTTAGGCAGGATACCCCTGCTGAACCGTCTCGTGATGGCTCCGATGACCCGTAGCCGCGCAAACCCCGACAACATCCCCAACAGCCTCATGACCGAATATTACGGTCAGAGGGGTTCAGCTGGTCTTATCATAACCGAGGGAACCTCGCCGTCTCCGAACGGCCTCGGTTATCCGCGCATACCGGGTATTTTTTCACTTGCACAGGTCTTGGCCTGGAAGCCCGTTACCGAAGCGGTGCACCGAAAGGGTGCGAAAATTTTCATGCAACTCATGCACTGCGGAAGGGTAGGGCATCCACTGAACCTTCCTGCGGGCGCACACCTTCTTGCACCTTCGGCTGTCGCCGCTGCGGGCGAAGTGTATACGGACAAAAGCGGGCTGCAGCCTTTTCCGATACCCGAGGAGATGACGCTCGATGATATAGGGATGGCTGTCGGGGAATTCGCAAAAGCGGCAACCAACGCGATAGCTGCCGGATTCGACGGTGTCGAGCTGCATGCCGCGAACGGCTACCTGATCGAGCAGTTCATGCGTCCGAACTCGAACATTCGCAAGGACGGGTATGGCGGGATCATTGAAAACCGCTCGCGCTTTCTCATCGAAGTGCTCGGTGCGGTTATTTCGGAAATAGGCAGGGAACGTATCGGCGTCAGGTTTTCACCTTTCGGCGTTTTCAACGATATGCCGCTCTACAACGCCATGGAAGAAGAATACACATGGCTTGCCGGGCAGCTTGAAACCGCCGGTCCGGCTTATATTCACCTTGTGGACCATTCGTCCATGGGAGCCCCTGCGGTGCCCGATTCGGTAAAGAAGGCCTTTCGCAGGGCTTTTACAGGAGTCCTGATCCTATCGGGCGGGTACGACGCTGCCCGCGCACAAAAGGATATCGAATCGGGCAGGTGCGACCTTGTTGCCGTAGGACGTCCATTCATCGCGAACCCGGACCTCGTCGAGCGCTGGCAGAGTGGAGCTCCGCTGAACCAGCCGGATA
>JAAXXI010000070.1 GCA_013334565.1 Chlorobiaceae bacterium
CGACACCTGCCCTACCCCCGGCACCCTCGACAGATCGTCGACGATGTTGATCTTGGCATAGTTCTGCAGGAAGATCTGGTCGAAAGCACCGGTATCGCTTGCCAGGTTGATGAGCATGATCTGGCTGTTCTGGCGCTTGACCGTATTGATGCCGATCTGGTTCACTTCAGCAGGCAGGCGGCTTGTGGCCTGGGCAACTCGGTTCTGGACATTGACCGCCGCCTGGTCGGGATTGGTGCCCTGCTTGAAAAAAACCGTGATGGACAGCGAACCGTCGTTGGCGGACGTCGATGTCATGTAGGTCATATTCTCGACCCCGTTGATTGCTTCCTCCAGGGGAGGGGCGACCGAACGGCCGACGGTTTCCGCGCTTGCACCGGGGTAACTTGCCGTGACGTTGACGCTTGGCGGGGCGATATCGGGGAAACGGGTGATGGAGAGCTGGGTCATGCCCACAAGACCCAGGATGACCAGGATCACCGAAATGACTGTCGCAAGTACAGGCCTCGAAATAAAACGTTCAAGCATGGGCTGGTGCGAATGGTTGCATGCTGGTATTCATACCTCTTTTGCCTGCGTAATGCATCATTTCCTGCCTGCCGGCGATTGGACTGGACTCTTCGATGGTTTGATGATGGCTCCGTCCTGGAGTTTCTCGATTCCCGAAGTGACGATGACATCTCCCGCACCGATCCCGGAAGTGACGATATAATAATTCCCGCTTGTTCCTGCCGTGGTTATGACCTGCTTGCGGACCTTGTTCTCCTTGTCCACGAGAAAGACGAACACCTTGTCCTGAAGTTCGACGGTTGCCGCCTGGGGCACAAGGAGCGCATTACGGTACAACGACGTCACGATCACCTTTCCCGAATTGCCTGAGCGCAGAATGCCTCCGGGATTCGGGAACACAGCCCGCAGCCTCACGGATCCGGTCGTCTGGTCGAACTGTCCGCTGACCGTACCGATGCTCCCTGTTTGATCATATCTGCTCCCGTCCGAGAGCACAAGCGAAACAGGCTCGACGTTCTTCAGTTTTTCCTGGATGGTGCTTCCCGGGTATTGCCGGCGGAAAGCTGAAAAGTCGTTTTCGCTCATACTGAACGATGCGTATACCTGGCTCACATCCGAAAGCAGGGTCAGCCAGGCTTCCTGGTTTTTCGTGACCAGGCTTCCGATCCTCAGGGGAATTTTTCCGATATAACCACCAACCGGGGCCTTGATGAGGGTGTAATCGAGGTTGACCTTTGCCGCACCGGAGGTGGCTTTAGCCTGTTCCACGGCAGCGAGGTCGGCACGCCAGGCGGCTTTGGCCGTTTTGAGCTGGATGTCGGAGACCACTTTATTTTCGACGAGGGGCACGAGTTTGTCCACGTCGAGCTTTGCCGAGGCAAGCTTCGCTTCGGCGGCATGCTGGGCCGCAAGCGCGCTGTTGTATTGCTCCCTGTACAGGCGGTCGTCGATTTTGAAAAGGGATTGACCAGGGTCCACTTTCGCTCCCTCATCGACATAGATCGCCTGGATCGTGCCATCCACCTGGGGCCGGATTTCGACGTTGACCCTTCCTTCGAGCATCGCGGAATATCTCTTTTCAACCGTCGCATCCGAAACCCGGACAACAGTGACAGCCAGGGATTGCGCCTGCTTCTGCATGGCGTCTTTTCCTCCCTGGGGTCCGCATCCCTGGGAAATAACGAGCATACCGAGCCCGGCTGCAAGGAACAATCCTTTTATGCTATCCTGCACTATCCTTTTCATGAAACTGCAATGGTTGTCTGCAATGCTGATCGAGCCCGGGAAATGCCGCCGGATATCGCTCGCCCCCCTTTTCCGTCCGGAGATGTGAGAAATGAGGGAAATGAGCCTTCAACCGGGGGCAATATCCTTTTTTCAAAACAAGTTAATCCGTGTTTGAAAATACAATAAACATTCTCCGGAAATAATTTCATGAAAAATCTTTTTTCCGGGTTTACCCGACCGGCGGGATCCCCGGAAAATTTTCCCGGCACCCCGGACTTCCTGCCCGTAAGCAGAGTGCATGGCATCTCCGATATACAAGCATCTTCGAGGTTAACCGGCAGGAGGACATGAACTTGTTCCTGTTATGCAGGGGAACAATCACGCTCGGATCGGTAAGTCAGGCGAAGGTTTGCTGTAAAGATCATAAAACAGCCAGGGAAGCTCTTGAGAGGTTCAAACGGCTGATCAACAGGGCATTATGCCGACTGGGGGAAATATGTTGACCGGTACGCTCTGAATTCGTTCGCAGTTTTTATAAAGATCTGGCGGAGTTCCATAACCGTTGAATCAACGTCAGCCTGACGGTCCGACTTCAGCTGCAGACAGAGCCTGTCTGCCCGGTCGCTCAACAGGCTGGCGCCTATCGTTCCCGCAGATCCCTTGAGGGTATGGGCAAGGTAGGCCACTTCCCTGTTTTCCCGCGAACGTGCAGCCTCTTCAATTTTTCCGAGAAGTTTTTCGGTATCCGTCATGAAGATGTCGAACAATTCGAAAAGGGAATCCTTGCCGAGGCTCTCCAACAGCATTTCAAGCGTCCCGCCATCGACATAACCAGGAGTTTCATCAGTTCCACAACCACAACAGAGATGATCCGGACCGTCCACAGGCTCGTCACGTTCATCGCCATGACGATGCAGCCAGAAAGAGAGTGTGGCGACTAGTTCCTTTTTTGCCACCGGTTTGGAAAGATGGGCATTGACCCCGGAACGCATGATCGCTTCGATACTGTCACGGTCGGTATGTCCGGTCAGTGCTATGATCGGCAGTTCCCTGAATCCGCGGAAACGATGGAATACGGAACCCTCCCGGACCAGCCGGACAGCGTCGATACCGCCCATGACGGGCATTTCGATATCCATGAGCACAATATCAATCTCGGATTGTTCGAGCTTGTCGATCGCTTCCAGCCCATGCTCGGCCTCGAATACCGTGCATCCGGAATGTTCGAGGACCACACGCATGAACTTTCTGTTGGTCGCATTGTCATCCGCGATAAGAATCCTCGTTCCCGACAGATCTGCTTGATGAGTGTGGCTCCTGGAAGCGGTTTCGGCAAAAAAGAACTGTTCGAAAATGTCTTCAAGCGTCTTTTTTTCAAGTGGCTTCGAGCAATACCGTGCCATGCAGACGTGTTTGCGGCCATGGGCATGATCGTGACCATATCCGGAAACTTCCTGCATGCCTATCACAGGAACCTCGCGGTAATGCTGGCAGAGATTTGCGGGAAGGCCTTTACCGGAACGAAGCGTTTCAGCGGTTTCATAACCGTTTTTGCCCGGCATGTCGATATCCATCAGTATCATATCGTATGACTTGAAAGAAGCCATGTTCAGGGCGGCATTCCCATTCGGCGCTTCATCCGGCTTGCAGTACCAGTCAAGGAAAAGGGTTGAAATGAGCTGACGCTGCGAAGCATCGTCATCGACCACAAGGATCTGCTTTTTCTTCAGGACATCTTTTTTCACCTGAAGGACCTTTTCGGACTGGTAAATCGGCAGCATGATCTCGAACTCTGTCCACTCCTGCTCCCTGGAATGACAGACAATGTATCCCCCGAACGAATTGATGACGCGGCGGCAGAATGACAGGCCGAGGCCGTTGCCGCCTGTTTTCCCATGGGTGTAGAAACTCTCGAAGATAAGTTCGCGTTTGCCGATCGGGACCCCTGGGCCGGTATCCCTGACACGGATGAAATTCCCGGAAGGGCGCGATTCGGTCTTGATGGTGATGCAGAAACTCGGCTTGTTCTTGTAATACAAAGCGTTCTTGATGAGATTGAACAGAACGTAGACCAGGAGGTCCTTGTCGCCGAAATACTCGAAATCCTCGGCGACATCGATATTGATGAGTTTTTTCTCCTCCGGTGCGCTATAGGCGAACGTATCGATGGCGGAATGAATGGTCGATGCCGCCGCACGCCGCCTGAAGCTTCGGGTATCGACCTCTCCGCCCTGCATCGCGGTAAGGATGGAATCGATGATTTTGTTACCCCTTCTGACGATATCCGAAGCTTCGTCGATAACATCGTTGACCGCATCGAGATTTCCCCGACTGATCATGAAAATCTCCTCCCTGCTCGATACCGGCGGCCTTTCGGGGAGGATCGACTGGATAGCCTCGATCGCGTTGACAATAGCGTTGAGGGGGTTGCGCATCTCGTGGGCGATCGTACCGCTCAGGCTGCGCATGAAAGCCATCCTTACGCGGTTGATGGTCTGTCTTTTATGCGTTGCGAAGATGCTGCCCATGAGCGAGAAAAGGTAAACCGAGATATACACTTCCCTGAAATAGGTATAGGACACCTTGCCGTCTGTCAGGTACACCGTCAGCCAGGCAAGTCCGTAACCGGTTACGATCATGGAGCAGATATATTTCCAGTCGTAGACAAGCAGGGTCATCAGCAGCATGCCGCCGAGCGTGGACATGGTCCAGACGACGGAGAACTCGTTCTTGAGCAGCATGAAACTGAAATAATATGGAATGATGTAGAGAACGCTGAGAAAGAAATAAGCCGGGAAAAAACGTTTTATCTGGTCGGGCAGGTACCTGTATGCCCCCCAGCTTAAACAGATAATGGCGTTCAGAATGCGAAGGGGAAAGTTTTCGTAGTGCTGTGGATAGAGATCATGCAGAACGATGTAATACAGAGGAAAACCGATAGATCCCAGGATAGCGCCGAATATGAGGTTCGGTTCGGCATGTTCGACGAACCGCTCCATCTGCTCCTGGACCTTTTTACCGATATCTCTCAGATCTATTTTTACAATATCATTCCTGACCATGGGGGTGGTAGAATAATTATACGAACAGGACCTCGAAGAGCAACGCTTGAAAAAGAACTCAAATCATGCCGGATCATGCAGCAACGCGCATGAAATACCACTTTAATTTAAACAATTATCAGGTTTCTCATGACAATTATTTATCCTCGGGCAGAGGGTTCCGCTTCCTGTTCCGGCTTTCGAGGTCGAGCAATGCGTGTTTTATTGCAAGCCCCCCCCTGTAACCGGTAAGATGCCCGTCACTGCCAACAACCCGGTGGCAGGGTATGAAAACCGGAAGCGGGTTTTTCCTGCATGCCGTCCCGACGGCCCTGACGGCCCGGATATTGCCGGAGGCTTCCGCAATCTGCCTGTATGTGGCTTCGCAACCGTACGGGATCGCCGAAAGAAGTTCCCATACCCTCTGCATGAATGGTGTACCCGCGGGAGCAAGCGGAATCGTGAACCGGTCCAGCTCGCCCCGGAGGTATGCGTCGATCTGCCTGAATGCCTCGGCAAGCAAAGGTGATTCACCGGCAACTGCATCGGCAGGGACCCTGTCCGTTTCGAAATAAAACCTTGCAAGAGCGCCGTCAACCTCTTCGAGGCCTATCCTGCCGATTGACGTTTTTTGAAAAGAAATCATCCGGAAAGCTCCGTCAAGGTTGTCATGACAATCACCCGCTTTTCGTTCAAAGCCAAAGAAATGATTCCTTGCCGGGCAGAGAAAGGAACACGGAAACGCTCGAGGATGTTATCAATAGGTGATGTCCCGTGCGGTCCATTTTCACGGGCCGTATTTCCGTGGAAAATATTTCAGCGTCCATATGTCCTTCACCTGGCTGGAACATACTTCCGATATCAGGCTGAAGCTTGAATCTTCGTCGTTTGAAGAGCTTTTTACCGATGCACTCCGGGCGATGAACGAACTGCTTGGACCGGAACCGGCACGCAGCGAACCGGGAAAGACCCTCAAGCGCGAAATCAGCATCGAAGCGAGTGACATCACCAGCCTGCTTGTCGATTTTCTCAATGCTGTCCTGCTGGAAACCAGCATTCATAAAACACTTTTCAGTGAGGTGGTATCCATGAAAATAACAAATGAAACCATTTCCGCCATCCTGAATGGAACCCCCTGCCGCTCTCTCACCAGGGATATCAAGGCGGTCACCTACCATGAAGCCGATGTAAAAATGAACCAGGCCGGAAAACTCGAGACAATCCTTGTTTTCGATCTATGACAGAACATACCCGAAAAAGCCGCATCCCGATGCATGCGCTCCGTCAGCTCTCGCCATTCCTCTGGGAAATCCCGAAAACGTTCAGGAAAGATATGCGTGTCCCGGCAAGGATCTACGCATCTGCGGAAATGCTCGGCCATATCCTTCAGGACCGCTCACTCGAGCAGCTTCTGAACGTCACGACATTGCCGGGAATCGTGCAGTATGCCCTTGCCATGCCGGACATTCATGAAGGATATGGATTTCCGGTGGGCGGCGTAGCGGCGTTCGATACTGAATCGGGCATCATTTCGCCCGGCGGGATCGGTTACGATATCAACTGCGGGGTCAGGCTTCTCAGGTCAACTCTTTCCAGGGCAGAGGTACAAGGCCATCTGGCACAACTTGGAAAAGCGATTTTCAACCGGGTGCCTTCGGGTGTCGGCAAGGGAGGCTTGTATACTTTCAGGGATAAAGAGATAGACAGGGTCCTTCTTGATGGCGCGAAGCGAATCATCGAGCTCGGCTACGGTTCGCACAACGACAGTGAAAACACAGAGTCCGGAGGAAAACTCGATACAGCCGACCCGGCGTGTGTCTCGCCCCAGGCAAAATCAAGGGGCTCGGACCAGTTGGGCACTCTTGGTGCCGGTAACCACTTTGTCGAAGTTGAATTCATTTCCGCCATTTATGACAATACCGAAGCGGACAGGCTCGGACTGCAAAAAGAACAGGTCTGTGTCATGGTCCATACCGGTTCGCGCGGTCTTGGCCACCAGGTGGCAACCGATGCAATCCGGACCATGAACAGGGCAATGCCCCGTTTCGGGTTTTCACTTCCTGACCGTGAACTGGCCTGCGCCCCCTTCAACTCCCCTGAAGGGCAGGCCTGCATGAACGCCATGTCAGCTGCAGCAAATTTCGCCTGGGCGAACAGACAGCTCGTCACCTGGGAAATCAGGGAAGCATGGAAAAAGATTTTCGGCACTTCCGAAACACTCGACCTGGTTTACGACATCGCACACAATATCGCAAAGCTCGAACCTTATGATGTGAATAGTGCCCGCAAAATGCTGCTGGTGCATCGAAAAGGAGCTACTCGCGCATTTCCGGGACAGCCGGTCCTCATTCCCGGAAGCATGGGAACCGGGTCATGGCTGCTCAAGGGACACCCCGGATCTGTAGCCGCAAGTTTCGGCTCGAGCTGCCATGGGGCAGGCAGGTCAATGTCCCGCACCATGTCCCGCAAACTTACCAGAATACCCGAACTGCTCGAAGAGCTGGCGGCACAGGGCATCGTTGTCAATGCCGGTTCGCAGGCAGGACTGAGTGAAGAGGCCCCTTCAGCCTACAAGAATGTCGATGAAGTGGTAAACGTCATCGATGTATGCGGGATCGCGAAAAAAGTTGCAAGGCTCAGGCCACTTGCCGTAATCAAAGGATGATCCCGTTTGCAGGAACATGCTGCGTTCTTTTCCTTTTTTTTTGAAAAATCTTTGCAAGAAATAAAAATTAAGAACGTCATAATTTATGAAGCTGATGACTGATCGGTGAAGTTGATAAAAAGCATGAATTTACGGTCAGGAGATTTGACAGTCTGAAGTTTCTGGTTGTGTGTGTTGTTTTTCATGATAACGGGAAGAGGGAGCCGAATATTTCGGTGCCCTTTTTTCGTTTATACCCGTTTCATCTCGCATCCCCACTCCATTATCACTTTTATTATACAAACAAATAGATCATTGCGTATATTGTGTGTGATTATTATGTATTTAATCGCAATCCCTCTAACGCAATCGGAAAAAGATGCACCTGCTCTTTTTGAACGACCACCAGATCGTGACCGCATGGGTTACCATCGTGAGCTGCACTTACATCTATCTCGATATTAAATTCCGGAAAAACAGCTGATACCGGGATTTATCGGGTCGTGATACAAACGGATACCTGCCTGAAACGCCATTGCCTTGCCGGTTGTTTACAGATTATTTGACAACCGGGCAATGACTCTGATCAGGATAATTCTGCAGGATGTTGAAGAAAAAGGGAAAAAAATTCACAGGAACATTGTTTATAACTGAACAGATCTTCTTTTAAAGCCTTCTATTACCGGAGAACAACGTAACTCTTGAGTGCTTCCGGTTTTTGTAACATAACTCCATATCCGTATATTCACGGTAAAATGCCACTGTATTTCCACGCAGTAATCTTGAGCCGTCATTAACCTCATTGAAAAGGATGGGCGGTTTTATGGATATTGTTTTCAGAGACATACTTATGCTTGTCGGCTGGATAGTGATCCTTGCTGCGGGTTATTTCTATTTTTCCAGAAAAATCAGACAAAACGACCGGCACAGTGATAACGACGAATAAAACAGTCTGAAATGGCTGCATAAAATCCGTTTCCATTACAACCCCACCGGTCCGTCCTGCCGGAATTACCCGCAATCCTTCGACAGATCGTTACATATCCATCAATCTGATGAACTC
The DNA here is from genome assembly GCA_013334565.1 of Chlorobiaceae bacterium. Lineage (GTDB taxonomy): Bacteria > Bacteroidota > Chlorobiia > Chlorobiales > Chlorobiaceae > Chlorobium. The sequence continues at coordinate 8,486 of JAAXXI010000070.1, forward strand.
GAGGGCTTTTTCCCTGAGCGAGTCATCTTTTTCCTGCAGGAATGGAGATGAGAACCGGATAGCATAACCATACTTTTCCAGGTTTGTGACAAGCCGGAAAAAATCATGGGTCTGAACCCTGAATGCCGCGACCATTTCGGGAGCATGGTACATGCCGAAACTGACAACTGTCGCATCGTTTTTCTCGATAATGGCTATCACTTCCGAGAGCTTCAGGCCTATTGATGGAAGGTCGAGTTCTATGGTCATTCCATCATCCTCCAGACGGAAAATTTCGGCGATCTTTTCATAGAATACGATCTTCCTGACACACCCGAGATACTCTCCCTCCCTGCCTGATAAAGGCACCAAATTTCCCGGGAGAAGGCGCAATCGAAGAAAAACATCGAGAAAATGATCCTCGGGGAAAAAGCCTGGCGGTTTTGAAAGGGGCAGTTCCCTGAGCGGCAACGCTTCGTTATCGTCCAGGTGCCTCGCCTGCAGAAGGTCCTGCAGCGTCACCACCGCAAGCAGCTTCCCTTCCTGGAGAACAGGCAGGGACTCATACGGCCCGTTCTCCATCGCCTCAAGCACCTCAAGGGCAAGCGCATCGATATCGAAGACCGGATAATCAGTCCCGATATTCTTTTCTATGAAATCCTTCAGCAGCATGGCTCTATTTTGTTGACCCTTCTTTCATGACGCCCCCCCTCGAATTCCGCTGCAAACCAGTTTTCAAGGCTTTTTTCAATTGTTGAAAAATCGGAAAACCTTGCAGAAAAACAGATGATATTCGCATTGTTGTGCTGCCTGGCAAGCGTAGCGAATTCCGGGTTGCATGCGAGCGCGGCACGGATACCCCTTACCTTGTTCGCCGCGATCGACACGCCGATGCCGGTACCGCAAATAAGCACGCCCTGGTCAGCTTCGCCGCCGGCGACCGTTTCCGCCACTTTCCTGGCATAATCGGGATAGTCTACCGATTCGTCCGTATATGGCCCCATATCGTTGCACTCGTGCCCGTTTCTCTGAAGCCATTCCACTATTGCCTTCTTGAGCTCAAACCCCGCATGGTCGCTTCCTACTGCAATTTTCATATGTTTACCGCTTTAAATTATTGTGCTTTTTTTTTCAAGATTGAATGACCCAGAAAAACCGCCTGGCTGTTGACTTCCGGTTCATCATTTTCAATTTTCGTGAACATGCCGTCCGGGTTCATGTTCCATGACTTCACATTGTCACTGAGCATGGTATCGAGATGGGATTTGATTTCATGGACAAGGCCCTGGCTGAAAACAGGAAAAATCGTTTCGACACGGTGGTCGAGGTTCCTCGGCATGAGGTCGGCGCTGCCAAGATAGATCTCTTCCTTCCCGCCATTGCGGAAATAATAGGCCCGGCTGTGTTCGAGAAAACGCCCGATGATGCTGATGACCCTGATGTTCTCGCTGATACCAGCAATTCCCGGCTTCAGGCAGCAGATGCCACGCACGATCAGGTCGATCTTCACTCCGTCGTTCGATGCCTTGTAGAGCGCCCGGATCGTCCTGGCGTCTACCAGCGCGTTCATCTTCATGATGATCCTGCCATCACCTTCCCGGCGCTGATGCACGATCTCCCTGTCGATCATGCCGATGATTTTCTTCCTCGTGTTGACAGGGGAAACAATCAGCTTTTTATAGGTAGTATGCTTCGAATATCCTGTCAGGGAGTTGAAGAGTTCCGAAACATCGTTCGCCAGCTGTTCGTTTGCGGTGAACAGGCTGTAGTCCGTGTAGATCCTGCCTGTCACCGGATTGTAGTTGCCCGTGCCGAGGTGCAGGTACCGCTTCAGTTTGTGCTGTTCCCGCCGGACCACCATCGTCAGCTTCGCGTGCGTTTTCAGGCCCGGCAGCCCGTAAACCACATGAGCGC
>JAAXXI010000011.1 GCA_013334565.1 Chlorobiaceae bacterium
CACGTTAAAACCATCTCATCCTGGTAAAAAAACAGATGAACTTGACTACTTTACTACGTTTTACATGAACTGAAAATTAAGAAAAAAAACGGTAGGACAAACTACTTTGCATATTTCATAGGAATTCAACATGGGCATCGAGTTTTCCGTCATACTTTTTCAGGTCATCCGCATCGCTGTTCCCTACGTGCTGACTTCCGTCGGCGCCACGTTTTCCGAAAGGGGAGGTGTTGTGAACCTCGCACTCGAAGGCCTGATGCTTGCTGGCGCATTCGCCGCGGTGGCGGGCCAGTCATCGACCGGATCGGCTCTGACGGGCATCGTGTCGGCGCTGCTGTGCGGTCTCGGGATAGCCCTGTTTTTCGCGTTCATGACCGTCACCCTCAAGGTTGACCAGATCGTCGCCGGTATCGCCACCAATATCCTTGTCATGGGCGCAACCCGATTCGGGCTGACCCTGTTTTTCGGAAGCGCGAACATTTCCGGAAGGATCGCCGGCATTGATGCCCCGTCGCTCTTTCTCGATCCCCTTTTCATCACGGCGGTACTTTCCGTCGTCGCAGGCCACCTGCTGCTCTACAAAACCCCGTACGGTCTGAGGCTCAGAGCGACGGGAGAGAGTGCCGAAACCGCGGACAGCGCGGGCATCAATGTGGCGGCGATTCGCTATTCGGGCGTGCTTGTTTCAGGCGCGCTCGCATCCCTCGGGGGCGCGTTCCTCGCATTCCAGCAGCATTCCTTTACCGACAACATGTCAGCCGGCAGGGGGTACATGGCGCTTGCCGCCATGATCATCGGCAAATGGTCGCCTGTCGGTGCGGCACTGGCCAGCCTCATGTTCGCTGCGGGGGAATCGATGGAAATCTGGTTCCAGACCGGGCAGATCCCTTCCCAGCTCATCCAGTCGTTGCCCTACGTCATAACGCTTTTTGTGCTAGCCGGTTTCGTGGGCAAGTCCGTTGCGCCGAAGGATGCCGGAGTCCCTTTCGAAAAAAGCAGGAGGTCAGACTGACTCGAGCACCTCGCCGACCAGCTTTTCGATCCCCTTCCACACTTCGGCAATGCCGGGACCGAGCATGTATGCCGGCGTGCTGACCACTTTTTTATGTTTTGCGACAACGGTGTTCCATACCGGGCAGGGGACGTGCCTTGCGCCGAGCGACTCTATATCGTCCGCGGTTGACTGGTCGTCGCCGATGGTCAGCTCGATCTCTTCGACGCCGAGCACCTTCGCGGCTATCACGGGGGAGATGCACATGAAGCCGAGCGGTTTTCCTGCGTCGAAAAATGCCCTCACCGCGGCGGCGACGTCGGGGTTGACATTGCATCCGGCGCCTTTGAACGCATAATCGCAGAGGTTTTTTGCGGCCCCGAACCCTCCGGGAAGGACAAGCGCGTCGAGCTTCGCGGGATCGAGCTTTTTCAGGTCGGAGATATTTCCTCTCGCTATTCTTGCCGACTCGACGAGGACATTGCGGGATTCGCCGGGAACCGGCTGGCCGGTCAGGTGGTTGACCACATGGTGCTGGGGGATATCGGGAGCGAAGCAGACCGCTTCCGCTCCGGATTTTTCGATGGCGAGCAGGGTGAGGACGGCTTCCTGGATTTCCGCACCGTCGATGTACCCGCAGCCGGCAAGGATAACGCCAATTTTTTTCATGGTGTGTTCAACAATTTACAGGTTGATTTCAGCCGGGATGTAACGTTGAAAAGGTAACCGATTTTTTGGGTTCAGCAATGAGCAATGAGCAATGAGCAATGAGCAATGAGCAATGAGCAATGAGCAATGAGCAATGAAGCAATGAGCAATGAGCAATGAAGCAATGAAGCAATGAGTTATGAGTGATGGGTTCTGGCTGGAGGTCAGAAAAACTCATTGCTCGTTGCTCATTGCTGCGGCACTTCCAACTCAGTCCTCAGCACTCAGTTCTGAGTTTCCCATTCCCCAGTACCCAGTCCCCAGGAATACGCAGATGATTTTTTGGCGGGAGGTCTGGTGTAATTGAGAGTGAAATATGTATCTTGAGCAGATAGCTGAATATTTTAGCTATCAAGGCTTGAACGTTATGGCAGGGTCCCCCTTTCCGCCCTGTGCCGCCTGATTTGTTTCGGTTGCCACTTCTTCATCGTGATTGACGGGTCAGTACCTGCATGACATTCGGTCACCAGGAATGCTACATAAATGTAATTTTCACTATCTTGCGGGCGGCCCTCACGAAGTTGTTTTATTGTAATTTATAAGAGAGCATAGCATTATGATCACTCCCAACCAGACGCTGTTCCTGATTATCGATGTGCAGGGTAAACTGGCCCATACCGTTTCCGCGCCGGAAGCCCTTGAAACCAATATCAAAAAACTGATCAGGGCCTGCCAGGTCCTCGAAGTGCCGATACTGGTGACCGAACAATATCCGAAAGGCCTCGGACACACGATAGAACCGATCATGGCGCTGCTCGAGGGGAACGAACCTGTCGAAAAGCTTTCTTTCAGCTGCTGCGGAACGAACGATTTCATGAAAAAGCTCCGTTCGTTCAACCGTAACGACATCCTCATTGCCGGCATCGAGACGCATGTCTGTGTTTACCAGACAGCCGTGGAACTTCTCGACTTCGGATACAACGTCCATCTTGTGGCCGACGCCGTATCTTCGAGGACCGAGGAGAACAGGCAGCTCGGCATCCGCTGCATCGAAAAAGCCGGCGCTTCCGTTACCAGCACGGAGATGGCTATTTTCGAACTGCTCCGCATTGCCGAGGGAGACCGGTTCAAGGCGATTTCGAAAATCGTCAAGGAATAAGCTCCGCCTTTTTATTCCCATTCATTTCATCATGGTTCCGGCAAGGGATTCAGCTTCCTTTGCCGTTAACCAACCCTCTTTTTCCCCTTGCCTCATTCGTCATCAGGAATATCCAGGGTATCGTCATACCGGTTACCGACATATCTGCATGGCGGTCTGCATCCATTTTCTCTTTTACCTGAAAAATTATTTTTCTTCCGAAAAATTGCCTGTCGACCAGGAAAATGACATTTCCGAAGAAATCAGGAGTGATTTTGTCGGTGTACTTTTGTTTTCAGAATATAGGCCTTTCGGGTTGTGTTGGTGTAATATTGGGATGTCAGCGTGACGTGTTGTTTTTGCGCTATTATCGTGATATGTGAAGCGTTAAAAGTGTGTTCATGGTGATTCTGTAAGATGTTATAAAGTAAACACTTCAAAAAATGTGCTTCAAATACTGAAATTTTTTTTTTGCAATGAGGTAATTATTTGTTTACCCTATTCCATAATAACTGTTCGCGGTAGTTTTACTGACCGGTAAAATTATCCCCCTCCCAACAGCTGCAGTACCGTCCGAAAATCCGGTTTCATGCCAGCAGGTTTCGGCAAATTTCTCTCTTGTCCTGTTTATTACGGTTTGATCAGTACGTTGAAAATCTCACGGGCGTTAACACGGACCGGGGGTTCGCAAGGGCTCCCGGTATCTTCTAACGGAAATGTTCTCCAGCACGACGGGACCGGTTGCAAAGCTTTGTGTTGCTTTGCCGCCGGTTTCGTTTTATACTGACAGGAACAATCCTATTCATGGTAAACCCATTGCGGCATTATGGCAGGTAAAGAGAGGCTGGGGAGCGGCACGCTGAAGGTAGGCAGGCTGGAACTGCAGCAGGAAGAGGTGATCCCGGTGCTTTCTATCGGGAACCTCTGGATGAAGGTGGTCCGCGAACTGGTGCTCGACCGCGCGCTTGCCGCCGAAAAGTTTACCGAAGGCGATCTGGCCGCAGTGTACGGGAAGGAGCTTGAAAAAGAGCCCGGCTTTCTCGAAAGGATGGGCCGCCAGCTGGAGGATCAGGGCGTGCCTGCCGGCCGCGTCGGCTTCTACCTTGCAAGGCCGCTGCTGATAGCCCGTTTCAAGGAGCGGGTGTTCGCTCCGCATGTCGCCACCGTATTTCTCAAAGAAAAGCACCTCAGGGACAGCGTCGTGTTTTCGGTCATACGCCACAAGGAGCGCGACGTGCTCGAAGAGCTGTTGCACCGGGTGCAGGCAGGGGAGTGCTCGTTCGCGGAAACCGCCTCGAAGTATTCCGAGGGGAGCGAATCGGTTACCGGCGGCATGATCGGCCCCGCACCCCTTGGCCGACTGAGCCCGCACCTGCAGAAAATCCTCGCGTCCATGCAGGACGGCGAATACAGCGCCCTGTTCCAGGCTCAGGGCACCTGGGGGCTGGTGCAGCTTCACCGGAGGATTTCCGCGGCTCTCGACGAAAAGATGACGAAGGATATTATAGAAGCCCAGTTCAGGGACTGGCTTGAGGGAGAGATAAAAAAAATTGTCGGGCCTGCTGCCGGGTTATGACCGGAAAACAGCTGTTCCCGGACCTTTCACTTCTTGCCCACTACGGCGCGCAGCATTTCATGCAGCGTTTCCTTCCCCTCGAAAATATCGGTTTCGATTTTCAGGTAGTAGCAGGGCAGGGCGGTAATGATGCTGAGCAGTTCGGGGCGCCCCAGCATGCGGAAATAGTCCTTTTCTGTGGTGATGAGGCTGAGCCCTTTTTCGGCGGCTTCGTTGCGGAGCGCCTGCAGTCTTTTCTGGGTGTAGGGTTCGTGGTCGCGGAAAAAATGGCGGGACACGACATGAACGCCTTCGCTTTGCAGGCTTTCCAGGAAGCTTTCCGGGAAAGCGATGCCGGCGAAAGCGAGCACCCTGAGCTCTTTCGGAGAGGGGATTTCCGTCGGGATGAAGTCCCCGGACACGCAGACGAGCTCGCCTGTCTTTATGCGGGCTTTCACAATAGGGCGCCCCGTTTTTTCGAGCTTCTTCAGGATCAGGTCGGTTTTTTCCCGGTCGTCCTTGCCTATTTTGTTGAGCAGGATGATATCCGCCCTCGCAATATTTTTCAGCGGTTCCCTCATGCGCCCTTCAGGAATCATTTTCGCTTTCAGGACCGGTTCGGACGCATTGACCAGGGCGATGTCGAGGTCCCGGGCAATCTGTCGGTGCTGGAATGCATCGTCGAGAATGATGACGGCCGGCAGCCTTTTGGCGAAGTATTGGGTGAGGAAGCTCACCGCTTCTTTCCTTTTCTCGCCGACAACGACGATCGCGTCGGGGTTGTTCCATGCGAGCATCGCGGTCTCGTCGCCCGACTGGCTGCTGCTGATCAGCACCCGCTGACCGTCGGAGACGAGCTGGACCCCTTTCGACTCCCTGCGGTACCCTCTCGATACGATTGCCGGTTTGCAGCCGATCGAAAGGTAGTATTTCACGACCCAGTCAACCAACGGGGTTTTGCCGGTGCCGCCTGCCGAAATGTTCCCGATAGAGACGACCGGAACAGGCGATTTCCATCCCTTGAAAATTTTTCGTTCGAACAGCGTGTTTCGGACCTGTACCGAGGAGCGGAACAGGATGGCGAACGGTTTGAGCAGGATTGAAAACGGTTCAGGCATGGCAGGGAACAAATGAATTTACGTTGACTCGGGCACCCGGGTCCATTCCGGGAAAAATGTCGGCGATTTCCTTGTTCTCCGGGCTTCCGTACCGCCATGCCAGCGGTCTTCCGATATCTCGGCTCATGTTGAAAATCGTCATATGGGGGAGGATTGATTGCCGTTATCGGGATGTGCCGGTTGCCGGGAATTTTTTTATTAATTAATTGCTTATGTAATCCATCCTGCAGTATAATAGCGTTCATCCTTTTTTATGGGCATACAGAAAAACAATGTAACAAACAATGCCGATAATTCACACTGTTAAATACGGTTATTGGGGAAGTTCGAAACTATGAAAGTATTGGTGATCGGGAGCGGTGCGCGAGAACATGCCATGGCGCTCGCAGTATCGGGAAGCCGGAACGTCGACACGGTTTTTGTCGCGCCGGGAAACGGCGGAACTGCCCTGATGGGCGGAAAGGTCGCCAATGTGCCTTTGAAGGCAAGCGACCTCGAAGGGTTGCTCCATTTTGTCGAGAAAAACGGTATCGACCTGACTGTCGTCGGTCCTGAACATCCGCTCGAACTCGGCATCGTCGACCTGTTCCGCAGCGCGGGAAAAAAAATCATCGGCCCGACCCAGGCAGCCGCCCGCCTCGAGTCGAGCAAGGCGTTCGCGAAGGAGTTCATGCAGCGCAACGGCATTCCCACGGCGGCATACCACCATTTCACCGATATATCGGCCGCCGATGCCTACATCGAAAAAGCGGCATCGACCGGAACCTTTCCCCTGGTGATCAAAGCGAGCGGCCTCTGCGCAGGCAAGGGCGTTTTCATCGCGATGAATGCCGAAGAGGCGCATGCAGCAACCAGCGATCTTTTCGAAGAGCGCATCTTCGGCGCTGCGGCGGACGAGGTCATCATCGAGGAGTTTCTGCATGGCGAGGAGGCGAGCGTCTTTCTGCTCACGGACGGCACCTCTTACCGGCTTTTCCTCCCGGCCCAGGACCACAAGCGGATAGGCGACGGCGATACCGGCAAGAATACCGGCGGCATGGGCGCCTATGCCCCGGCCCCCCTGGTCACGCCGGAGGTCATGAAGAAAGTCGAGGAAAGGATTATCGGGCCGACCCTTCACGGCATGGCCGAAGAGGGCAACCACTACACGGGTTTTCTCTATGTCGGGCTCATGATAGACAAGGGAGAGCCATCCGTGGTCGAATACAATGCCCGCCTCGGGGACCCGGAAACGCAGGTGGTGCTTCCGCTCCTGAAGAGCGATTTCGTTTCGGCTCTCTCAGCCTGTTTCGACGGTTCGCTTGCGGGCACGCCGTTCGAGATGCACGCTGGCAAATCGGCTTCCACCGTAGTGATCTCTTCCGGTGGTTATCCGGACCATTACGAGAACGGCAAGGAGATATCGATCGATGAAGCTGTCGCTTCGATGCCGGAGTGCATGGTCTTCCATGCCGGGACCTCACTTCAGGATGAGAGGCTCGTTACGGCCGGAGGCCGGGTGTTTTCGGTTACCGCGCTTGGCGATACCCTCAGGGAGAGTATTGACCGGGCTTACCGGGCTGTAGGGAAAATAAGTTTCGAGGGGGCTTACTGCCGCAAGGACATCGGTGCAAAAGCCCTGTAATTTATTGCTTGTCACTGCTCAATGAAGTTATTCCGGCGCTCTTTCGAAATCATACAGGAAAAGGCTTTCCAGGAACTGCCGTACGAATGCTGCGGCCTTCTTGCCGGCATCCGCAATGTCGATCACAGGGGCAATATCGAGAATATTGTCTACGAAGTGGCGCCCTGCAGGAACTGCCTCTATTACGGCCGGGAGCACGGGTTCGAGATTTCCTACCAGGAATTCCTCGATGTCGAGAGGGAAGCCGAGCGGATGGGCTACGTTATCGTGGGCTCCTACCATTCGCACATCAATTCCCCCGCGGTGCCTTCCCTGCATGACGTGGATTTTGCACGGTCAGGCCATTCCATGGTGATCATATCGCTCATGAATTCCCAACCGAAAGAGGTGACGGCCTGGCTCATGCGCGAGTCCGGCGGGTTTCATCAGGACTCCATCAAGGTTATTGAGTAATGCCGTTGAAACGGGGAAACTCGATGAATATTTTGTACATTACGGAACGATAAAGCCTATAACGTATTAAACCCGGGAAACAACGTGCCAAAGCGGGAAGATATCAAGTCGATATTAGTGATTGGGGCTGGACCGATCGTCATCGGACAGGCCTGTGAATTTGATTATTCCGGTACGCAGGCGTGCCGCGCCCTCAAGGAGGACGGGTACCGCGTCGTGCTGGTGAACAGCAATCCGGCAACCATCATGACCGATATAGAGCTGGCCGACGCCACCTATATCGAGCCGATCACGCCGGCATATGTCCAGAAAATCATAGAAAAGGAGAAGCCGGACGCGCTGCTGCCGACCATGGGCGGACAGACGGCGCTGAACACGGCCGTGAGCCTCGCGGAATCGGGTGTTCTCGAACGCAACGGCGTCGAACTTATCGGAGCGAAGCTCCGCGCAATCAGGAAAGCCGAGAATCGCGAGTTCTTCAGCGACGCCATGAAAAAGATCGGCCTCGAAATGGCCAAGGGCTTTTTCGTCCGCAACGAGAAGGAAGCGAGGGACGCCCTCGAGGAAATCGGGCTTCCGATCGTTATCCGTCCATCGTTCACGCTCGGCGGCACGGGCGGCGGTTTCGCCGAAACAAAGGCCGATTATTACGAAGCGGTCCGAAGGGGCCTTGCCGAAAGCCCTATCAGCGAAGTGCTTGTCGAGGAGTGCCTGATCGGCTGGAAGGAGTTCGAGCTCGAAGTTATCCGCGACCTTGCGGACAACGTGATCATCGTCTGCTCCATCGAGAACGTCGATCCGATGGGCGTGCACACCGGCGACAGTATTACCGTCGCACCGGCGCAGACCCTGACGGACCGCCAGTACCAGGAGCTCAGGGACGCTTCCATCAGGATTATCCGCGAGATCGGCGTTGAAACCGGCGGCAGCAACATCCAGTTCGCCATCAACCCGGAAAACGGCCGGATCGTTGTCATCGAAATGAACCCGCGCGTTTCTCGCAGTTCTGCGCTCGCATCGAAGGCAACCGGCTTCCCGATCGCCAAGGTTGCCGCGAAGCTCGCCGTCGGTTACAGGCTGGACGAAATCCTCAACGACATTACCAAAAGCACCCCGGCAAGCTTCGAACCGGCTATCGACTACTGCGTCGTGAAGGTTCCTCGCTGGGATTTCGAGAAATTCAAGAACGTCGACGCGAAGCTCGGCGTGCAGATGAAGTCGGTCGGCGAAGTGATGGCTTTCGGCAGGAACTTCCGCGAAGCGCTGCAGAAATCCCTGCGCGCCCTCGAAATAGGCCGTGCCGGGCTCGGCTGCGACGGCAAGGATATCATCAACGTGCTCGACATGACCCCGCAGCAGAAGAAATTCGCAAAGGAGGACATCCTCGAAAAGATCAAGATCCCGAAAGCGGACAGGATGTTCTACCTCCGGTACGCTTTTCAGGCCGGCGCGACCGTCGATGAGGTCTACCAATCGACGCGCATCGATCCCTGGTTTCTCGACAATATCAGGCTGATCGTCGAATACGAAAACGAGCTGAGGGAGCTCGCGGGCGCGGAAAGGACGGTATGACCTATCTCACCCGGATACTCGAAGAAAAACAGCGTGAAGTCCAGGAGCTGAAAAAGGAGAATCCTTTCCGGCGTTACGAAGAACTCCGCGGCTCGCTCGGGCCCGCGAGGGATTTCAAAGGGGCGATCACCGGTGGAAACGGATCGATTCGGCTCATCGCCGAAGTGAAAAAAGCATCCCCGTCGCGCGGGGTCATCGTCGAGGATTTCGATCCGGTGGCGATTGCCGGCCGCTATATGGAGCTTGGGGCGGCAGCCTTTTCGGTGCTTACCGACCGCATGTTTTTCCAGGGCTCCGACGATTACCTCATGATGGTGTGGAATACATACCCGCTGCCGATACTCCGCAAGGATTTCATTGTCGACGAATCACAGATTTTCCATTCGCGCCTTATCGGTGCCGATGCCATCCTGCTCATCGTTGCCGCGCTTGATAAACCCCGGCTTGCTGATTACCTGCAGACAGCCCGGGGAATTGGCCTCCATGCGCTTGTCGAGGTGCACGACCGCGAGGAGCTCGATACCGCCCTTGAATGCGGTGCCGGTATTGTCGGCGTGAACAACCGCGACCTGCGGGATTTTACCGTCAGGCTCGAAACCTCCCTGAACCTCCGGCCTTTCATTCCTTCCGGCATCGTAGCCGTATCGGAAAGCGGCATGAAGTCCGCCGCCGATATCGCCCGTCTGCGGGAAGCGTCATTTGACGCGGTCCTGATCGGCGAAGGCCTTCACACGAGTCCCGAACTTCGGGAAATTACCTGGTAAGAGCTTTTATCCTTGCTGCTGTCGCTGCAGGATCGGCGGCCTTGAAGAACGCCGTTCCAGCGATCAGTGCATCTGCGCCCGCGGAAACGACGGACTGGGCGTTCTCCTCCGTCACGCCGCCGTCAACCGCGATGACCATGGATGGGTTTATCTGCAGGCGCATGCTGTGGAGCTGGCGGATTTTGTCTATTGCTGACGGGATGAACTTCTGACCGCCGAAACCGGGGTTGACCGACATGACGAGGACAAGGTCGAGGTCCGGCAGGATCGCTTCGAGTGCCGAAACCGGGGTGGCGGGGTTGATGGATACTCCGGCTTTCACCCCGAAACTTCTGATGAACTGGACCGTCCGGTGCAGGTGCGTGCAGGCTTCCTGGTGCACCGTGATCTGGTGCGACCCGGCTTTGACGAAATCCTCGATGTAACGGTCGGGATCGGCAATCATCAGATGGGTGTCGATGACCATTTTCGTGCACGATGCGATCGCCTGGACGATGAACGGCCCGAAGGAGATGTTCGGTACGAAGGCTCCGTCCATGACGTCGCAATGCATCCAGTCAGCGCCTGCCTTTTCGGCAATCTCGATCGATGATGCAAGACGGGTGAAATCGGCCGAAAGGATCGACGGGGCGATAAGCGTTGATGATGCCTGCATGGTGGTACGTAATTGGATTTGATTGATTTACCGCACAGCGTGCCCGCCGGGCGCGGGCTTATACTGAAGGCAATAAATAATCAAAAAGCTTCGCCAATTCCAAAACTGAAGGTGAAGTTGCCCGGTTTCCAGCGATTGATCACCCACGGGTCCGTTTCGGTCGGATCATGCACTTTCCATGCGAAATCGAACCTGAACGGTCCGACCGGTGAGCCGAGCCGCAACCCCACGCCAACGTCCCATGCGAAATCATTGACAAGGGAGTTCAGGCTGAAGCCGTAAGGGCCGCTTCTGTCCCAGATATTGCCGGCATCGGTGAAGAAGGTTATGCCGGAAGGCTGTCCGAAGAGCTTGAAAAGCTTCATCCGGTATTCGAGGTTCATTTCGAGCTTGATGTCGGCGCCGAAATTCGAGGCGGCTTCGCTGGTGCTGCTGCCGGGACCGAGCGTATTGTAGAGCCATCCGCGCATGCTGTTGGAGCCTCCCGCATAGAATCGCCGCTCTTCGGGTGTGGATTGCGCTTTTCCCCATGGGAGCATATACCCTGCGAGAAGCCGTCCGGCTACCTGGTTGTCCGGCGTCAGGTTTTTGGCAAGGCTTATTCCGGTCTCGATTTTCATATACTGCGAATAGGCTGTTCCGAAAATCTGGGGGTCGCTGTCCGTAAAGCCCGAGTAGGATTTTTTATCCGCATAGATGTCGATGAGCCAGGGTAGAAGGCCTGCATGTTCGAGCAGGAGGTCGAAGTTGAGGATGGTTTTTTCCGGGGCCACCTTCTGCCTGTTCGAATAATTGTACCTCAGTCGGAAGGTCTGGTCGATACGGGTCTGCAGCAAGCTGTCGATTGCGGCCTGGACCCTCGGTGTATTATCGGGATCGATGCCGATGTTGCGGGCGAGCTCTGTTTTGAAGAGTTGCCTGAATCCCCTGAGCGAGTCCTGTTTGATGAACTCGACTTCGAAAAAGTCGAAATTCAACCTCGACGAGTTTGTCAGTTTTGCGCTGTATGTGCCCCTGAGCAGGGCATTTCGGCTTGACAGCAGGATCGGCTGCCTGGTTCTCGCAAATTCAGCGGTGGCCAGATAGAAATTTTCCGGATTTTTCAGGACCGGGAAGAGCAGGCTGCTTTTCAGCCTGAATTCATAGGGGATGATCTTTTCGTACTGGTCCGGGGTAAGGCTGCCGAGGACCTGGTCGCTGTAACCAGCCTGCCGTCCGTACTCGATGGATGTATGAAGCTGCTCGGCGGCACCGAACAGGTTTTTGTTCTCATACGCGAGGGAGCCGCCGTAAAACAGGGCCCCGTATCGGTTGTCGAGAAGCAGTTTCGGTTCGAACTGGTGTTTCGGGGCTGGTTCGAGATGAAGGGTCGTGTACAGTTCGCCTGCCTTTACCGAGTCCGGATTGACGTAAATCGAAGAAAAAATGCCCGTACCACCGAGGTTTTCGACGGTACGGCGTTCGAGGCTCTGGCTGGTGAGGTTTCCGGGCTTGTACTTCATCGAGGATGTGATGAGCTTCGGGGAAATTTTTTCCCGACCGAAAATTTTTCCTTCGATGTTATCCCGTGAAAATGTTTTTACGATATCCTTTTTATCGTTTTTAACGGGATTGTGTACAATAACGTTGGCCGGTCCGTACCTGACCTGCCCCGGAAGGTGGACCCTGAAAAGGATCCCGGCATTGGTGGCGGACGTATCCACCTTGATGCGGATGCTGTCCTGCTGAAAGAACAGATAGCCGTTATCCCTGAAAAAGGATACGGTCCTGTCGCGTTCTTCGATGAGGTGCTCGACAGAGAAAATATCCCTCACCTTCAGTTTTTTGTTTTTCAGGTAGTTTTTCCGGACCTCCCCGGAGAGCTGTTCGATACCTTCGTAGCGGAGGGAATCTATTCTCGACGGTTTGTTTTCATGGATGGTCAGTTTGATGCTTACTTTTTTCCCGTCGTTTTCCCTGACGACCGTGGTGTCGATCCGGGCGGAGAAATATCCCTTGAAGGAATAGAGTTTTTTTATGAGGGCGACGTCTTTCTCGAAAATTTCCTGGCTGAACGGCCTTGGTGCCGATCCGAACAGTCCGAGGCCAAGGAACGAGTTCGCTTCCGATGTGTTTATGATCTGGCGGAGCTCGTCATCCTTTATGGCTTTATTGCCCTTGAAACTGATGGAGCTGACGAATGGGGTGCCGGTCTTTGTTTCCTGTTCTGCTGAAGCTGTCAGGCACCCGCAGAACAGAACAATGAGGAGAAATGTGGAAAAAAGGGAAACTTCTACCCCTGGAAGGCGGATTTTTTTGAAAAAAAAAACATAAGGGGCAGCCGATCAGCTAGGTTAACAGTTCTTCATCACCATAGATGAAATCTTCATCGGTGGGGTAGTCAGGCCAGATTTCCTCGATGCTTTCATACAGTTCGTCACTTTCGGGCAGGTCGTTGAGGTTGTCGATTACCTGCTGAGGCGCACCGGTGCGGTTCGCATAATTGATCAGTTCATCCTTGGTGACCGGCCATGGAGCATCGGCAATATAACGGGCGAGATCTAAATTCCAGTACATACTGCGGTTTTATATCGGTTAAGAGTTGTTGTCGGTGTGATCTGGTACGTTTTTACGGGTCGTCAGTTTCTCGAGCGCACCATCGAAATAGGCGACGGGATTGACGTTCATGCCGTTTTTCAGCACTTCGTAATGGAGGTGAGGGCCGGTCGACATGCCGGTGTTGCCGGAAAGGGCGATGATGTCGCCGCGGTGGACGTGCTGTCCTTCACGGACAAGAGGTTTGGAGAGATGGCCGTAAACCGTTTTGAACCCGTAACCGTGGACGATTGCGATTTTTTGCCCGTAACCGCCGTCCCAGCCGGCGAATGCGACGACGCCGTCACCGGTGGCCAGTACCTTCGTGCCCGGATTCGCTGAAATATCGACGCCTGCATGGAAAATCGTTGCTCTGCGGATTGGATGCACCCTCATGCCGAATTCGCTGGTGATCGGTCCGTCAAGGGGCCTTATGTTTGGAATGCTTTCAGAGAGCGGGGCCGGGTTGGATATGTCGGCAAGTTCGGGGCGCTCCGGTGTATTTGCGTTCTGGCTGTCAATCTGGATGATCAGGTTTTCGATCATCTCCTCGGTTGTCGTCAGGAGGCCTTCGGCGGTTTTTTTCGGGGTATTGTCCTTATCTGCGGCAGTTGCGGTTCCGGGATGGAACAGCAGGGAGAGCATGAAAAAAAACGGTCCTGCAAAACCAAGGGAAAAACGGATATGATGTGAATTTCCGCTATGACGGGAGGGGTTTGTGGATCGGATCATTGCAGATATGTTTACGTTACACGGGTTTGTTAATCGTGACAGAGCGTAATAAACCATCAATAGCGAAAATATAAAAAACTTTTTCTTATAAGTGAGCGATTAGTGGGCTTCCAGCCAGTTTTTTCCTGTGCCCGTGTCCACTTCCACAGGGACGTTTTTCAGCCCGCACCGCTCTGCTGCATCGATCATCGCTTCCTTCACCAGGTTGTCGAGCATATCCTTCTCCCTGTCGTCCGTTTCGAACAGCAGTTCGTCATGTACCTGCAGGAGCATGGAAGATTTCATGCCTGCAGCTTTCAATCTTTCGCTGCAGAGGTTCATCGCACACTTGATGATATCCGCCGCGGTGCCCTGTATCGGGGTGTTCATCGCGGCCCTTTCTGCGGCACTCCGGATGTTCGCGTTCCGGCTGTTGAGGTCCGGCAGATACCGTCGCCTGCCGAGAAGGGTTTTCACATACCCCGACTTTCTGCCGTTTTCCACGATATCGTGCAGTGCCTGAAACAGTCCGGGGTATTTCGATTTGTAAGTCTCAATGATTGCCGATGCTTCGGCACGGGGAATGTTGAGCCTTTTCGAAAGGCCGAAAGGCATGATGCCGTAAAGCACGCCGAAATTTACTTCCTTGGCTTTGCGGCGCATATCCGGGGTGACTTCGCCGGTGCCGAAAATAACCTTGGCCGTGGCGGCATGGATGTCCTCACGGTTCCGGAAGGCTTCGATAAGCTTGAGGTCTCCGGAGATTTCAGCCGCTATCCTGAGCTCTATCTGTGAATAATCAGCCGAAAGCAGGAATTTGTCGGGATGTGAGGGAATGAAAGCCCTGCGGATCTCCTTGCCGAGCGCGGTGCGGATGGGAATGTTCTGCAGGTTGGGGTTTGAGGACGACAACCTGCCTGTTGCGGTGATATGCTGGTTGAAGGAGGTGTGCACCTTGCCCGTGGCCGGATTGATCATCTGGGGCAATGCGTCGAAATAGGTGTTCTTGAGCTTCTGCAGGCTTCTGTATTCGAGCAGGTCACTTGCGACGGGATGCAAAGGGGCCAGTTCCTCGAGCACTTCGACATTGGTTGAGTAACCGGTTTTGGTGGCTTTTTTCGCAGGGAGCCCCAGGACTTCGAAGAGAATGTGCGCGAGCTGTTTGGGAGAGTCGATGTTGAAAACCGTTCCTGCGGACCCGTAAATCTTTTCTTTCAGCAGGTCGAGCTGACTGCCGACGGTCACCGATGTTTTTTTGAGGTGCTCCGTGTCGATCGAGACCCCTTCGTACTCCATGCCGGCCAGGACGGAAACGAGCGGGAACTCGATGTTTTCGCAGAGCCAGAGCAACTCTTTTTCGCTCTCGAGCTTGCTGCGGAAAACCTCTTCGAGCCTGAGTGCGATATCGGCGTCCTGGCAGGCATAGTCGCGCAGCTTGAGCGGTTCGACCTCGAAAATATGGAGCTTCTGCTTTCCGGTCCCGACCAGTTCATCGTAGGTCGTCGTCTGGTATCCGAGATGCAGGGCTGCGAGATCGTCGAGGTTGTGCCGTTCCTCAGGGTCCAGCACATAGCTTGCAAGCATGGAGTCGAACCCGACGGGAGCGAGCTCGATGCCGTATTTTTTCAGGACGAGGATGTCGTATTTAAGGTTCTGCCCGCTTTTCGGGAGCGACGGGTTTTCCAGAAGCGGCCTGAGGCGTTCAAGCGTGCCCTGCAGGTCGAGGGCCCCCGGGCCAAAGTAGGCGAACCCGGCCTTTCCGGCTTCGGCGGAAATCGAAATGCCTGCGAGCTCTGCCTGGAAGGTATCGAGGCTGGTGGTTTCGGTATCGACCGCGATGTGTCCAGCCCCATCGATGGAGGCGATGAAACGTTCCAGTTCGTCTGCAGTGCTGAGAAGGGTGTAATCGACCGGCATATGTTCCTTCGGCGGCGTTCCGGCAGGGGAATTTTCCGGCTGCGGCACTTCTGCAGATGCCGGTGTTCCTTCAGGGTCCCGTTTCATGAAGCCGGGGTAGAGGGCCTGTACCCTCGAAGCTATGTTTCTCAGTTCGAGCTTTTCGAGGAGCGGCATCAGTTTCCGGCTGTCGGGGTTCCCGCAGGCGAGTTTTTGCAGCGGCAGGTCGATATCGATGTCCGTACGGATAGTCACCAGTTTCCTGACAAGTTCAAGGTTCGGCTGGAAATCGGTGAGGCTTTGCCTGACTTTCGGCGTCATGTCACCGAGGTGCCGGTAGATGTTGTCGAGGGTCCCGTATTTTCCGAGCAGGGCCGAAGCTGTTTTCGGCCCGATCCCTTTCGCTCCCGTTATGTTGTCCGAAGTATCGCCGCAGAGCGTGAGGAGGTCCGTAAACAGATCGGGACCTACTCCGTACTGCTCCTCGATTTCCTTCCTTCCGACGAGGTCGAGCTCGTTCTGGTTCCTGCCCGGTTTGAGGATTTTCGTTCCGTCGTGGACCAGCTGCGAAAGGTCCTTGTCCGGGGTGACGATGTAGACCGTACACTGTTCTTCGTATTTGCGCGCGGCAGTTCCGATCAGGTCGTCCGCTTCGAAGCCGGGATATTTGATGAGCGGGATATCGAAGGCATCGAGCAGTTCGAAGACCGCTTCGAGCTGGCAGATGAGATCTTCCGGAGGTGCAGGCCGGTTTGCCTTGTACTCCTTGTAAAGCTCGTGCCGGAAGGTTTTTTCACGGCTGTCGAACGCGCAGGCGAGATAGTGCGGTTTGTAGGTTTCGAGGATTTTCAGCAGCGCGCTGGCAAAGCCGAAGACAGCGCCGGTCGGCATTCCCTCCCTGTTTTTCATGCCTGCCCGCTGCAGGGCGAAAAACGCCCTGTAGACGAGCGCCATGCCGTCGAGCAGGAAGAGGTCCGGTTTTGCCAGCGGCGTTTGAAGGCGTTCGGCAGGCGCTTCATCGTGTGCGTCCATGAAAAAGGCGAGCTGGTTCTCGTTCATTCCCCGATCACTCCGTAGCTTCCGAGTACTTTGACCATGGTTGCGAATTCCCTCAGGTGTCCAAGCGCGTTGCTGATGTTGGTGTCGTCCCTGTGCCCGATGAAGTCTACGTAGAAAAGGTATTCGAACGCTTTTTTCCTGAACGGCCTCGATTCGATTTTCGTGAGGTCGATGTCGCGCATGGCAAGCGTGGCGAGTGCCTTGAACAGCGAGCCCGGTATGTTCGGCAGCGTGAACACCATCGAGGTCTTGTAACGCGACGTGTCGAGCCCGGCCTGCAGCGGGGGAGCTGCGGGGGGCACGTCGTGGGTGATGCAGAAGAACCTGGTGATGTTCCACTCTTCGTCGGCCAGGTTTTCCTGCAGGATTTCCAGGCCGTAAAGCTCCGCTGCACGTTTCGATGCGATAGCCAGGTGACGGGCTTCGTTGGCGGCCGCGATCATTTTGGCGCTGCCGGCGGTATCGTATGCGGCTTCTGCCCTGAGCCACCTGTGGGTCGCAAAAAAATTCCGGCACTGTGAGAGGGCTTGCGGGTGCGACAGCACCTTTTCGGCTTTTTCAGCCGTTGCTCCCTGAATGCCGAGCAGGCAGTGCTCGACTTTGACGAAGGTCTCCGCAACAATAGATACCGGGTGCTGGAGCAGCAGGTCGTAGTTCTGGTGGATGCTCCCCCCCAGCGAGTTTTCGATGGGGATGACCGCATAATCAGCCTGTCTGCTTTCAACTGCAGCGAAAACTTCTTCGAAAGACCCGAAGGGTTTCGGTTCTCCGATCCGGAGAGCGGCTATTTCGCTGTATGCTCCGGGTTCCCCCTGGTAGGCGGCCAACACGTTTGTCATTATTTTATCTTGTTAGTAACTTAACCTGACAGATTTGATTTTATTTAAAGAAAATAAATCTATTATCATAGACGGGCATCCCGTACATCTCCTAAATAAGCGGTTTTTTCATCATGTCAGGACACAGTAAATGGGCAACCATTAAAAGGAAAAAGGCGGCAACCGACCAGAAAAGGGGCAATCTCTTCACGAAACTGGTCAAGGAAATCACGATAGCGGCAAAAATGGGTGGTGGTGATCCCACCGGCAACCCCCGGCTTCGCCTTGCCATCGATACGGCGCGGTCCAATTCCATGCCCATGGACAACATCCAGCGGGCGATCAAGAAAGGCACCGGCGAGCTGGAAGGCGTGAGTTACGACGAGATCACCTATGAAGGCTACGGGCCTGCGGGTATCGCTCTGATCGTCGAAACCGCCACAGACAACCGCAACAGGACGGTGGCCGATATGCGCCACATCATGAGCCGCAACAACGGTACTCTTGGCGAAAGCGGCAGTGTCGGCTGGATGTTCCAGCGCAAGGGAAGCGTCGATGTCCCGAAGAGTGCCGCAGGTGAAGAACAGCTTATGGAGCTTCTTCTGGATGCCGGGCTCGAGGACCTCGATACCGACGACGAAAACTATTACACCGTGATATGCGATGTCAAGGACCTCGAGAGCGTGAAAAAAACGCTTGAAACTTCGGGTATCGCCTACGAAAACGCCCGGATCGATTTCATACCGGAAAACTATATCGAACTTGAAGCCGAAGATGCCCGTAAAGTCATCAAACTGATCGATGCGCTCGAGAGCAATGACGATGTCCAGGCTGTGTACAGCAATATGGACATCAGCGAGAGCGCGATGAACAGCTTAAACGATTAGCTCTGTATGGTAGTTCTCGGGGTCGATCCCGGAAGCCTGAATACCGGTTACGGTGTCCTGAAATGCTGCGGGGGAAAGGTAACCGCGCTTGCGTGTGGCGTCGTGAGGCTTCAATCGATGCTGAGCCATGCCGACCGGATCGGAAAGATCTATCAGGAACTGGAAAAAATTATCAGGACCTACAGGCCTGAACGGGCGGCGCTCGAGACGGCTTTCCTCAGCAGGAATGCCCAGTCGGCCCTGAAGCTTGGTCAGGTCAGGGGTGCGGTTATCGCACTTGCCATGAACAGCGGTCTCGAGTTGCACGAATATACGCCCCGGCAGGTAAAACTTGCCATGACCGGGAAAGGAGCCGCATCAAAGGAGCAGGTGGCATTCATGGTGACGAAAATGCTGGGCTTTGAAACAGCACCTGAACCTTACGATATAACCGATGCCCTCGGCATCGCCCTCTGCGACCTTTCGAGGGCCGCGGACCCGGCTCCGCCCGGGACGGGCAGGAAGTCCAGATCGGGAAACAGCGGCTGGTCGCAGTTTGTCAGGGAGTCGCCCCACATGGTCATCCGTTAGCTTCGACCGATCGCCGGAGAAGACAAGAACGCTGCAGAATTTATTCCGACACAATCATTAACCTTAGAGACGTGGAAGGCCGTATATTCAATCTGCCGAATTTACTCAGTTTCCTGAGGATCCTGCTGATACCCTGGTTTCTCTATTATTTCCATACAGGGCGCCTGACCATAGCTATCGTCATCATGATTGTGGCGGTGCTGAGCGACTGGTTCGACGGTCGCGCCGCAAGGTGGACCAACGATGTCTCCGAGATGGGGAAAATTCTCGATCCGCTTGCCGACAAGCTCTGTCTTGCAAGTGTAGCGATTTATTTTTTCTGGATCGGTCAGTTGCCGCTCTGGTTCGTTATTTTTGCCGTTGTCCGCGATGTGCTGATTTTTGCCGGTGCGGCATATGTCCGGGTGAAGCATTCGGTCGTAACCACTTCGCTCTGGCCCGGAAAATGGGCTGTAGGGTTTGTTTCCATGATGTTCATTTCCATGGTCTGGCCTCTCCCGATCTTTACCCGCTATCCCGTCAAGGAGTTTTTCCTCTACCTCTCCGCCATCACCCTGTTCTATTCTTTCCTGCTCTATTGCGTGCGTTTCTGGAAGATCCACAACGGAGTGGAGTACAAAGCCTGACAAGTTTCTTTACGCTATTTATCGCGTTTTTTTCTTCTGAAATCCTATCTGCTTTCATTTCAAACGGATACCCCCGGTTATCCCCATCAGGATATTGATAACTTGGCAGTTCTTCCTGGCCGGATTCGTAAGCGATACGTTAACGATATGCCATATAATGAGTTGTCGGTGTTAACGCGCTTTATTGTCTTTGACGGAAAATGTTGATAACTTGTGGAAAGGCAGGCTGCGCCTGTCTCTTTACCGTGTATTTTTCGGAACGGGACGGGCGCAGTCGTCAGGCACGCGATCAGCTGTTTTTCGGGACCACGGTCGCCATGAGGGATGCTTCGCAGACCAGTTCGCCCCTGACATATGCCCGGCCGTCGAACTGACAGACGCTTCTGCGTTTGTTGGTCATCGTTGCTTCGATCACCAGCGTATCGCCGGGAAGAACAGGCTTGCGGAAGCGAGCCTTGTCGATACCCATGAAAAGCACGACGCTGTCCTTGATATTGTCGTTACCGTTCAGCATCATGATCCCGCCGGTCTGCGCCATCGCTTCAAGGATAAGCACCCCGGGCATAATGGGATTTCCGGGGAAGTGTCCCTGGAAGAACGGTTCGTTCATGGTAACGTTCTTGATCGAAACGATTTTTTCATCGAGCTTGAAATCGACGATTTTATCGATCAGAAGAAAAGGGTAACGGTGTGGAAGGATATTCTGGATCGCATTGATATCGAAGATCACGCCGGCCTTCTTTTCGTGCTGGTACTGCCTTGCGAGTTTGTTGCGGTCGGCGTATTTTTTCAGTCTCTTGACAAATTCCACATTGGATGCATGGCCGGGTCTTGCAGCAAGGACCATAGCTTTTACCGGCATTCCAAGGAGGGCGAGGTCGCCGAGGAGATCGAGAAGCTTATGCCGGGCAGGTTCGTTCTTGAACCTGAGTTTCCTGTTGTTGAGAATGCCGTTCTGGCCAAGCGTGAGATTTTCGCTTTCAACGCCGAGTTTTTCGCAAAGCTCCTGGATTTCGTTTTCTTTGAGGGGTTTATCAATGATGACGACAGCATTTTCCAGGTCGCCTCCCTTGATGATCCCCTGATTGGCGAGGTGCTCGACTTCGCTCAGGAAGCAGAATGTTCTGGCGGGTGAAAATTCCTTGAGAAAATCGTTCTGAAGGTCGAAGAGACCTGAATGCTGGGAACCGAGGGCAGGGTTCTTGTAGTCGACCATGACGGTCACCCTGAAGTTGTCGAGAGGCAGGGCAACGATATCGACTGCATTCACGGCATCGTGGTATTCAATGGTTTCATCGATCACCAGCCAGTTTTTCGGCTCGTCCTGTTCCCTGAAACCTGCGGTCAGCAGGGCTTCTGTAAAAGGCTGGGCGCTGCCATCCATGACCGGTGGCTCGGGACCGCTGAGCTCGATGCGGCAGTTGTCGATTTCAAGCCCGTAAAGTGCGGCGAGCACATGTTCGGTGGTATGGACTTTGACATCGTTTACAGCGATCGTCGTACCCCTCAGGACATCGACGACGTTTTCTATCAGCGCGGGAATTTCAGGGCTGTTTTCGATGTCGGTCCGGACAAATCGGTAGCCGTAGTTTGTAGGGGCAGGCTTGAAAGTGATGGTGCATTCTTGCCCGGTATGGAGTCCTTTTCCCCGGAGCGATACATCATTTTTGAGGGTGCGCTGAAGAATGAGCATAATGTGATCGTTGTTCCTGCCCGGACGTTCCGTGCCGGAAATGAATACAGTATTTCGATTAAAAATCGTTCAAGATAACAAAGAATGATTAGCTGTTCAAATTACTGGTAAAAACGGTTGAAAAAGCTGTTATTTCAATTTGACCGACACTCCGGACGGATCAGCTGAAATGCCTTGACGCCATATCGAGAAGGAGCGGGTGGGTTGTACCGTTTCCGGCGATAATACTTTGCTGCCCGAATACATCGCTCTGCCCCCTGAAATCGGTTACGGTACCTCCGGCTTCCCTTATCAGGAGCACCCCGGCAGCGAAATCCCAGGGAAAAAGCCTGTATTCCCAGAAACCGTCGAACCTTCCACAGGCGGTATAGGCAAGGTCGAGGGCTGCCGAACCTGCACGGCGGATCCCTGCTGAATCACGGATGACCTCCCTGAGCATGCCGAGATAGGCATCGAGGTAATGATACTCCCTGAACGGCAGACCTGTCCCGATGAGAAAACTTTCCCTGTCATGGCGGTCGGAGACCGTGATTTTCTTCCCGTTAAGGTATGCGCCGTTGCCTTTTTCAGCCGTAAACAGCTCCTTGAGGAGCGGCTGATAGACTACTCCGGCGAGGAGGTCGCCGTTTTCCCCCTGGAGTGCGATGCTGACGGAAAAGACCGGGAAGGAGTGGATGAAGTTCAGCGTGCCGTCAAGTGGATCGACGATCCATCTTCTTCCGGACGATCCCTGAACGACGGTTCCTTCTTCACAAAGCATGCTGTCCTGCGGAAATCTTTCCGCGATGATTCCGGCAATGGCCGCTTCGGAAGCTTTGTCTACGCCGGTCACGAAATCCTTGAACTCCTTTGCCCTGATTTCGTTCTGGTTCAGTTCTCCGAATTTTTCAAGCATGATCGCGCCTGCAGCTCCGGCTGCATCGATAGCGGCTTGCAGTTCGTCGCCGATTGTAAGCATGATCGTTCTGGCAATGGATTTAAGTAATCGCCCGTCAATATAACATTTTACCGGTAACGGGGAATTATCGGAGGATGCGGCGGGTTCTGCATGTTTAGAAAGTGGAAAGTGGGGATAGGAAATGGGTAATGGGGTGGGGACTCTGAGCGCTGAGGACTAAGCGGGGAATGGGGAATGGGTAATGGGATTTGGAAAGTGGGATCTGGGTGTTAGGTGGTATGTGGTAGGTGGGATGTTTCAGTGCTGAGTGCTGAGTGCTGAGTGCTGAGTGCTGAGTGCTGAGTGCTGAGTCCTGAGTCCTGAGTTCCAAACCCCATAAGAGGATGTAACCAAACGCAGGAAAAACATGAAAATCAATTATCCGAAGCTTCTGGTGTGTATCGGGATCTGTTTTGGCGTTGCTTTCGCGGGGAGCACGTTCACTCCTTTACCGGGGTCCGAGTGGTACTACCATTTTCTGCAGAAACCGGCATGGAATCCGCCCGACTGGCTTTTTCCTCCGGCATGGACCCTGTTGTTCCTCCTGATGGGTACGGCACTCTATCTTGTTTCCGAAAAGCAAGGGGAGAAGAAATCCGCCTATATCCTGTTTGGCGTTCAGCTCCTGCTGAACCTCTCATGGTCGGCGGTGTTTTTCGGACTGCATTCCCCCGGTGCGGCTTTGCTGGTCATCATCACCCTGTGGACCGCCATTCTGCTGACAATCCTCAGTTTCAGGAAAATCAGTCAGGCTGCAGGGTATCTGCTGCTTCCGTACATCCTCTGGGTAAGTTTCGCTTCTTTTCTCAACTTTACGATCTGGCGACTGAACTGAGCCTTTTTCCACCTTCAGTTCATGTAACCCGTCGTCTTGCCGAAACCGGATGCGTGCCGGACTTCAGGCTGCTATCGGACGGCCTGGAAGAGCGAAATCGGCGGAAACCGTCGAGAGGATATAACCGATCGATGTATTTGCGCTCAGGTCCGATGCTGTGGCAGAGGCTGTAAAGATCTTGGGCGCACTCTCATCCTGCGTTCCCTGGAGGGAGTTGCCGATTCCTTTTCCCAGGGCAATGGCGCTGCAGAGCAGCACCGCGACAATCGCTGATATTTTCATAGGTGTCATTCAAATATGACGGCAATCACTGCCATCTCGTTTTTGCTGTTTGCACTCGCTATCTGTCGGATCGTCATGTTCCCGTTGACATTCGTCATGCCTTTCTGCTGCAGTTTTGCGGTTATATCCGTGCCGTTGCTTCCGGCAACCTCTGCGATGGTGTCGAGTTTCGAGGACATAAGGGCTTTCATCATCTTCATGCGGGGGTTCTGTTCCTGTCCTGCAGGAGCAAATACGGAGAAAAGTGTCACAAGAAGACCAACACCGATAATCGCGATGGCGGGTTTTTTTGAAAAGTAGCCGGTGAAGGCTTTCCAGTTGGCGATGGTATGGAGGATAACGCCGGCAACAAGGGCCCAGCTCAGCCATTCATGGATTGGTTTTACAAGCCCTGATTCGATTTTGAAGAACATCAGGATGCCTGTTACTCCGAGGATGATGAATGATGCGATTGCCAGCGGGGTAGCCCATGATCTCAGTGTCGTCTTGTTCATTTCCGTTTGTATTCGTCGTTCGTTACTGCTTTGTACCGGACCTGTTCCGGAATTCTTTTCACCTGGTAGGACGACGTTTCACAGAAATTCTTTCGCAGAAAAAAGGATAAGGCAGAAAAACGAAAACCTGTAAAACAGCAAAGCGCAGGGTGAACTGCGCTTTGCTGAAGAAGATGGCTATTTCTGCAAATCAGGAATCAATCGTCTTCCTGGTCGCGGAGGTTTTCCAGTACGCCGAAATCCTCGAGGGTTGTCACATCGCCCTTGACTTCGTTGCTGGTGGCCAGCTCACGGAGCAGACGTCGCATGATTTTACCGCTGCGGGTTTTCGGAAGGCCTTTCGCCCATCTGATTTCGTCCGGTTTGGCGATCGGGCCGATCTCCTTGGCAACGTGGTTGCGAAGGGCTTCGCGGAGGTTCATGTCGCCGACATACTCGTCCTTGAGCGTGACGAAAGCGACAAGTGCGTTGCCCTTGAGCTCGTCCGGACGGCTGACGACCGCGGCTTCAGCGACGGCTTCGTAGGAAACGAGCGCGCTTTCGACCTCGCTGGTGCCGAGGCGGTGGCCGGAAACGTTGACGACGTCGTCGACGCGGCCCATGATCCAGATGTAACCGTCTTCGTCCTTGCGGGCGCCGTCTCCGGTGAAATACATATCCTTGAATTCCGACCAGTAGGTTTTTTCGTACCTCTCGTTGTCGCCGTAGATGGTGCGGAGCATGGAGGGCCAGGGCTGCTTGATGACGAGGTAGCCGCCTTCGTTCGCTTCGCAGGGGTCGCCGTTCTTGCGGACAACATCAACCATGATGCCGGGGAGCGGGCGGGTGGCCGTACCGGGCTTCGTCGGAGTGGCGCCCGGAAGCGGTGAAACCATGATGCCGCCGGTTTCGGTCTGCCACCAGGTATCGACGATCGGGCAGCGCTCCTGTCCGACGACACGGTGGTACCACATCCAGGCCTCGGGGTTGATCGGTTCGCCGACCGTACCGAGCAGGCGGAGCGAGTCGAGGTTGTGCTTGGTGACCCATTCGTTTCCGGCGCGGATGAAGGCGCGGATCGCGGTGGGCGCGGTATAGAGGATGGTGACCTTGTGGCGGTTGATGATATCCCAGAACCTGTCCCACTGCGGGTAGTTCGGTGCACCTTCGTACATGAGGATGGTGGCGCCGTTGAGCAGCGGTCCGTATGCCATGTAGGTGTGGCCGGTGATCCAGCCGACGTCGGCGGTACAGAAGTAGATATCTTCGTCCTTGATGTCGAAGACGTATTTGAAGGAGTTTGCCGCGTGTACCATATAGCCGGCGGTTGTGTGCAGGATGCCCTTCGGCTTGCCGGTCGAACCGCTGGTGTAGAGCACGAAAAGCGGATGTTCGGCATCGACTTCGGCCGGTTCGCAGTCATCCATGGCAAGGCCCATCAGGTCATGCCACCAGTGGTCCATGCCGTCGTGCATGTGAACCTGTTCGCCGGTGACTTTGAGCACGATGACGCTGCGGACGGACGGTGTGGTGATGATCGCCTCGTCGACGATATTCTTCAGGTTGATGCTGCCACCGCGGCGACGGGTGCCGTCGGCGCAGATGACCATTTTGGCACGGGAGTCGTTGACGCGCTCGCTGATGGCGTGTGCGGAGAATCCTGCGAAAATGACGTTGTGGACGGCCCCGACGCGTGCGCAGGCAAGGACAGCTATGATCAGTTCCGGGACCATGCCCATGTAGATGGCAACCCTGTCGCCAGGCCTGATGCCGGCGATTTTCAGGACGTTCGCGAATTTGCTGACCTGGCGGTGAAGTTCGCCGTAGGTGATGACGCGCTGTGCGCCTTCTTCGCCTTCCCAGATGATTGCGGCCTTGTTCTTTCTCCAGCTTTTTGCATGAACATCAACGGCATTGTAGCAGATATTGGTCTTGCCGCCCGAAAACCATTTGGCGTAAGGCGGGTTCCAATCGAGGACGGAATCCCACTTTTTGAACCAGTGGAACTTTTCAGCCAGGTCGCCCCAGTATTTTTCCGGATTGGCTGCGGCTTCCGCATAGAGTTTCTCATATTCCTGCATCGAGGTGACATGAGCGTTTTTTGAAAACTCGGCCGAAGGTGGAAATTTCCGTTTTTCAGAAAGTACGGAGCTTATCGATCCGGTTTGCTCTTTGCTGGTTGTTTCTTCTGTAGCCATTGATGCCATGAATTTTATGTTTTAAAAAAAAGAAAGCGTACCCTCCGGAGAGGTATAAGAAAAAAAACGATTGCAGCCGGTCACATTGGATGAAGGCTTTGCCGGAACGGCGAGTCTGTAACTTTCCAGAATGTATTTTACATAAAAAAATCTTCTTACTCAATAATCGTTACCAATCCTGCGGCCATTATTTCACGTCAGGCCCTGTTTTCCCTGACCGCGAAGTTGACGAGTTTGTCTTCGATCGCAATTTCTTTGACAATGGTTGCCCCTTCGAGGAACTTCATCACCGATTCGACCTCTTTTGCCGCAGCGATCATTTCCTCCTTCGATGTCCCTGCGGGAGCGGTGAACGTGCCGCGGAGCTTTCCGTTCACCTGTACGGCGATGGTGACAACGCTGTCTTCGACGAGTTCCTGCCTGTAAGCCGGGAACGGGTGCGTGCTGATCGATGCGGAATGGCCGATGGCTTCCCAAAGTTCTTCGGTGATATGCGGAGCATAAGGCGAGAGCAACAGCAGCAGCGTTTCGATCGCTGCACGGTTCCTGCATCCGCTTTTCTGCAGTTCGTTGACGAATATCATCATCTCGGAAATGGCGGTATTGAACTTCAGGCTTTCCGTATCTTCGCTGACTTTCCTGATCGTCTTGTGCATGCGGCGCAGGAGCTCCTCAGGGAGTTCGCCGGAAGTCAGCCCGGCAGGCTTGTCGCCGGCATCTTTTCCTTCCGGCCAGACCAGTTTCCACACTTTTCCGAGGAAGCGGCTGATGCCTTCGATTCCGTTGGTATTCCAGGGCTTGACCTGTTCGAGGGGGCCGAGGAACATTTCGTAAAGTCGTACGGCATCGGCGCCGTACCTGTTCAGCACGTGGTCTGCGGGAATGACATTGCCGCGCGACTTCGACATTTTCTCGTTGTCTTCGCCAAGGATCATACCCTGGTTGAAGAGTTTACCGAACGGTTCTTTCGTGCTCACGACACCGAGATCATAAAGCACCTTGTGCCAGAAGCGCGAGTAGAGCAGGTGCAGCACGGCATGTTCCGCACCGCCGATATAGAGATCGACGTTCATCCAGTAGCGTTCTTTTCCTGGATCGACCAGCTTTTCGCCGTTCAGGGGGTCGATGAAGCGAAGGTAGTACCAGCAGCTTCCGGCCCACTGGGGCATCGTGTTCGTTTCCCTGCGGAAAGCCCCGTGTTCGTCGGTTCCGTTGAGCCACTCGGGTATGTTTGCGAGGGGCGATTCCCCTGTTTCCGAAGGGTGGTAGGCCTCGACTTCCGGGAGCATCAGCGGCAGTGCGGTTTCGGTCCGCAGCGATCCGTCGGCGTAATGTTTGATCGGGATGGGCTCGCCCCAGTAGCGCTGGCGGCTGAAAATCCAGTCCCTGAGCCTGTAGTTGACCTTGCGTGTACCGACTTTTTTCGACTCCAGCCAGGAAGCCATGCGGTCGAACGATTGCTCGAAGGGAAGGCCGTCCAGCGAAATTTCGCTGTTCGACGAATTGACGCAGACGCTGTCCTTGTCTTCGAAAACTTTTTCCTGCACGTCGTGGGGGCTTTTGATGACCTCGATGATGGGCAGGCCGAACTTTTTGGCGAATTCCCAGTCCCTGCCGTCGTGCGCCGGTACCGACATGATGGCGCCCGTGCCGTAGCTGGTCAGTACGAAATCCGATATCCAGACGGGAAGCTTCTCGCCGGTAGCCGGGTTCACGGCACTCGAACCGGTAAACACCCCTGTTTTGTCTTTCTGAAGGCCCGTGCGTTCCAGCTCGGTTTTCAGTTTCGCCTGTCTGATGTACTCTTTGACCTCCACAAGCTGGCTTGCCGTCGCCAGTTTCTCTGCAAGGGGATGCTCGGGAGAAATAACCAGGTAGGTTGCCCCGAACAAGGTATCCGGACGGGTTGTATAGACTTTCAGCGACGTGCCGTGGCAGGGGAGGCTGAAGTCGATTTCGACGCCTTCGGAACGTCCGATCCAGTTGCGCTGCATCAGTTTGACGTTTTCGGGCCAGTCGAGCCCGTCGAGGTCGGCAAGAAGCCGTTCGGCGTAAGCCGTGATTTTCAGCACCCACTGGCGGAGCGGCCTGCGCACGACGGTAAGGCCATCAGCGATTTTTTCGTCGACCTCCTCGTTGGCGAGCACGGTCTTCAGCTCTTCGCACCAGTTCACATCGACCTCGGACATATAGGCGAGGCCCATGTCGTAGAGCTTGAGGAATATCCACTGCGTCCATTTGAAATAAGCCGGGTCGGTGGTGTTGACCTCGCGGGACCAGTCGTAGGAGAACCCCATGGCCTGCAGGGTTTCCTTGAAGCTCCGGACATTCTTTTCTGTCGTGATTCGGGGATGGGTCCCGGTTTTTATGGCGAACTGTTCCGCGGGGAGCCCGAAGGCGTCCCAACCCATGGGGTGGAGCACGTTGAAACCGCAGCTCCGTTTATACCGAGCGACGATGTCCGAGGCCGTGTACCCTTCGAGATGGCCGACGTGGAGCCCCGATCCGCTCGGATAGGGGAACATGTCGAGAACATAGTATTTCGGCAGCTTCTGATCGTCCGAGGTTTTGAAGGTGCCGTTCTTTTCCCACGTGGCCTGCCATTTCTTCTCAATGGCTGAAAAATCGTATTTCATGATTGTCGTCTTGCTGATAACTTACTGCTGCTGCCATCTCATTACAGAGGGCAGTACTGCGGGTGACGCAAATTTGCCGGTCGGCAACAATAAAAAAAGCAGCGCATAAAAACGCACTGCTTTTTTCAGTGTCAGCCCCGTTTACTGAGCTTCGGCGTCCGGCGCGGCCTCAGGCGTCTGCTCGGGTTCGTTTTCAACTGCTTTCATCGAAAGCGCGAAACGGGTTTTACCGGTCCTCGGGTCTTTGCGGACATCGACCAGCTTGACCTTGACCCTGTCGCCGATCTTCAGCTTGTCGCTCACCTTCGCGACACGTTCTTTGGAAATTTCGGATATATGGACCAGTCCGTCGGTCTTGGGAAGGAATTCCACGAATGCGCCGAGTTCGTCCCGGATGTCCCGGACTTTGCCCAGGTAGGTGGTGCCGACCTCGGGTTTGGCGAGCAGCGTCCTGATTGCGTTCAGTGCGGCATGTGACCCTTCGTTGTTCGAGCAGGCGATGGTAACCGTGCCGTCGTCCTCGATGTTGATCTCAGCTCCGGTTTCTTCGGTGATGCTGCGGATGGTCTCGCCGCCTTTGCCGATGATGAGTCCGATAGCATCGACCGGGATCTGGATGGTGGTCATCCTCGGAGCGAACTGCGCAAGCTCTTCACGGGTCTCGGGAATGGCTTCCTGCATCTTGTCGAGGATGTGGATGCGTCCCCTGCGGGCCTGTTCGAGTGCTGTTTCGAGAATATGGTAGTCGAGGCCGTCGATCTTGATGTCCATCTGGCAGGCCGTGATGCCGTCCCTGGTGCCGGTGACCTTGAAGTCCATGTCGCCGAGATGGTCCTCGTTGCCGAGGATGTCGGAAAGGATAGCATAAGAATGGTCTTCCTTGATGAGTCCCATCGCGATGCCGGAAACAGGCTTGCTGATCGGCACGCCGCCGTCCATGAGCGCAAGGGTCCCGCCGCATACCGATGCCATCGACGATGAGCCGTTCGACTCGAGGATATCGGAAACGATACGGATGGTGTAGGGGAATTCCTGGTCGTTCGGTGCAACCATCCTGATGGCGCGCTCGGCAAGGTTTCCGTGACCGATTTCGCGGCGCCCGGTACTGCCGATCCGGCCGGTTTCTCCGACAGAGAATGGCGGGAAGTTATAGTGGAGCATGAAGCGCTTGTCGGCGTTGTTCGTCAGGGTGTCTACCGCCTGGGCATCTTTCTTGGTGCCGAGCGTGATGGTGACGAGCGCCTGGGTTTCGCCCCTGGTGAAGAGTGCGGACCCGTGAGCCCTCGGGATGATGCCGAGATCGATGGTGATCGGGCGGATTTCGTCGAGCTTCCTGCCGTCGAGCCGTTTCGCGTCATCGAGGATCATGTGGCGCATGACTCTCTTTTCAACGCTGTGGATCTGCTCTTCGATGATATGTTCGTTGAGGAAAAGCGATTTCGCCGGGTCCGCGGCGATCTCCTCGGTGGTGAATTCTGCCCTGAAACGATCGACGACCGACTTGACCGCTTCATTGTAGATCGCTGCGGTCTGGTCGGCACGCTCTTCTTTGCGGAGCGGCGTATAGGCAAGCTGTTTCAGGCGCGCTTCGCACGTTTCCCTGATCGCGGCGGTAAGCTCTGAAGGGATATGGAGCGGAGAGAACGGACGGTTCGGTTTGCCGACTGCGGCCGCGAGCTCGTTCTGTAAGGCGCAGAGCCTGCGGATGGCGTCGTGGCCGAATTTGATCGCGTCGATCATCTCGGCTTCCGAAATCTCCTTCATTTCGCCTTCGAGCATACAGATGGTATCGGTTGTTCCGCCGATGCAGATATCGAGGTCGCTGTTGCCGAGCTCGTTCGTGTCGGGGTTGATGATGAATTTCTGGTTGATCCTGCCGACCCTCACTTCTGACATCGGGTTCTGGAACGGAATGTCCGAAACCATGATCGCCGCGGATGCGGCAAGGCCACCGAGCACATCGCCGTCATTGATCTGGTCGGATGAGATGACCGTGACGATAATCTGGGTTTCGTAGTAGTAGCCGTCAGGGAAGAGCGGCCTGAGAGCGCGGTCTATAAGCCTCGATGAGAGAATTTCCTTTTCCGACGGGCGGGTTTCGCGCTTGAAGAAGCCTCCGGGGAACTTGCCTGCGGCGGAATATTTTTCACGGTATTCGACCTGCAGCGGGAAAAAGTCCTGGTTGGGGGGCGGGGTTTTTCTGCTCGACACAACCGTGGCGAGGACCATCGTGTCGCCCATGCGGACAACGGCGGCACCGTCAGCCTGTTTTGCCATCCGGCCGGTCTCGATGGAGATGACTTTTCCCTGGCCAAGATCAATTTCTTTGTTGATAATCATGGAAATCGTTTGCTATAAGTGATAAAAATACGGACTGTCCTGCCATCGCGGCCGTCCAGGAAAAGAAACCCTGCCGGCTTTCCGATGCCCTTTAAATTCATGAACCTGCGTTATAGACCAATCAACACGGTATCGCCCCGACCCTCTTTGCTTCTGGAAAATTACCGGATTGGTCCGGTGGGCTTCCGACAAAAATGAAACGCAATATAAAACAAAAAAGTATTTTCATGCCAATCCTCTGCAGGGTTCTCACGGACAACGGAACCTGGCGTTGTCGAGAAGCCTTACCGAACCTGCCCTGACGGCGAGCAGCAGGCGGTACTCCCTGCCTTTTTCAGCTTTTTCCGCCGGTTCGAAGGTCTCTTCTTCGACAAAGCTCACATAGTCGGGGATGAACCCGACGACCGACCGGATCATGGCATCGACTTCCGCAGCGATCGTGCCGAGGTCCCTCCTTTGCGCATCAAAACAGGTTCCGGCGTGCAGTATCCCCCGGTGCAGGACAGAAGCCTCGTTCCGTTCCGTGCTCGAAAGGTAGATGTTTCGGGAGCTGACCGCAAGCCCGTTTTCCTCCCTGACGACAGGCGCACCGATGACGGTGACGTCGATGTCGAGGTCCCTGACGAGGCGGCGGATGATTGCGAGCTGCTGGGCGTCCTTTTCACCGAACACCGCAAGGTGCGGTTTGGTGATGTTGAACAGCTTGGTGACGATGGTTGCGACGCCGTCGAAATGTCCCGGACGAAGGGCGCCTTCGAAACGTTCCGCAAGGGGCCCGCAGGCAACCGAGGTCTGGAATGAAGCGGGATAGATCCCGGAAGCTTCCGGCGCGAACAGGTAATCGACACCGGCGGATTTCGCGAGCGCGGAGTCCTGCTCGAACGGGCGCGGGTAACGGTGAAGGTCCTCGTTAGCCCCGAACTGCCTGGGGTTGACGAAAATCGTGAGAATGACAACCCCCGCGGTCTCCTTTGCAAGCCTCACCAGGCTGAGATGGCCCTCGTGCAGTGCACCCATGGTCATGACGACACCGATGAGCTGACGGTTCAGGCGCAGCTTTTCGGAAATTGCCTGCATTTCCGTGGGCTCAGTGATTATCTGCATGTTTCTGTTCCGGTTGGTTTGATTTTTTTCCGGCAGGGTGGATGACCACCACGAATTCACCCCTTGTTTTCCCTCCGGCCAGGTGTTCGCGGATTTCGGCGATGGTGCCGGCAACATACTCCTCATGTATTTTTGTCATTTCCCGGGCAATGAACACCCCTGCGTCGGGCTGGCGCTCTTCGAGCTCGTCGAGCAGCTGCATTACCCTGAACGGGGATTCATACAGGACTATGGTCGAATGCAGCGAACAGAGGAAGTCCATGCGGCTTTTACGGCCTTTTTTATGCGGCAGGAACCCGGCGAAGAAAAAACTGCTGACCGGCAATGGACATGCCGAAAGAGCCGAAGTGAGGGCGCTCGGACCAGGTACGGGGATGACCTTCAGGTTCCGTTCATGGACTGCCTGGAGGATGGTGTAGCCCGGGTCACTGATGACCGGAGTGCCGGCGTCGGTGATGAGCGAGACGTCGGTGCCCTCTTCGAGCATGCTGACGATCTGCCGGACGGCTTTCGGTTCGTTGAAATTGTGGTAACTGACCAGCTTCTTGCCCTGGATGTCGAGATGGCGCAGGAGGATCGATGCCCTCCGCGTGTCTTCACAGGCTATGGCTCCCGATTCGCGAAGGATCCTTATTGCCCGCAGGGTAATGTCTTCAAGGTTGCCGAGAGGCGTCGCGACGACATAAAGCGTTCCGGTATGTTCTGGTTCGATCTGCAAGGTAAAATGGCAAACGTGTGCGACGGGTTTTGTATGGCAGATTCACAATGGTTTTTAGTATAATAATAAAAATACGATAAACAGCGTTCAGGCAACTATGGGGGAACAGGAGCGGATACTTTCGGTCAGGGATTTGCGGGTGCAGTTTTCACAGAAAAAGCGCGGCGGCCTCGGCCGGGCCATACCGGTAAGAGTCGTCAACGGGATTTCCTTCGATGTCTATCGGGGTGAGACGCTCGGCCTCGTTGGCGAGTCCGGCTGCGGCAAGACAACCCTCGGCAGGGCGATCATCCGGCTGGGCAGTCCGTCGGTTTCGGGATCGATAGCGTACAACGGCAGGGAGATCACGTCTCTCGGCAACAGGTCGTTCCGGGCAATTCGAAG
Organism: Chlorobiaceae bacterium; assembly: GCA_013334565.1. Taxonomy (GTDB): domain Bacteria; phylum Bacteroidota; class Chlorobiia; order Chlorobiales; family Chlorobiaceae; genus Chlorobium. The sequence goes on from JAAXXI010000011.1 coordinate 33,260, forward strand.
GGAAATGCAGATGATTTTCCAGGACCCCTTCGGATCACTCAATCCCCGCCTGACCACAGGCCAGATGCTGGGCGAGGTGCTTTCGGTGCACGGCATAGCACGAGGCAAGGCCTCGCGCAAGCGCATTGACGAACTGCTCGCCCTTGTCGGCCTGAGCAGGGATTACTGCAACCGCTATCCGCACGAGTTTTCCGGTGGGCAGCGCCAGCGTCTCGGTATCGCGAGGGCGCTGGCCGTAAACCCGAAATTCATCATCTGCGACGAGCCGGTTTCGGCCCTCGACGTTTCCATTCAGTCGCAGATCATCAACCTGCTCAAGGACCTGCAGAGCGGGCTCGGGCTGACCTATCTTTTCATCGCCCATGACCTTTCGGTCGTGGAGCATATTTCCCGGAGGGTGGCCGTGATGTACCTCGGTAAAATCGTCGAACTTGCCGATGGATCGGAACTGTATGCCAATCCGAAGCACCCCTACACCAAAGCTCTCCTTTCAGCCATACCCAATCCGGAACCGGGCGTGAAGAAAGAGCGCATCCTGCTGAACGGCGACCAGCCGGGCCCGCTCAACATTCCGACGGGGTGCAGTTTCCATCCCCGCTGTCCTTTCGCCATGCCGGAATGCAGCAGAAGTGAACCGGTGCTGAAGGAACCGGCAGGCAGTGCCGGGCACTTTGTAAGCTGTCTCCTTTATGAAGAATAATACCCCTGATCTCAACCCGACCGGTATGCAGAACAATAAAAAAGGGTGCCTCCGCAGGGGGTGCCTGGTTTCGCTTCTGATAGTCATTGGGAGCGTTGCGGCATTCTGCCTGCTTTTCCGATCAACGCGCACTCTTCCAGACCGATTCGTGCTCAAGGTCCCTATCGGCGGCGCACTGAACGAAACAAGGCGCGACAGCGGCCTGCCCCGTTTTCTCGCTTCGAAGGAGCCGCTTTCCCTGCAGGACCTGCTTTTCATTTTCGATCACGCGGCATCCGACAGGCGGGTTGAACGGGTGCTTCTCGATATCGACGGCCTGAAGACAAGCGCGGCAAAAAATGCCGAGCTTCGCGATGCCATCGAAAAACTGAGGGCCCGGGGGAAGAAAGTTACCGCGTTCCTGCGTTCTCCTGAAGACGGGGACTACCTGCTTGCTTCCGCCTGCGATTCGCTGATTATCCAGAAAGGAGGCTTCCTGCTCCTTGACGGCCTCAAAGCTGAAATGCTCTTCTTTTCAGGAACACTCGGGAAAATCGGTGTCGGTTTCCAGGCCGCGCAGTGGAAGAAATATAAAAGCGGCATCGAGCCTTTCGTGAGGACCGGTCCGAGCAGGGAGTCCCTCGAAGAGGTGGAGGCGCTGCTTTCGGAAGCCTACGACGATTATCTCGGCTATGTTTCGAAACGCAGGAAAATCGGCAGGGACTCTCTCGAGGCGATCATCGACAAGGTTGCCCTGATGACCCCGGAAAAAGCCAGGTCGCTCGGCCTTGTGGACGGCATATCGTCGCTCTGGAAGCTCGAAAGGCAGATGTCGAGGAACATGACGGGCAAGGAGCCTGATGCGGACAGCAAGGCGATCGTCGGAGCGGAACGCTACGCTTCGGACTTCAGCTCTCCCATGAAGCCCGATACCCCACAAAGCGTTGCCGTCGTGACCCTTTCCGGATCCATCGTCCGTTCTTCGGCCGAATCTGCCGGGGACCTCGACAGGAATATCGATGTAGCTACACTGAGGAGCGCGCTCGATGCGGCGCTTGCCGATAAATCGGTGAAAGCCCTCGTTCTGCGTATCGACAGTCCCGGAGGCGATGCGCTCGCTTCGTCCGAAATGCTCGAGATGCTCGATTCGGCAGCGGTCCGGAAGCCCCTTGTCGTTTCGATGTCGGGAGTCGCGGCTTCAGGCGGCTATATGGCCGCATTGGCCGGAAGAACGATCTACGCACAGCCCCTCACCATAACCGGCTCGATCGGGGTTTTTGCCCTGAAACCGTTCATGAGCGGGTTACTGAAGAAAATCGGTATTGACCGCAGCGTTGTCACACGAGGCCGGTTCGCCGATGCCAATACGCCCTTCAAGGCCTATGATGACGAGTCCATGAAAAAGTTCGTGGAGGCCTCGGGTACCATTTATGACGATTTTATCGGCAAAGTGGCCGTTTCGAGGAAAATGCGGATCGCCGAGGTCGATTCGGTTGCAGGCGGCAGGGTCTGGACAGGAAAGAGCGCGATGAGGGTCCGTCTCGTAGACCGGAGCGGGGGTCTGTTCGATGCTGTCAGGGAAGCGCAGTCCCTTGGCGGTATAGACAGGTCGAAAACGCCGCATATCCTGTTGCTGCCTGCCCGGCGGAACATGTTCGAATCGCTGCTGAAATCCGGCGGGGCCGATATTTCGGGCATGATAGCCGCTTCGCTGAAAAAAGAGCTGCTGCATGAAATCGCTCCGCAGCGGGAGTACGGCTCGCTCGAGTCATTTTACCGGATGCTGGTGAAGCAGGGCGGGGTGCAGGTGCTTGCGGTGATGCCTGAGGAGATCGTGGTGTACTGAGGGGGCACCTCTATTTATTTGTTCCGAAGCCCGATTGCTGCGTTGGCCGGTGCTTGAAATCCTCATGTACTCCCGGTACATTCCGGTTTCTCCTCTCCGTCCGCCTTGCACTCGTGCTTCTCACTACAATAAATAGAGGTGCCTTGGAAATGTGGTGCAGGGACGAAAAGGACTGCAGGGACTAAAGGAAAAGAAGAAAAAATACAGCTCCGGTTTTGCCGGAGCTGTATCGTTAGCGGCATCAGAACTTGTAGGTCATCGAGCTCTGTGCCCTCACCGCATGGCTGTCGGGAAGGTTCATATAATCTGTGATCCACTCTCCCAGCTGGAAGCCGAGGATGAAGTTCGGGGTAACCTGCGTGATGACGTTCGCGAATATGGTACGGTTGAGCGTCCTTGTTTTTGCTGTCGATGCAGGGACATAACCAACGAGATCGGTATTGTCGGGATCATCGATGCCAGCGCCAAGGCTGACGGTTGTCGCCGGACTTGCAAAATATTTCAGAGCAGCCCAACCGCCATGTGATTGTATTTCAAACGGTTTTTTTGGATCTCCGTAATTCACTCCCTGGCCTATTCCGCCATAGAAATCATCAAGGTTCGAGCCGGTGAAGTATTCGCCTGCAAACAGCAGCTTCTGGCTGAGCGGCAGCGAAAGCTCCAGGTTGCAGGACCAGGTATCGAGGGTTTTATGGGTGTTGTTTGCATCGGTATCCCACTGCTCCTGTCCGTAATGGCCGGAAACGGCAATGGTTGCCGGTTTGCTGTCCACGATGACCGGACCGCTGAGGGCGATGCGCCCCTGGATGGTCGGCATGCCTGCATCCCTGCCGGTGTCGGATGTATATGTCGGGCTCACGATATCTTTTTCGCCGATCGTTCTCGATGCTGCAACAGCAACTTCAAGCCTGCTCTTTTCGCCGGTTTTGAACCCCTTTGTCAGGCGCAACTGGGGATGGCGTCCTCCGATGTTGCCCGCATCCCACATGATCGCAGGGTCATCGGTAAAGGGTAACAGCGAGCCGACGAGATCCCAGGTCTGGCCTGCAACGATGCTGAAGTCGGAAGCGGGCCAGAAAGCCTTGAGGTAGGCATGGCGCATCCTCGGGTTCTGGTTGTTTTCGGTCCCTCCGCCGGTGAAGTCGATCTCGATATTCCCGGAAAGCCTGATTTTTTCCGTATCAGGACCGCTCAGGTTGAATCCGAGCCGGGTCGCCCCTGCCGTAAGGTTCCATTCTCCGTCATTCCTTCCCATACCCTGCGGTTGGGCCCAGAGGGCTATGTTGCCGGGGTAGATCTGGCCGCTTTCCCATACGGCGTCGAGCCGTGCAAATCCGTAAAGCTGCGCTTTCACACCGGCTCCGAGTGAAACGGAAAGCGGTTCCCTGGAATCGGATTTCGCTGCAGGCACTGCGACAGCATGTGCCGTTGCAACCTGTGCTGCGGCGGGAGTGGTATCCGGTTTCTGTTTCATCAATGCCTTGAGCTCGGCCAGTTCCTTTTCAAGGCGCGTGATGCGCATTTCGACGGTTTCCGGCGTGTCAGCCGCAAACCCCGCTGCCGGTGCTGCCAGCAGCGAAACTGCCAGAAGCAGGCTGTAATGGAGTTTCTTTCCTGTTTTCATGGAGATTAACCCGCCATTGCGGTGTCGTTTTGATTGGTTGTGTGTGTTTGTGCGTCCGGTTGACAGAAGGTGAATATAGCGAGAAGCGGATCATTTATCACATTGCGATATCCGTGGAACAGCAAATACGACGTCGTGTCCGCACACAATCTGTCGGGCAATACGGTAAGGTTTTAGCGTGGTTGCAGTAATCAGAAAAATCGACAGGAAGGAGGGTTGGGTTCAGGGACAAGAAGTTGTGCAGAATTTCAGGCAAATGGACGGATAATAAAACCGAATCCTGGTTGAAGCGAAAGCCATGCTTGCAGGTTTTTCCATCAGGGCAGCTCTCTTTATCTGTTCCGAAGCGTTATTGCCCTGGTTGGTCCCGATGGATCGGGGTCGAAATACTCACCCCGAACTGTCGGAACTCTCTGCGACTTGCACTCGTGCTTCTCACGACAATAAACAGAGCTGTTCATCAATCAACAAGAGTGGTATTTCAATATGCTTTTTCTGATTGGGTATCCGTTTCCGTCCCATTTTCCCTTACCTGATCTGCCATATAAGAGACCGCGGCGGATACCTCTTTTTCCGAGAGCTCCGGATTCCCCCCTTTGGGAGGCATGGAGCCATTTTTACCATCCATGCCGATGATGGAGTTCTTCAGCATGACAGGCAGGCCTTTTGCTATCCGTTTTTCCCAATCCTCCCTGCTGCCAAGCTTCGGTGCGCTGCCGACCCCGCTATCGTGGCAGCCGGCGCATTGTGACTCGTATATCGATTTGCCTGAGGGCGCAGCCGAACTGCTGCTGCTGAGGGCTTCGGGCTGATCGTTATCGTCATTATCTGCACAGGCACAGAAAAGCGGGAGTGTGCCAACGGCGATCAGCAACATGGTATTTCTATACTTCATAATGTTCTCTTCGAATGCCCTTTTCGTACAGTCAAATCCCGGTACGATGCATCGAAATATTCAGTGTTAACCGGACTTTCCTGCACAAATTAATGAACAATCGGCATCTTTGCCAGAGAAAATGATGACTCATGAAGGATTGCCGGATATGACCGGTTCCGGATCAGAAGCTCCAGAAGTCGCGGTCGAGGTTTCGGTACTGGATGCCCTGGACGAGGTGCTTCATCTGTATCTCTGCGGAGCCCTCGAGGTCGGCGATGGTCCTGCTGACCTTGAGGATTCGGTCATGCGCGCGGGCGGAAAGGTTGAGGCGGTTCATGGCATCCATGAGCTTCTGCGCGCTTTCCCGGTCGAGCCTGCAGAAGGTCCTGATGAGCCGGGTGTTCATCTGGGCGTTGGTGTAGATCTTTGGAGAGGGGATGCTTGCGAACCGCTCCATCTGGATTTTCCTTGCCTGTATCACCCGATCGCGGATGGTTTTCGAGCTTTCTGCCGAACTCTGCGAAAAAAGCTCCATGTTTTCGACTTTCGGCACGTCGATGTGGATGTCGATCCGGTCGAGCAGGGGACCTGAAATTTTCGAAAGGTAACGCTGGATCTGCGGCGGCGAGGCGGTGAGGTTGCCGTCGGCGTCGCGCAGAGCTCCGGCCGGGCTGGGGTTCATGGCTGCGACCAGCATGAAACCTGCAGGGTATCGTGTGGTCATGGTGATCCTCGAAACCGTCACTTCACGGTCTTCGAGGGGCTGGCGAAGCACTTCGAGCGCGTTACGGGTGAATTCGGGGAGTTCGTCGAGGAAGAGGATTCCGTTGTGGGCGAGGCTCACCTCGCCGGGCCTCGCCATAGCGCCTCCTCCGATGAGGGCGATGTTGCTCGTGGTGTGGTGCGGGCTCCGGAAGGGGCGGGTTACCATGAGCGGCCTGTCCTTTTCGAGCAGGTTGGAGACGGAGTAGATTTTGGTGGTTTCAAGCGACTCCTCGAAACCGAGGGGCGGGAGGATGCCGGGCAGGCTCTTGGCGAGCATGGTCTTCCCGCTGCCCGGAGGGCCGATCATGATGAGGTTGTGTCCGCCCGCGGCAGCGATCTCGAGCGCGCGTTTCACCGCGGCCTGTCCCTTGATGTCGGCGAAATCGACCGGATATTCGGGTTCACATTCGAAGAGCTCGGCCACGTTCACGGTGACCGGTGCAAGTTTGCTTGTGCCGTTGATCAGAGCGACGGTTTCGTTCAGGCTTGAAACTCCGTAGACTTCCACGTCGCTGCCCGAGGCAGAGACGGCTACAGCAGCTTCTGGTGCGTTCGATGCCGGTACGATGAGCCTTCTTATTTTCTCCATTCCTGCCATGATACCTACCGGTAACGCACCGTTGATCCTGCGTACCGAACCGTCGAGGGCAAGTTCGCCCATGACGAGCGTGCCTTCGAAAATGCCTGACAGGAGCTGCAGGGAGCTGAGCAGGCCGATGGCGATGGGAAGGTCGAAGGCGGTCCCCTCTTTTTTGATGTCGGCGGGAGCGAGGTTTACCGTGATTTTTTTCGGCGGCACCTCGAACCCTGAGTTTTTTATTGCGGTAAGGATTCTTTCACGGCTCTCCCTGATGGCGTTATCCGGGAGGCCGACCACCGTGAAGGATGGAATACCGCCGGAAACATTGGTTTCGACGGCGACCTTCAGGGCGTCGATGCCGATGATGGCGGCGGCGTTGAGTTTCGAGAGCATTGCTGGATGGTAACGGTTTTTTGGAGAAGCCTGCAACTTCGATTATACGCTAAAATTCCGTTATCACCGCAAAGACAATGCGGAAAAACCTATCCCGTCGTCCTCAGTGCGCCCGATATGGCATTGACCGTGAGGAAAAGTTCCGGCAGGAGGGTTTCGGCCTTTTCCTTCTCCCCCCGGGCAAGCAGCATGCGCCAATCGCTCAGGAGCCTTATCTGGTGCAGGTGGAGAACAGAGAGACCTTCCCGGCGGAGTGAAACGAACCGCTGCACGCTCTGGCGCTGGCTCTCGAGGGGAGCGGCAAACAGCATGTCGATGTACGTTTTTGTTTTCAGGTACTCGGTTTCGATCATGCCGAGGATTTTTTCCCTGATGGTGTTATCCCTGACGAGGGAAGCGTACCTGCGCATGATTTCCGGGTCTGCTGCGGAAATGCTCGTGTCCGCGTTGCTGATGATATAGCGCAGGGGGTGCCAGGCGAACCCTTCACGGCGAAGCTCCTCGAAAGCGTCCGGGCGGGTTTCGTAGAGGTGCCCGAGGGCGGAACCGACGCCATACCATCCGGAGAGGGCGAAACGGGCCTGGTTCCAGCTGAACACCCAGGGTATGGCCCTGAGGTCTTCGAGGCTTGCTTTTCCGCTTCTCCGGGATGGGCGGGACCCGATCCTTGTCGATTCGATGATGTCGATGGGTGTGGCTTCACGGAAAAATTCCAGGAACCCTTCCGATTCGATCAGAGCGGTATATGCTTCATTGCTTTTTTGGGAGAGCAGGTCCATGACCGGTTCGAGCGCATGGGGTGTTTTCACCTGGTTTTTCTGCCTGATCGTCACACCTGTGACCCCGGCCAGGAACAGTTCGAGGTTGTAGACGGCACTGATGCGGTTCGCATATTTCTGGGCGATGGTCTCCCCCTGTTCGGTCAGGGCGACCCCTGTCTGCAAAGCGCCGAAGGGTTGCGCTTTGAGAAAGCGGTGGGTCGGTCCTGCGCCGCGGCTGATGCTTCCGCCCCTCCCGTGGAAGAAGAGAATGTCGGTATCACGCTCCTTCCCCGCTTCGAGCAGCGCTTCCTGTGCGCGGTAGAGTGCCCAGGAGCTGGTGAAGATCCCGCCGTCCTTGTTGCTGTCGCTGTAGCCGATCATCACTTTCTGGACCCTGCGCGCAGTCCCGGTTGTTGTGGCCATGTAATCAAGGCTTCCTGCCGTTACGGGGTGCCGGAGGAACTCTCCAAGGATCGCCGGGCTCCGTTCGAGGTCTCCTATCGTCTCGAAGAGGGGGACAACCGGCAGCATGCAGACGGCGCCCTGGCCGGTTTCCTGCATCATGCCGACCTCGCGGGCGAAAAGATAGACGGTGAGCAGGTCCGATACATCCCTCGTCATGCTGACGATAAGCGAGCCGATGCCCTCGTAACCGAAACGCTTGCCGTGCTCGAGAATGGTCCGGTAACAGGCAAGGACTGCTTCCGCTTCAGGCCCCGCAACCATGTCGGGATGGGTGAAGGGCCTCGGTGACAGCAGTTCCCTGTCGATGAAAGCCCTTCTTTCCGGTTCACCCCATTCGAGAAAACCGCTGCCGTCGAGGCCCGCGGCGTTCATGAGCTGGGAGAGCGCGAGCTCGTGGAAACGGCTGTTCTGCCGGATGTCGAGCTTGCCGAGATGGAAGCCGAACGTCTGGACCAGCCGGAAAACCGGGGCGACGTCGAGCCGGGCGATATGTCCCGCGCCCACTGTGGTCAGGGATTCGTGCAGGAGTATCAGGTCTTCGAGGAGCCCGTTGGAGCCAAAATACCTGAATGCTCCGGTGCCGGGGGAGTCCTCATCGGGAAGAGCGGCGATGACGAGGTTGAGGAATTGCCGCCATGGTTCGTGCTGATTTCTCGCCAGGGCTTGCCTGCCCGTTTCGCCGAGTTTTCCGGCAAGTTCCGACATGCGTTTCGAAAGCTGCCCGGATGGGGTTTGCAGCCGTTCCGACAGGCTGAGCTTCGAAGCGAGTTCCCTCAGGCGGGCCGTGACAAGCGCTAACGCGTGCCTGCGCATGTCGGCCAGCGTTTCCCCGGTCACACCCGCGGTGACGAGCGGATGTCCGTCCCGGTCTCCTCCCACCCAGCTTCCGAAGCTGATACGAGGGTAGCTGCGCGGATCGAGAAGCCTGCCGCTGTCGAAGCCGCACTCCTTCCAGGCCTGCAGCAGGCGGTTGTCGAGCATCGGAAGCACCTCCGGAAAAATATTGTAGAGGTAGTGGACGATATTGCGGCGTTCAGCCGCAACTGCCGGCTTGTCGAAAAGGATCTCACCGGTCCTCCAGAGCCTTTCAATGACCCCTTTCATGTTTGACTTGATATCGAGCTGTTCCTGCGGGGTCCACATCCTGTTCTCGCGTTTCACCAGAAGCAGGTAAAGCTCACGGTGGAGCTCGAGCACGGTTTTTCGCTTCGCTTCCGTGGGGTGTGCGGTCAGCACGGCTTCGACCCAGACCGAGGGGAGGTTTTCCGCTATGGTTTCTTCCGGTATGCCGAAATCATGCAGGCGTTTCAGGTTCCTGCCCCAAAGTCCGGTCAGGTGCGGAAGCCCTTTTTCAGCTTCGAGTGAGCGCCGGTTCTGCGCCGCCGAATTCTCTTCGGCCATGTTGAGGAGCTGGAAGAAAATGCAGCATGCCTGGATCGCCCTTTCGGCGGAAGGATATTTTTCCAGAGACATCGCTGCGTTTGCGGAGGGGAGATGGTCTGCAAGTTCATGTTCGCCGAGCTCTTGCAGAACTTCCCGGAAGCACTGGAGGAGAAAGGAGAAATCGCGGTCGGTTTTTTCGAAATCGACACTGCTGATGGTTGTGTGTATCATGACATTCCTGTCGTCACCTGTTGCCGAAAAAGACTTTCATGGAGTATTCGAAAAAAAGAGCAGAGATACAAGCCGCAACACAGGCGGCACAGTCTGGTGCATGACCGGATTCCACTTGTGAATACGTTTATTTGACGCGGGGTTTTTACGGTTTCTGTTTGCCGCCTTTACTAATTATGCTTATCTTGGAACTATATTTCCGGGTAAGCCACTAACACCTAATTCATTACCTGTCATGGACAAACAATCAAATGTTAAGCTCATCGCATTGGCAATATGCGGGGCTGCTTTAATGGGAGCGGCGTTTTACGGGTTGTCATTCCTCACCGGGTACGAAGTGCCGGCACCGAATATTTCGGCGGACCTGACACCGCTTCGCTCGTTCGCAGGCTGGTTCCTGCTTATTTTCTGCGCATCCCTGATCATCAGGACGCTCGGAAGGATGTCCTCGAGGATCAGCGACAGGTGGTTTCTGAGCTTCCCGCTCGGAGCGCTCGGTATCGTCCTGCTCATGTTCGTTCTGCTCTGGCTCAGGCCCTCGGGCATCCTGCTTTCCACGACAGGCCGTACCACGACCATGGATGGCCAGTACATCCGTTCGGTCGAAGACCTCAAGGCATTCCAGTCGAAGTCCGTGCTCTCTCCCAATGTTCCGCTTGCGCCTGCCGGATTTGACTTCAACGCGGCAAAGGAACTTTGGAAGAACCGCTGCAACAAGTGCCATACGTTCGATTCCGTTTCCGATGTTTTCAAATCGAAATACAAGAAGACCGGCCAAATCGATCTTATCGTCAAGCGCATGGCCGATTATCCGACTTCGGGAATTACTCCGGAGGAGTCCAAGAGCATCCAGATGTACCTGAACGAGAAGCTCTGACAGGTATCCGATGACAGGTTATATCATGAAAAAACCCCGGTTTTCCGGGGTTTTTTCATTGCAGCAATTTTTATGAGGCTTTGTATTCTACCGTAATCGTTTCGGTGATGCCTCCCCTCGCTTTCCATTCCGTAACTACCGTCATGGACCTTGGTTTGAGCAGTCCTGCGAGGTCGTCGAGGATCCGGTTGGTTACGTTTTCGTAAAAGATGCCGGCGTTACGGAACTCGAGGAAATAGTATTTGAGGGATTTCAGTTCGATACAGGTTTTGTCCGGCACGTACCTGATGGTGATGGTGCCGAAATCGGGCAGCCCGGTTTTCGGGCAGACGGAGGTGAATTCGGGATTGACGATTTCTATCGTGTAGTCCCTTTCAGGGTAGCTGTTGTCGAAAACTTCGAGGATTTCTTTTTTCATGACGGAACGGTTGGGATTATATTTAATTACGGTTATAAAAACGGTTTTGGCCTGATAAGAGTTCTGGTTGTTATGCAAGGCAAAAATAGAAATCCGGTGACATTTTCCCGTCTGTTCTTTTGTATTCGGGGCGCCTCTATTTATTGTCGTGAGAAACACGAGTGCAAGGCGGACGGAGTCCCGACAATATCGGGATAAACTCCGAAACCGGAGTCCCGAACGCTTTCGGGATGAGGATTTCGATCCCGATTCATCGGGACCAACACAGCAATAGGGGTTCGGAACAAATAAATAGAGGTGCCCTTCGGTAAATCAGCGACAGCTGAATTTCATGCAGTGTCTCCCGGTGAAAGGTTATTGCACCGGCAACAACAAGTCCCGAGGAAATGCATGCAATGGAACGGAATGAAGGATCCATTTCACTGCTGTAAATAAGTTATGGATTCTTCGCATTGCTCAGAATGACAAGAAAAAGACAGTATGAAAGGGGCCTGGAGTATGTTCTGCAAAACAGGTGTCATTCTGAACACAGCATGGCGGAATGAAGGATCCATTTCACTGCTGTAAATAAGATGGATTCTTCGCTTTGCTCAGAATGACAAAATCGCAGCTATTGTTGCTGGCCGGGATTGACAGTTTTTTAACTAATAATGATGATACATACCGAAAAATGGTTTTGATCGGAGAGGAAACAGCACGCGAGTTGCGCAAACTTCGACATGAGCTTGCGGATGAATACGACCTCGACGAGCGCCTTTTCGAGATAGGAGGCAGGAGTTTCAGCATCCTCAGCGTTCTCGACAGTTATGCACTGCTTGACAGGATCGACCCCCAGGAGTTTCTGAAGGACGAGCAGATGCCATACTGGGCGGAAATCTGGCCTTCAGCCATTACCCTTTCCTCCTGGATTGCCCGGGAACTGAAACCCGCCGGCAAGCGTGCCATCGAAATCGGCTCTGGCGTCGGCCTCGTTTCGGTTATCGCTGCTGCAACAGGCGCAAGCATGCTCGTGACCGACTATTCGATCGAAGCCTTGAGGTTTGTGCATTACAATGCGATGATGAACGGCGTTTCCCTTGAAAGTGCCCGACTCGACTGGCGAAATGTCCAGTGCAGCGAACGGTTCGACTGCCTTTTCGCAGCCGATGTGCTCTATGAGCGGGTCAATCTCCTGCCCATCGCCAATGCGATAGACAAGCTGCTCAAGCCCGGAGGGAAGGCCTATATTGCCGATCCACGAAGGAGTATGGCCGAGCAGTTCCTTGGCATCGTTTCGGAAAACGGGTTCAGGGTCACGTCGTTCAGTACCAAATATGAAGGCGGTTCGAAGCCGGTCCCGGTAAACATCCATATGCTCGAACGGAAAACGGAGTGCCGGTGAGGAGAACGAAAAAATATCTTTCCGTCTCCTGGTCGCATCATGTCGGCAGGGACATGGCGATCTGGCAGATCATGTTTACCGGTTCGGGAACCCTCGTGGCACAGAAGCGTGATACCGGTCGGAGGCAGGCGATCTTTTTCTCTCTTGATCCGGACTCGGGAAAGCTTCTGACGGACGGTTTCCAGCCCCTGCTTTCCGATGAAGCCGGCCCGGCCGGCGAAGGATGGTTCACCGGCCTGGAAAGCACTTCGGAACATCTTGCCTATTGCCATTCCTACATGCAGAACAGTCCCGAACACCTCGGCATCTGGGCGTACGATCCCGGAGAAGGACGTGTAGCATGGACGCGGCCGGACGTCGTTTTTTCGGCAAATCTCGGTACTGACCTCCTGGTTTACAGGCCAACAGTTTTTGCCGGTTTTCCCGAGCGCTTTTTCATGCTGCTCGATGCGCTGACCGGCCGGACTGTGCGCGAACTTGGCGAGGACAACCCGGAAACCGCTTCGCTCCGCATGAATGCAGTGCCCGAAGAAGACCGGCAGCAGGTCCGACTTCCTCTCATGACGTCAGCGGCAGGGTTGCCTCATGAGCTTGTCGCGATTTCCCTTCCTGAAACCGCGCTCCTCGAATACATCCCGTCGGGCAAGTCGGGCGCACTTGCCGTTCATGAGCCGCATGGACATTCAGGTACCTGGGTTTCTTCGATAAAGGTCTGCCGGAACGGTTTTCTCTACGAGGACACCATGCTGCGTGACACCGAGGCGCCTGCCCTGAACAATTTTCTCATCAGAGGCGATAAATTGTATTACATTAAAGGGAAAGAGGAACTTGTCTCCGTAGCGCTCCCATGAAGGAAGCACCATCACATTGCACTGATAAGGCGGATTCCGGTCTCACCGGCAGGGTTGCCGGGTTTCTCGGAATGCTGGGGAGCAGAAGAAACCTTTCCTCGAACACCATTGTTGCATACAGGACCGATCTCCTGCAGTTCCATGCCTTTTTCGTATCCCATTACGCTCTCGAAAGTCTTGACGGTTTCGATTATGCACGCATAACTCCTTCCGATGCAAGGCTTTTCATGGCGGACCTGCTCAGGCGCGGGACCGGGGCCCGTTCGATTGCAAGGAAAATTTCAACGGTCCGCACATTCTTCCGATACCTCGAGGAGCAGGGGGTGCCCACCGGTTCGCTGTTTTCCGGTATCGTCATGCCAAGGTATGCGACGAAAATTCCCGGATTCCTCACTGAAAAGCAGGCTGAAAAGCTTTTCAGCGAAGTTATTCCTGCTGCCTCGGCCCTTTCGGGGCGTAAAAATGCTGATGCCACCGAAAAGCTTTTCGAGAGCGAGCGCGACCGGTGCATCCTCGAACTGCTCTACGGGAGCGGCCTGCGTGTTTCCGAGCTTACAGGGCTTGAAATCGGGGATATCGATCTTGCCACCGGGTTTGTGAAGCTGACCGGGAAAGGCCGCAAACAGCGCATAGTCCCCATCGGAAAACCTGCGGCCGAAGCGCTGAAAAAATATTTTGAAGTCCGTCGGAACTTCTTTAGAATAAACGGTACAGGGGATGCCGATGCATTATCCCCGGCTTTTGTAACGAGAACCGGGAAAAAGATTTATCCCATGCTCGTACAGAGGTTGACCCGCAAGTACCTTGTATCGGTCACGGAACAGAAAAAGAAAAACCCGCATATCCTGCGTCACAGTTTTGCCACACATCTGCTGAACAGCGGAGCGGATATCAACAGCGTAAGCGAAATGCTCGGGCACAACAATCTATCCACCACCGAAATCTACACCCATGTTACCTTCGAGCGCCTGAGGGATGTCTACCGCAAGGCACATCCCAATGCATGAACTCTTTTGCAGGCTCCCGGGTTCAATTATATAGGGAGCTTTGTTCCTTCTTCACGTTCACCTTTTTTCAATGGAGGTTATTATGACAAAATCAACCGTCAGCGATGCGGTCAATATCAAGGTTACCCTGCGTCATTCGAACAACCATAACAACATTGAAGATTATGCCCGCAACTCGGTTCAGAACCTCATGAAATTCTATCCCGGCATCATGAGCTGCCATGTGATACTTGATCACCAGAAGAACGATTTCGAGAAGAACAAGCTTGCCGAAATCACCGTGCATGTCCCCCAGAAGGACTTTGTGGCAAAGGAAGCAGGCGTGGCTTATGAACCTGCGATCGACAACTGTATCGAAGCGCTTGGCAAACAGCTCCAGAAATACAAGGACAAGATGCAATAATTCTCTCCTCAGGGCATCCGTCTTCCGCGCTCTTTTCCGGTTCCGGACTCCGGGCAGGGGCGCGGGGGTTTTTGTCACAAGATTGTCGAAGCCATGAACCTCGAACAGAAAGGTTTGAAAAAGCGATCCATAACGGTCGCATATTTTTTTAACAACATCGGCAAGAAGCACGATATCAAGCTGCGCCGCCTCAATAATGTTGACGAGCAGAAACGCAGGATTTTCGAGCGCGATCTTCACCGGCCCGGCCTTGCGCTTGCTGGCTTCACCAACCTTTTTACCTACAAGCGCGTCCAGATCCTCGGCAATACCGAATCAAGGTTCCTGAACCATCTCGATGAACAGGACAGGAAGGTCAAGTTTGAAAACCTGGTGCGTTTCAAGATGCCCTGCATCATCCTCACCAGTAACAACAGGTTGCCCGAAGATCTCCTGCAGCTGGCCACAAAGGCGGAGATTCCCGTCTATGTCACCCGCCATTCCTCGACAAAGACCATCTATCTCGTCACGGATTTTCTCGACGAGCAGTTTTCACTCTACCAGCAGTACCACGGCTCGATGGTCGATGTTTATGGCGTAGGTGTCCTTATTACCGGCAAAAGCGGACTCGGCAAATCCGAAATTGCCCTCGACCTTGTCGAAAGGGGCCATGGCCTTGTTGCCGACGATGCCGTGGTCATCCACCGGAAAGGCGAATCGACCACCCTTACTGCAAGGCGCAACGAGATCGTCGATCATTTCATGGAAATCCGCGGCCTGGGCGTTGTCGATGTGAAAGCGAACTTTGGTATCCGCGCCATACGTGATGTCAAGGATGTCCAGATCGTCGTCGAGCTCCTTGAATGGAACAACGAGATGGCATACGAGCGCCTCGGCCTGGATACGAAATTCATAAAAATCCTCGGTGTCGATGTTCCGCTTGTACAATTGCCTATATTCCCCGGAAAAAACATCACCGTCATCATCGAGGTGGTGGCCCTCAATTTCCTGCTGAAGCGCTATTCGAACTACGTGGCTGCCGAGGCGCTTACCGACAGGATTAAAAACGTGATCAACAATGAACGGAACCCGGGGGATGTGCATGAATGACAGGAAATTCCTTGCGAATACGCTTTGTATCGCGCTTGCCGCGCTGGTATTCATGCTCTCGTCTTGTGGCGGGGGCAAAGGAACCGGGAACGATGCCGGCAAAACCCGTGCGGCCATGGATTCGACGCTGGTCGTCGCGATGCTTGGGGACGCCGACTACCTGAACCCGGTCCTGGCAACCACCGTTACGTCGAGCGAGATCGTGGGTTTGCTCTATCCTTCACTCGTACAGGCTGAATTCGATACAACGACCGGGCTGCTGAACTACCTTACCCTCGAGAAGAAGCTCAGTGAGGTCCCGCAGGGGCAGTTGAAAAAATCGCCGAAAGGCGCACTGGCCAAACGCTGGACCATGTCCCCCGACAACCGGTCGATCACCTATATTCTCAGGAATGATGCCTTCTGGAACGACGGCAAGCCGGTCGTGTCGCGCGATTTCAAGTTTTCCTACATGCTTTACGGCAGTCCGGTGATTGCAAGCACCAGGCAGCAGTTCCTCGCCGAACTTGTCGGTGCCGACAAGGGCCATATCGATTTCGACAAGGCTATTGAGACGCCGAACGACACCACCCTTGTCTTCAGGTTCTACAAGCCGGTCCCGGAGCATCTGGCGCTCTACCACACCTCCCTGACGCCATTGCCCGAGCACCTGTGGAAAAACGTCAAACCCGAGGAATTCAGGCACTCTCCCCTCAACCAGAACCCCATGGGCGCTGGACCATATACGCTCCGTTCATGGAAACAGCAGGAAGAGCTCATCGTCGCCTCCAACCGGAAATGCAACCTGCCGAAACCGGGGAATATTCCCCAGATTTCCTACAGGATCATTCCCGACTACACGGTGAGGCTTGCCCAGCTCCAGACGGGTCAGGCTGATGTGGTCGAGAATGTCAAGCCGGAAGATTTCAGCGCGGTGTTCAAGGCGAACCCGCAGGTTGAGGTGAAAACAATCGGCCTCAGGGTCTATGATTACGTCGGGTGGTCGAACATCGACCAGAACGCCTATCGGCAGAACGGCACTATCCGGCCCCACCCGCTGTTCGGTTCTGCAAAGGTCAGGCTTGCCATGACGAGAGCGATCGACCGGCAGTCGATCATCGACGGGTATCTCAAGCAGTACGGTGTTCTCTGCAATACCGATATTTCGCCGTCTCTGAAATGGGCATATGACAATACCGTCACGCCCGTCCCCTACGACCCTGACGGAGCGGTGGCACTGCTGAAGCAGGAGGGATGGGTTCCGGGTCCCGACGGCATTCTCCGGAAAAACGGCAGGAAGTTCAGTTTCACGCTCTATACCAATGCCGGCAATGCGAGAAGGAACTATGCAAGCGTGATCATCCAGCAGAACCTTCGTGCGATCGGTATCGACTGCAGGCTCGAGACCCAGGAATCGAATGTCTTTTTCAACAATCTCGAACAGAAGAAGCTCGATGCATGGATGGCGGGCTGGGCTATCGGACTTGAAATCGATCCGCTCGATGTCTGGGGGTCGGACCTGAAAAAGAGCCCCTTCAACATGACCGGCTACCAGAACCCGAGGGTTGACGAGTTGTGCGAACTGGCGAAACAGAAAATGAACCATATGGACGCCAGGCCTTACTGGCTCGAATACCAGCAGATCCTTTTCCGCGACCAGCCGGTCACCTTCCTGTACTGGATCCGGGAAACCCACGGCTTCAGCAAACGGATCGAAGGAGAAGAGCTGAATATCTCAGGGCCGTTCTACAACATCGATGACTGGAGGCTCCGGCCGGCTCCGCATATCGCACCATAGCATGCCATGCTGATCTATATTTTCAAGCGGCTTTTCATTGCCGTACCGTTGATTTTCGGGGTACTGACCCTGACCTTTTTCATCATCAGGCTCGCTCCCGGCGATCCGGCGGCGTTTTTCATCCAGCCGGGCATCAG
>JAAXXI010000071.1 GCA_013334565.1 Chlorobiaceae bacterium
TCACCGGCGCGATAATTGTTCCTGCGAATGCAGCCGCAGCCCCGGAAACAGCCCAGGAAAGCGATGTCACGGCATCAGAGCGGATGCCGCAAAGTTCAGCTGCGTCGGTATCCGCGCTTTCTGCCTGAACGGCAATGCCGGTCAGCGTGAACCGTTTTGCAAGTTCGATGAGCAGCATGACGCCGAGCGCCCCTCCCGCAATGGCAAGTTCCGGCCAGGTGACGGAGATGCCGTAAAGATCGATCGAAGCGTCTTCCCAGGGGGTGGGGTAGGCCCTGTCTTCGCGCCCCCATATATTTTCGGCTGCTGAAACGGCAAAAAGCCCTGTGATGATGGTCAGCAGGATCCAGCCTTCATTGTGCTGTCTGAGGGCAAGTCGCACTGCGGCCCTTTCGACAAAAAGCCCGAGCCCGGCACCGGCGACAGTCGCTCCCGCGATCGATGCCCAGTAGGGAAGTCCTGTGCCGGTGAGGGTAAGGCCGACAAATGCGCCGAGCATGACCAGTTCACCCTGACCGAAGTTTACGGCTTTTCCTGCTGCATAGGTCAGCTGGAAGCCGTATGCCACCAGGGCATATGCCAGGCCCATCAGGCCGCCGCTGACGGCCATCTGGGCATAAGCGACCATTTCCGGGCTCATATAAGGTCAGAAGGTTCCGATAAAGAAGATTTATTTGCCTGTACCTCGTTCAAGAACTGCACGGTCTGAAGGATTTGCCAGCACGACTTTCCCGTCCTGGACCTTGCCCATGACGGTATAACTCCGGCGGAAGGCTTCATGTGATTCCTCGTTTGCCGGGCTCCACTTCGCCCACGGTTTTTTCCAGTCTGCAATGGCACCCCTGACGACCCCGGTAAGGTTTTCGAGCGCAACCTTGATCCTCGACGGTTCAACCGAACCTGCCTCATGGATGGCTTCGGCGAGAAGCATCGCGGCATCATACCCCTGGGCCGCCGAAACAGGTGACGGAATCCTGTTTACGCGGTAAGCCTGGCGATAAGCCAGAATGAAGGGCTTAGCCCTGGATATCGAAATGTCCTCGATGAATGTCTGAGGCATCATTGCGCCATTTCCTGCCGGTCCGGCCGTATCGATGAAATTGCTCATCGAGAGTGTCCATCCCCCGATCATCGGAACATTGTAGCCGAGCTTTTTCTTGCCGGACGCCACTGCAGCCAGTTCAGGCCCGATGCCCCAGATCAGGATGGCCTGCGCCCCCGCTATTTTCGCCTTGATGAGCTGGCCGGTCATATCCTTGTCGCCGATAGCGAATTTTTCGATATCCACCACATTCAGTCTGCCTCCCTGCTCCCTGATCCGGGAAAGCAGGTCATCCCTTCCGGATACACCATAATTGGTATCGTCGTGGAAGATAGCAACCTTTCTGGCCCCTATCCTTATTGCCTGCTCGACGACCATCTGTGACTGGATGCCGTCATGGGCCGCAAACCGGAATATCGGGATGTCTGCTGTACCTGCCTTGCTCCACTGGGTCATTGACGCGCTTCCGGCGGCAGGGGTGATGATTTTCACGAGCCCTTTCTGTACATAGTTTTTGTCACCCATGATCGCCACGCCCGTGTTGACGGTACCGATGACCGCCGAGACGTCGTTCATCGACGAAATCTCCTGTGCGACAAGCGCACCCCGGTCGTTTTTTCCCTCGTCATCCCTTTCGATAACCTCGATCTTCATTTTTTTCCCGCCGACGAGAATGCCGCCCCGCTGGTTTATCTGGGAAATGGCGAGCTTGGCGCCGTCCCTCATCGAGATGCCCATGGGTGCCGAACCGCCGGAAAACGGCCCTGTGATTGCGATTTTTACAACATCGGCGGCAAAGGATGTCGATGAGCATGAGGCTGCAACCAGGAGTGCAAGAACCGAACGCAGTGGTTTCATGTGGATTTGTTTTTAGTTGATGATATGTCCCTGGCGGGAGAGACCATGGGGGAAACTGTTTTTAGATCGTTCCGGCGACGGTTCGCCATATGCAGTTTCAACGTAATTCAAAAGATAGGTCATTTTATCGGTTTCTTGCAATAACCAATGTTCCATATCCGATCAATAATTGCTTTGTTTTTCTGAAGGGCGCCTCTATTTATCTGTTCCGAAGCCCTATTGCAGCGTTGGTCAGTGCTCGAAATCCTCATGTACTTCGTGTACACTCCGGTTTCTCCGCTCTGTCCGCCTTGCACTCGTGCTTCTCACGACAATAAAAGAGGTGCCCTGAAATAATTGAAGTACGCCGAGCCGTCCTGTCTCATTTATTTTATGTTTTCCTTCCGGTTCCCGGTGAGCCGGGGTTTTTCTCTCCCTTCGATTTTGCTATATTAAAGGACGTTTGAATTGGCTTCCGGCATGTAATTCTGATCTCCATCCGGCACCCTTTTCAGGAATTCATTATCAGTCAGAAAAAGACAATGCCGCGTTATACCCCGGAACAGCTTGCGAAACGAAACGCTTCAGTCTGGACCGATATTCAGATCATTCTCGCACCTGTCCAATTCATATTTTTCGTTATCGGTGTCGTTGTCACCACCTTGTATACGAACGGCTTCATCGTGAGCGGTTTCTACTGGGTAAGTATCGCCATTCTTTTCAAGACGCTTTTTTTCGGCCTGCTGTTCACCACCGGCATGTTTTTCGAAAAGGAAATATTCGACCAGTGGGTTTATTCCAAAGAGTTCCTCTGGGAGGATATCGGCAGTACCGTCGCAGCCTTTTTCCATCTTTTCTATTTCTACCTCGCATATTTCGGGTACCCGCGTGAAGTGCTTGTCTGGGATGCCTACCTTGCCTATTTCACCTATGTGGTCAATGCCATGCAGTATCTCACGAGGATCATACTCGAGAAACGCAATGAGCGGAGGCTTCGCATGGAAGGCCAGTTGTGAACCGGGGGAAATGATTAACGGAAGTATCTGAAACCATGAAATACAGTTTCAAGAAGCTCTGGAACACCATGTTCCTGTTCATCGGTCCCGGCTGGTACGTTCTCGTCTGGATGATCTGGTCATCGGGCCAGCTTCAGGCAATAGAGGAAAAGCTGATTTTCCTGGGGGTCGTCATACCAGGCTTTCTCATGATCTATTTTGCGGGATTCTGGATTGAGGGTTGGCATAAGAAGAAACAGGGGCTGCAATAACCTCGGAGAAGCTTCCGGGTATGCAGTGATTCATCAACAATAATCGCCTGTCAAAGGCGCAAGAAGTACCTTACGATATGCGGAACAGCTGGAATGACGCTGATTTTCAACGCTCCATACACGAGTTTTCCGGTACGTTCGAGCCGGCAGCGGAGCTTGCGGAACTTGTTTATGCTTCGAAGCTGCTTGGCAGCGAGAACTCTCTGGTCATGCATGGAGGTGGAAACACATCGGTGAAATGCGAACTTGTCGATATGGTGGGGAACCGTGTCGACGTACTGCTCATCAAGGCCAGCGGCGTTGACCTGAGCAGTGTGACCGGGCACGATTACACTCCCGTCAAGCTCGCTCCGCTCCGCAACCTCGGGCATCTCTTCCAGGAGAACGACCGTATAAGCGAGGAGGAACTGCAGCGTTTTTCAACGAAAGAGTTCAAGCACCTCCTGCTCCTGAACCTGTTCAGCCTTACGGACCATATCGCCGAAAAGCGCCTGACGCCTTCGATAGAGACACTGCTGCACGCCTTTCTTCCTCACCGCTACATCCTGCATACCCATTCGCTCGCCCTGCTCACGCTGAGCAACCAGCCTGACGGCGAGCATATCTGCCGCGAAGTGCTCGGGCCCGGTTTCGGCTCCGTACCCTATATCAAACCCGGCCTTCACCTTGCGTTGTCCGGGCTGGAGGTTTATGAAAAACAGAAGGATATCAAAGGTCTCGTGCTCCATAAGCATGGACTGGTCACGTTCGGCAATTCCGCAAAAGAGGCCTACGATGTCATGATCGATGCGGTTTCCCGACTGGAGCGGCGGATAGCCGAAGCCGGAAGGAAGACGTTCGCGAAGGCAGCCCTGCCTGCCGCCGTGGCTTCCAGGGAAGATGTGGCCCCTGTGGTAAGGGGGGCATGCGTCGTAGAGAAAATCCCGGGCATGAGGGAGTTCGAACAGTTCATCCTCGATTTCAGGACTTCGCCCGATATTCTCGACTATGTCAACAGTGCCGACCTGGTGAAGATGAGCCGGAAAGGCGCCATGACGCCCGATTTCATCATTCGTACGAAAAACAGGCCTCTTGTCGTTCCCGCGCCGGACTCATCCGACATCGCCGGTTTCAGGACGGCCGTCCATGATGCGGTCAGCCGTTACACGGAAGAATACACCGCTTACTTCGATGCCCAGAAAGAGGTGACGGGCATGCATGTGCAGATGCTCGACCCTCTTCCCAGGGTTGTTCTCGTGCCTGGTCTCGGCCTGTTCGGACTGGGCAGGACATTCCATGCCGCGTCGGTCAATGCCGATATCGCGGCAAGCACGGCTTCGGCTATCCTCGATGCGGAATCGCTCGGCTGTTTCGAATCCATCACCGATCGGGAGGCATTCGAGATCGAATACTGGGACATGGAGCAGGCAAAGATGAACAAGGTTCGCAACGATGTCCTGGCAGGCAAAGTGGCCATGGTGTCCGGTGCTGCCAGCGGGATCGGACTTGCGACTGCCAAAGCGTTCCGGCAGAAGGGTGCCGAGCTTGTCATCCTCGATCTTTCCCGTGAGGCGCTCGACCATGCTGCGGCTGAGATCGGCGGCGATGTGCTCGCCATGACCTGCGACGTCACATCCCGTGACGACGTCCGTGCCGCATTCGATGGCGCATGCCGGAAATTCGGCGGTGTGGACATTGTGGTTTCCAACGTCGGTGCGGCTTTTCAGGGACGTATCGGCGATGTGCCCGATGCCCTGCTCCGCAAAAGTTTCGAACTGAACTTTTTCTCCCATCAGTATATTTCACAGGAAGCCGTCAGGGTCATGAGGCTCCAGGGTACAGGCGGTGTACTGCTCTACAACGTATCGAAACAGGCTGTGAACCCGGGTCCGGATTTCGGTCCCTACGGCCTGCCGAAAGCCGCGACGATGTTCCTCGTCCGCCAGTATGCGCTCGACCATGGCCGCGACGGCATCAGGGCCAACGGCATCAATGCCGACCGAATCAGGACGGGTCTGCTCACCGAAGAGATGATCAAGTCCCGTTCGACGGCGAGAGGGCTGAGCGAACGGGAATATATGGCAGGCAACCTCCTTCAGCTTGAAGTGACGGCCGATGATGTCGCCCAGGCTTTCGTCCACCTTGCGCTCGAGACGAAAACGACGGGCTCCATCGTTACGGTGGACGGAGGAAATATAGCCGCGGCGCTTCGCTGAGCGGACTTTACAAATCAGAACAGACAACAAAAAACCGAAACAGGAGACCACCGACATGGCGGAATACGATAAAGACAAGCAGGCAAAAGAGTACTATACCGATATCCCGGTAAACAACTACGGATTTTTCCTGAAAGGTGCTCATTCGCTTGACTGGGGTATGAAAAACCGGCTTTCCAGGATTTTCCGTCCCGATACCGGCAAGACCGTCATGTTCGCTATCGACCACGGTTATTTCCAGGGTCCCACGACCGGCCTCGAACGTCCCGATGTCAATATCGTGCCCCTCATGCCGCATGCCGATGCCATCATGCTGACACGAGGCATCCTGCGCACCACGGTACCACCGAGCCTCACCAAGGCAGTCGTGATGCGGTGCAGCGGCGGCCCGAGCATTCTCAAGGAACTTTCCGACGAGCAGCTTGCCGTCGATATCGAAGATGCCATCCGCATGAACGTCGCAGCCATCACGCTCCAGGTTTTCATCGGCGGCGAGTATGAAACCCGTTCAATCCGCAATATGACCAGGCTCGTGGACATGGGCCTCCGTTACGGAATCCCGACCATGGCGGTCACTGCAGTCGGCAAGGACATGGTTCGCGATGCCAAATATTTCAGGCTGGCCTGCCGCATTTCCGCCGAGCTGGGCGCGCAGATCGTAAAGACCTACTACGTTCCGGAAGATTTTGAAACGGTGATCGCATCATGCCCGGTACCGATCGTCATGGCCGGCGGCAAGAAACTTCCCGAGATCGACGCGCTTACCATGTCTTACCGTGCTATCGAGGAAGGCGCTGCCGGTGTGGATATGGGCAGGAACATTTTCCAGAGCGATGCTCCGCTTGCCATGATGAAGGCCGTCAACAAGGTCGTTCACGAAAAAATGAAGCCTGCGGAGGCTTTCGAGTATTTCAACAGCATCAGGGCCGAAGGATAACCCCCTGGACAACCGCTGCCGGTGCAGGCTGAACCCTGTATCCGGCCCGGTTGCGGCCGTCCGTTTTTTTCAACAGACCTCCATTCCTGCCTCCATGGCAACCTGGAGTGAGGCATGACGTTTTCTTAATGAACAGAGAGGATATTCAAGGTTTTTTTGCTTCGAAAGAGCTGCTTGACATGGCTGATTACCTGACGCTCGATTACTATCTCGAATGCGTCGGCGATATCGAGACCGCACTCGCCCATTTCTGCAGCGAACAGTCGACCGCACAGTGGAAACGCGTCGACTGCGATGAGGATTTCAGGCCGAAATACGGTGCGAAAGTGATCGACCTCGTCATCGAGGGCGAACTACCGGATCTGAGCTATCCTGTTACGCATTTCGAAACCGGCCCTGTCCATGCCTGCCGTGTGACCATTGCCCATCCTCACCGGAATTTCGGGCCAAAGCTCCCGAACCTGATTTCCGCCGTCTGCGGTGAAGGTGCATTCTTCACTCCCGGTGTTCCTGTCGTGAAACTGCTCGATATCGGTTTCCCCGAGCCTTACCTGAATGCGTTCGAGGGCCCGAGGTTCGGAATCGATGGTATCCGCGATCTCCTGAACGCTTACGACCGCCCGATATTCTTCGGGGTCGTGAAACCGAATATCGGCCTGAGCCCGGAGCATTTTGCCGAAATCGCAACCGAGAGCTGGCTTGGCGGGCTCGATATCGCCAAGGACGATGAAATGCTTGCGGACGTCACCTGGTCGACGCTCGAAGAACGTTCCCGCGTGCTCGGGGATGCGAGGCGCGGGGCGGAAAAGGAGACCGGCGAGCCGAAAGTTTATCTCGCCAATGTGACCGACGAGGTGGACCGGCTTATCGAACAGCACGATATCGCTGTCAGGAACGGTGCGAACGCTCTGCTTGTCAATGCATTGCCAATAGGGCTCAGCGCAGTGAGGATGCTTGCCAGGCATACGAAAGTCCCGCTTATAGGACATTTTCCGTTTATCGCTTCATTCAGCCGGATGGAGAAATTCGGGGTCCATTCCAAAGTTATGACCAAACTTCAGCGGCTTGCCGGCCTCGATTCCATCATCATGCCTGGCTTCGGAAGCCGTATGATGACCCCTGAAGAGGAGGTGCGTGAAAATATCAGGGAGTGCCTGCAGGATTTCGGACACATCCGTCGTTCGCTGCCTGTCCCGGGCGGGAGCGATTCCGCGCTGACCCTTGAAACGGTTTACAGGAAAGTCGGCAGCGTTGATTTCGGCTTTGTACCAGGCCGGGGAATTTTCGGGCATCCGATGGGCCCCAGGGCGGGAGCTGCGAGCATCAGGCAAGCCTGGAAAGCTATTGAAAAAGGCATCCCTCTTGAGCGGTACGCCGAGGACCATGAAGAGCTGAAGGCCATGACTGACGGTTCTTATGATAAAAAGTAACAGAATTTAACCGAACAGGTTCTTTATGGGAAAGCTTGACGGTAAAGTTACCGTTATCACCGGTTCCACAAAGGGGATCGGACGGGCCATCGCCCGCGAATTCGTCCGCGAGGGGGCGAAAGTCGTCATTACCTCTTCTTCCGAGAAGAATGTCAGAGACACGGTCGCTGAGTTTCCGGAAGGCAGCGTTTACGGCTGCGTTTGCGACGTTACACGCATCGAAGATCTCGAGCGTCTGGTCGCTTCGGCATCGGAGCATTTCGGCAGGTTAGACTGCTTTATCAACAATGCCGGCATATCCGGATCGTTCATGTCCGTCACCGACATCGATCCGTCGGAGTGGGGAAAGGTTATCGATACCAATCTCAAGGGTACCTATTACGGATGCCGTGCGGTACTGAACTACTTTCTGAAGGAAAACATAAGGGGGAAAATCATCAACATGGCCGGTTCCGGTACCGATAAAAAATCGAATACCCCATGGATGGACGCTTACGGTTCGACCAAAGCGGCAATCGCCCGGTTCACGTTCGCGATTGCCGAAGAATACCGCAATTCCGGGATTTCTATCATGCTGCTCCATCCCGGTCTTGTCAGGACCGAAATGATCAGCGCCTACAATCCGACTCCGGAACTGCTCCGTCAGATGGAGACCTTCAATACGATACTCGATATTTTTTCCCAGCCGCCATCACTGGCGGCGCGACTTGCCGTGAAAATGGCTTCTGAGTGGAGCGACGGAAAAACCGGGCTCTATCTTTCAGCGCTTAACGCCTGGAGAAAAAAATGGTTGCTCATGACCTATCCCTTCCGTAAACTAATGAACAGGATAGACAGAAGAACCTTTTAACAGGGCTCGATCATGCAGAAAACAAAGGTATTCATCGCTTTTCCGCTTATCATGGTTGTTCTCTGCTTTTTTCAGGGGTGTTACAGCTTTTCCGGTTCCTCGCTCCCTGTAAATCTGAAAACAATTGCCATTCCTGTTTTCGAAGACCGTTCAGGAGCCGGTATCGCGCAATACCGGGGTGACCTGACAGGGGGGCTTGCCCGCAAGATCGAATCCCAGAGCCCCCTTCGTACAACGCCATCGCTTGCGACTGCCGATGCCCTGCTCGACGGTGCTATTATTTCCTATTCCGATCTGCCGAGCCAGCTGACAAGCAAGACGGAAAGGGCGGTTACAAACCGGATTACCATCGTTGTTCTTGTTTCAATGGATGACAGGGTGAAAAAATCACAGATTTTTTCACAGACATTCGTCGGTTTCGCCGATTACCCGATTGGCAATTATGCAGGGCAGCAGCAGGCTATCCGTCTTTCTCTCAACCAGATAATCGACGAAATTTTCGACCGGGTGGTTTCCGGCTGGTGAGGAGCTTCCGGTGAGGTTTAATTTCACGGCAACAGTATGACCTGCAACTGCAGGGAAGGAGGACAAATGGGGATACACAAGGATGTCGCATACCGCCTGGAACTTGCTCGTGGTTATCTTAACGAAGCAGAACAGTTTTTTCCCTGCAGGCAGTGGCGGGCATGCGTTTCGGTTTCGATACTCGTCATTGAAAATACCAGTCTTGCGGTTCTCATGCTTTTCGGGGTATCGGCTCAGACCCATCAGCCGGGGAAGCATCTTGCGCAGCTTGTATCTGAAGGCACCGTGTCAGACGAGGTCGCCTCGCTCGTCAAGGAACTGCTTCCTGAGCTTGAGAAGTTCGATTCGCATGAAAAAATGCTGGTAAAATATGGTGAAGAGGCGGAATACCGGCTTCCCTGGGAAATATTCGGCGAGCAGGAGGCTTCCGTTGCCGTTGAAGC
>JAAXXI010000072.1 GCA_013334565.1 Chlorobiaceae bacterium
ACAAATAAACAGCCGGAGGAAGAACATGAGTCACAACATTTCACGCAGGGATTTCAACAAGCTGCTGCTTACCGGTGCCGCCGGAGCTTCTTTCGGTCTGCTCGGGGTTCCAGGCAGGGCGTTCGGTGCTTCGAAGCGTGTGGTCGTCATCGGCGGCGGATTCGGCGGCGCTGCTGCTGCCAAATATCTGCGAAAACTCGACCCCTCGATTTCAGTAACGCTTGTCGAACCGAAGTCGATTTTCTATACCTGTCCGTTCAGCAACTGGGTGCTCGGCGGTATCAAAACCATGAACGATCTGGCCCAGAATTACACGGTGCTGAAAAACAAGTACCAGGTGAATGTCATCGCCGATACGGCCGTCGCTGTCGATGCTTACAGGAGTACGGTAAGGCTTGCCGGAGGAACGACGCTCGGTTACGACAGGCTGATCGTTGCGCCCGGTATCGATTTCAAATATGAAGCCGTTCCCGGGCTCACGGAAAGCATATCCAACACGAAAATACCCCATGCCTACCAGGCCGGACCTCAGACCATCCTGCTCCAGAAGCAGCTTCTTGCCATGCGCAATGGCGGCAGGGTCATCATTTGCCCGCCAACCAATCCGTACCGCTGTCCGCCGGGACCTTACGAACGGGCAAGCATGATCGCCCATTACCTGAAGGAAAAGAAACCGTTATCGAAAATCCTCATTCTCGATCCGAAAGACAAGTTTTCCAAGCAGGCGCTCTTCAAGCAGGGATGGGACAGGCTCTATCCCGGCATGATCGAGTGGCGCGCGGCCCTGACCGGGGGAAAGGTCGTGAAAGTCGATGCCGCTTCGATGACGGTCACCACAGAGTTCGGGGTCGAAAAGGGCGATGTCCTCAATATCATTCCTCCCCAGAAAACGGGTAAAATCGCTTTCGAGGCCGGTCTTGCCGATGCCTCCGGCTGGTGCCCGATCAATCCGGTTTCGTTTGAATCGACCATTCACCCCGGGGTCCATGTCATCGGCGATGCCAGTATCGCCGGCGCAATGCCGAAATCCGGCTTCGCGGCAAGCAGTCAGGGCAAGGTTGCCGCAGCGGCAATAGTCCGTCTGCTCCAGGGCAAGGTCCCGGCTTCACCATCACTGGTCAACACCTGCTACAGCCTGATCGGCCCGAATTATGCAATTTCTGTAGCCGGTGTCTACAAGCTGACTGCTGACGGTATTGTCGAAATCCCAGGTTCCGGAGGCCTTACTCCCCTCAACGCCGACAAGGACCAGTTGAGCGAGGAAGCGAGTTTCACCGTCGGGTGGTACAACAATCTCGTGCACGACACCTGGGACTGACGCCAGGGAATTTTAACAGGGAAAACCCGGCCGGACGCCGGGTTTTCTTCTTTCGGGCAAAAGCAGGTGGTTATGACAGATAGTCCGTCGGCGGCGCCGGATTGTTAGTTAATCACTACCCGGTTTTATATATTGCCTGAATTAATTCTTTCGAGCGCAAAGCGATATCATCAATGAAAAACAAACGTTTTAACCTCCTTCTGATAGCAGTTGTCACGATTGTCTCGATATGGTCGCTGATTCCGACATGGCAGGACTATACATTCACAAAGCAGCTCAACAGCTTCGGAACATCCCGTGACAGCCTGAGCTATGCGATGAACCACCGGGATGACATCGAAAACGCCCGCAAAAAAAGCCTGAAGCTGGGGCTCGATCTGAAAGGGGGGATGCATCTGGTCATGGAAGTCGATCAGGTAGATCTGTTCGAGCAGAAAGCATGGAACAAGGATGCGAAATTCTTTTCCATCATGGATACGGTCAGGGCCGATGCCGCCGCGAGCGATGCCAGGGTGATCGATCTTCTCGCCTCTGAATTCAAAAAGGCGAACATTCCGCTGAGCAGGTATTTCTATGATATCCGCAATACCGACCAGGAAATTGTCGGCAAGCTGCAGAAGGAATCCGAAGATGCCCTGAACCGCGCCAAGGAGATCATCCGCAACCGTATCGACCAGTACGGTGTTGCCGAACCGGTCATTACGACCCAGGGCAGCAGGAAAATCATTATCGAGCTTCCCGGCGTTTCCGATGAAAACAGGGTGCGCAACCTTCTGAAGGGAACCGCCAAACTGGAATTCAGGCTGCTCCGTGAGCAGGAAGTCCTGCTGCGGACCCTTGACAGGATCAATACCTATCTTGCGCAGAACGGCACCGCCATGCAGGCCCAGCCCGCAAAGGCTGATTCTTCCGCTGTGCAGGCCCCCGCGGCAGGAACGGCTTCTCCCGCCACCCCCGCAGCTCCGGTTGCGAATGTTGCCGGACAGTCGGCGAAACCGTTGTATGATCTTGTCGGCATCAACCAGTACGGTATTCCGGTAACCAGCTCTCAGTCGAAGGATTTTGTCTCGGCGCTCTTCCACCGGGCCGATATCCAGGCGCTCCTGCCTCCCGACACTGAACTGGTCATTTCCGCGAAACCCGACGATTACGGGAATAAAACGCAGAAGTTCTATACCATCTACCTCGTGAGAAAAACCCCGGAACTCACCGGCGGCGTCATTACGGAAGCCAAGGCGACGTTCGGGGCCCAGGGCGCCCAGCCGGAGGTGCTGATGTCGATGAACTCCGAAGGGACATCCAAATGGGCCCGCATAACCGGAGCGAACATCGGCAAGCGCGTTGCCATCGTGCTCGACGGTGTCGTTTACAGCGCACCGGTCGTCCAGTCGAAGATACCGAACGGCAATTCCGTCATCAACGGGATCGAAAGCATCGAAGAGGCGAAGGATCTCGAGATCGTGCTGAAAGCCGGTGCACTGCCCGCCCCGGTAAGGATCACCGAAGAACGTACCGTCGGCCCGTCGCTCGGCGCCGACTACATCCGCGCAGGCATGCTCTCGCTTCTCTGGTCGTTTGTCGCGGTTTCCGGCTTCATGCTCGTCTACTACAAAAAAGCAGGTATCGCCGCCAATATCGCACTGGTGCTCAATATCCTCATCGTGCTTTCGGTCCTTGCCGGGTTCAACGCATCGCTCTCTCTGCCCGGTATTGCCGGTATCGTGCTCACCATCGGCATGGCTGTTGACGCCAACGTGCTCATCTACGAGAGGGTCCGTGAAGAACTTGCCGAAGGGAAATCGATCGCGGGTGCAGTTACCCAGGGGTATGACAGGGCGTTTTCATCCATTCTCGACTCCCATGTCACGACGCTTGTCGCAGCTTTCCTGCTGTATTCCTACGGAATCGGGCCGATCCAGGGGTTTGCCGTGACGCTTATGATCGGTACGTCGGCAAGCCTCTTTACCGCGATCGTGGTTACCAGGGAGATATTCAATGCCCTACTTTCGAAGAGCCTGTTGTCAGACAAGAGTTTCGGTTAATATTTCAAGACGTTTCAACCAATGAGGATTTTCCATAAGACCAGTTTCGATTTTATCGGTCATCGCAAGATCGCTTACGGCATTTCTATCGTCCTGCTCCTTTCGGGCTTCATTTCGCTTGCCGTCAAGGGCCTCAACTACGGGATCGATTTCAGGGGAGGATCGGAAGTCGTCATCCGTTTCCAGAAGGATGTCGATGTTTCGACGGTTCGCGGTGCGCTCGATGCCGCCGGTGTTTCAGGTTCGCTGAAACAATACGGCATGGACCGTTCTTTCCTGTTGAGCACGGTGTTCAAGGGTGATACGGGCGGGCTCAAGACGCTGCTCGACAATGCACTGACCAGCAGGATCCCTGGCAACACGCATGAAGTTGTCCGCATCGATGCCGTCGGGCCAAGCATTGCCGCCGATCTGAAGTGGTCAGCAGTCAAGGCGCTCGTCGCCTCCCTGCTCGCCATTCTGATCTATGTCGGCTTCCGTTTTGAAATCAAGTTCGCATCAGCAGGGGTTGTGGCTATTTTTCACGATATCCTTTCGGTTCTCGGACTGTTCAGCATTCTCGGAGGTTTGTTCGAGTTCATGCCGCTCGAGCTGGATCAGAGCATCATTGCCGCCTTCCTGACCATTGCCGGCTATTCCATAACGGACACGGTCGTTGTATATGACCGCATCAGGGAGAGTATCCGCGGGCAGAAACCGTCGGATTACGAGAGGATTTTCAACGAGAGCATGAACCAGACGCTAAGCCGGACGGTTATCACTTCCGGGACCGTGCTTCTTTCCGTCCTCGTTCTGTTCATTTTTGCCGGGCCTGCCATCCGGGGCTTCGCATTTGCCGTTTTCATGGGTATCCTTGTCGGGACCTATTCTTCGATCTTTGTTGCCGCTCCGCTTGTCTATGACTGGCTGAGGCTTTCAAAAAGCGCGGTACGGCTCAGGGGCGGACAGAAATCCTGAAGCTTTCACCGTTCCCGAAGGATTTTCATTTATGGTTTTACCGAACGAACGTATGATTATCTCTGTTACTTCCCTGTTTGTATACTCAGGGAATCAAATTATTTCAAGAAAGGAGCTTATTGCATGAAAAAAATGTTGATCAGGATCCCGCAGCTTCTCTTCATTCTTTCGTCTTTCCTTTATGCACCGGCACACGCAGAAGTTGCCGATCGTATCGTTGCTGTCGTCGGCAACGAAATCATCCTGAAGTCGGAAGTCGACAGTCGTGAGCTGATGACGAAAATGCAGTATCCCCAGCTCGCAAACGACAAGGGGCTTTCCCGTTCGATCCTCGAAGGGGTGATCGATCAGAAAATCATTCTTGCAAAGGCGAAAATCGACAGTGTCAG
This sequence comes from Chlorobiaceae bacterium, assembly GCA_013334565.1. Lineage (GTDB taxonomy): Bacteria > Bacteroidota > Chlorobiia > Chlorobiales > Chlorobiaceae > Chlorobium. The sequence goes on from JAAXXI010000072.1 coordinate 4,707, forward strand.
CGTCGATGAAAATGCCGTTTCTGCCGCTGCGAATGACCGTTTCAAGATGCTCAGCGCCCGTTTTCCTTCCAGGAGCGATATGGAAGCCCGATTCGGAAAATCATCTGCAGGCATAAGGGAGCAGATCAGGCAGGAATTGAGGAACCAGCAGCTTGTCGAAACGCTCAGAAAAAAGAAATCGAACGGGGTGATCGTCAGCTATGAAGAAGTTGCCGATTTCTACAGGAAAAACAACGATCAGTTTCCCGAGATGCCGGAGGAAGTATCCGTATCGCAAATCGTGAAGTATCCGGCAGTCTCTGCGGCCGCAAAAGAAGCTGCGCTCGAAAAAATTCGGCAGATCCAGCAGGAGCTCAAGAGTGGGGCCGATTTTGCCGAAACGGCACGGAAATATTCCCAGGATCCCGGTTCTGCGAAACTTGGCGGCGACCTCGGTTATTCGAGGAAAGGCGAGTTCATCCCCAGTTTCGAGGCTGCGGCCTATGCCCTGAAGGAGGGCCAGATATCCGATGTTGTGGAGTCACGTTTCGGATACCATATCATCCAGCTTCTCAACAAGGAGGCTAATTCAATTCACTGCCGCCACATCCTGGTCATTTTCGACCGTTCGAATGCCGATTCTCAGGGGACGGTGCAGCAGCTCTCCGATATCCGCAAACAGGTGCTCAACAAGGAGGCAACGTTTGCCGATATGGCTAAAAAATATTCGGACGATCTTGCGTCCGCATCTCATGGCGGCGCCATGGTGCTGAACGGCAATGCTGCGGAATATTATCCTCTGAATGCTTTGCGCCCTGAATTGCGGGATATGCTCGCTCCACTGAAAAATGCGGGAGATATTTCAACCCCGCAGAAAATAGTTCCACCCGAGGGAGAGGTGTTCTTTGCCATTTTCCGCATGAATGCCATCAAGCCGGCTCACAAGCTGACTCTTGAATCCGATTACGCGAAGCTCGAACAGCTTGCCCTGGATTACAAGAACAGGAAGCTGTTCAACGAGTGGGTGGACAAGCTTCGCAAGGAAGTGCTGGTCAGGGTCCTGGATTAAACATCCAGGCGCCTGACATACCTTGCGTTTTTTTCGATGAATGCCCTGCGGGGATCGACTTTATCTCCCATCAGCGTGGAAAATACCTGGTCGGCTTCCATGGCGTTTTCCACGGTGACCAGGAGCAGCGAGCGGTGCGCCGGGTCCATCGTGGTGCTCCAGAGCTGCTCGGGGTTCATTTCACCAAGGCCCTTGTAACGCTGTATCTGCACGTTCGCCTTTCCCTTCTGCATTTTCTTCATGTTTTCGGTAATGGCGTTTCGCTCGTCGTCGTCCCAGGCGTACTGCTGGTCCTTGCCCGATTTAACAAGATAGAGCGGAGGCTGTGCGATGTATACCCTTCCGGCTTCGATCAGTGAGCGCATGTGACGGAAGAAGAATGTCAGCAGGAGCGTCCTGATGTGTGCACCGTCAACATCGGCGTCGGTCATGATGATGATCTTGCCGTAACGGAGCTTCTCGGCCGAGAACTCATCTTCGCCGAAACTGGTTCCCAGGGCGAGGATGATGGTTTTAATCTCCTCATTCTCGAGCATTTTGTGGAGCCGCGCCTTTTCAACATTGAGAATCTTTCCCTTCAGGGGCAGGATTGCCTGGAAACTGCGGTCCCTTCCCTGTTTGGCGCTGCCGCCTGCAGAGTCGCCCTCGACGATGTAGAGCTCGCAGTGTTCGGGATCGTTGATGGAGCAGTCCGCAAGCTTGCCTGGCAGGCCCGAGCTTTCCAGGACCGATTTGCGCCTGGTGAGCTCCTTTGCCTTGCGTGCCGCTTCCCTCGACAATGCCGCTCCCTTGACTTTCTCGATGACCATCTTCAGGACGTTCGGATTGCTTTCGAGAAACTCAGCAAGCTGTTCGTTGACGATGGTTTCGACAATGCTCTGGGTCTCGGAGTTGCCGAGCTTCGTTTTTGTCTGTCCTTCAAACTGGGGTTCAGCGACCTTGACGGAAATGACTGCGGTCAGCCCTTCCTTGAAGTCGTCGCCCGTCAGGGAAAGTTTCAGGTTCTTCAGCAGGTCGTTTTTCTGAGCATAGGCGTTCAGCGTCCTGGTGAGGGCCTTGCGGAATCCGGTGACATGGGTGCCGCCTTCATGCGTATTGATGTTGTTGACATAGCTGAAGACGTTTTCCTGGTAGGAATCGTTGTACTGGAGTGCGATCTCGACAATGGTGGATTCGCGTTCGCCGTATAGGTAGACCGGCTCCTTGAGGAGGCTGATGCGATTCTGGTCGGTGAAAAGGACGAACTCCTTGATCCCTCCCTCGTAGTGGAAAACTTCCTGCAGCCCTTCGGTATCCTGCACCGTGATGGAGAGGTTCCTGTTGAGGAAGGCGAGTTCGCGCATGCGGTCGATGATGATATCCTTGCGGAACTCGGTGGTTTTGAATATCTGGTTGTCCGGGAGGAAGGTGGTTTTCGTGCCTTTATTGTCGGTCGTACCGATCTCGCGAACCCCTCCCTGCGGGATACCCCGTTCATAGCGCTGGAAATAGATTTTCCCTTCACGGTAGACTTCGACTTCGCACCATTCGGACAGTGCGTTCACGACCGAAGCGCCGACGCCGTGAAGGCCGCCTGATACCTTGTATGCCCCCTTGTCGAATTTTCCGCCTGCGCCGATGACGGTCATGACCAGTTCGAGCGCAGATTTTTTCTTTTCGGGGTGGATATCGACGGGAATGCCCCTGCCTCGGTCGATGACCGTGACAGACCCGTCAGGGTTGAGTGAAACGAAAATATAGTCGTTGAAGCCGCCGAGGGTTTCGTCGATCGAGTTGTCGACAATTTCGTAAATGAGATGGTGAAGGCCGCGGCTGTGAATGTCGCCAATATACATGGCCGGGCGCATCCGGACATGTTCGATGCCGTCGAGGACCTGGATGTTGGTTGCTCCGTATGCCGCTGCCGCCGTCGACGCCGCTGTCGTTGCCTTGATATCGTCTTCCTGCATGTAACTCTGTCTGTTGGTGAATATGAACGAAAATCAAGATAAGAAAAATAACGGCATTATGCTTGCGACCGTCAATCATTGCCCGGCCCAGAAAGCATCGGTGACATGTTCGATGGAGAACGGTCCGCTGCTGCATTCCGGGCTGTGGGGCCGTACCGCGATGACATCGAAACGGCACTCCCTCTCCATGTTCCCCGACGCGGCAAGGTATGCTTTAGCCGCCTTGATGATCTCCATCTGCTTCCGGACATCCACCGCCTCCAGCGGATCGCCTTTTTCCGGTGTCGTGCGGGTTTTAACCTCGATGAAGCAGAGCGTCCCCCGGTCGCGGGCGATGATATCGATTTCATTCCGCCTGAAGCGGTAGTTCCGTTCGAGGATGCGGTACCCCTTCTTGCGGAGATACTCTGCCGCTGCGTTTTCTCCCAGTGGTCCGAGTGCGTGGGGATTGTTCATTGCCTCCTATTTTTCCCCCAGCTGCCTGACCCTGAAGCTCCTTCGGTGCAGGGGACACCGTCCGTGGATTCTTATTGCCTCGATATGCTCGCCTGTAGGGTAACCGAAATGCCTTTCGAAACCATAGGCTGGCCAGGTATCGCCATGTTTTTTCATCAGTTCGTCCCGGTGTGTCTTTGCCAGAACGGATGCGGCTGCGATCGAAAAGACCTTCGCATCGCCCTTGACGACGGTTTCATAGGGGACAGGCAGCTGAGACCTGAACCTGTTGCCGTCTATCAGCAGGTAGTCCGGGGTCAGGGAAAGCGACTCCACCGCACGGTTCATGGCAAGCATGCTCGCCTGCAGGATGTTGATCTCGTCGATGGTTTCCGCTTCCACGACGGCAACCCCCCAGGCTTCCGCGTGTGCCTTGATGAGCGGGACAAGCTCTTCCCGTTCTTCAGGCGAAAGCTTTTTCGAGTCGTCGAGCCTGTCGAGGCCTGATTCCGGATGATCTCCGGGCCGGAACCATCGGGGAAAGACGACGGCTGCAGCGACGACCGGGCCCGCGAGGGGGCCTCGTCCCGCCTCGTCCACGCCGCACAGCATGAGGCAGTTCTGCCACAAAGGCCATTCGTAGTCAGTGTTCATAATCAGTTCAGGGAAGGTATTACCGCGGTACAGTCAGGGCAAGAGAACCTGAATCGCTTTTACCTTGAATTTACAGCGCTATCGGAATATAAACAGGCAGTGAAATGAAAATTATTTCCGGTTAAGCAATTCCATGATTTCCCGGAAATTCGAGAGCCCGGCTTCGAGATTTTCGATGATTTCTCCGGCCAATAAATCAGGGTCGGGGAGGTTGTCGAGGTCGGCGAGGCTTTTGTCCTTGAGCCAGAAGATGTCGAGGTTGGTTTTGTCGCGGGCGGCGATCTCCTCGTAGGTGTATCTGCGCCAGCGGCCATCTGGATTTTCCGGCGACCAGGTTTCCTTGCGTCTGTAACGGTTTTCAGGATTGTAGCACTCCACGAACTCCTGCAGGTCCGTGGCTTTCAGCGGATTCTTTTTCAGGGTATGATGGATATTGGTGCGGTAGTCGTAAAACCAGACTTCGTGTGTCCAGGGGTCTTTTGCTGCGGGCATGACATCGAAAAAGA
>JAAXXI010000089.1 GCA_013334565.1 Chlorobiaceae bacterium
CCTGAATCCATGAGAGTAATTCGGGAACACGTTGTATCTCGTCAATAACAGCACCATCCGGAAACTGGGCCAGATAACCGGACGGATCGGTCATAGCGAAATCCCTTGTATCCGGTCGTTCGAGATTGCTGTATGGCTTTTCAGGAAACGCCGATCTGCACAGGGTTGTCTTTCCGGACTGTCTTGGTCCGGTAAGCGTCACAACCGGATAGTCGACGGATCGGGCAATCAGCGTCGTTTCAAGATGACGGGATATCATGTTTTTCATGCATTATTGCATTTCTACTATAATATTGCACAATTTATTGGAAAAACAATGAATTTGCGCGTTCACCGTACATCTTACGGTTATTCAGAGTCGCTCCTGTCTCGTTATATTTCAGACAGGGTTTTTCTTTATATGGGCACCTCTATTTATTGTCGTGAGAAGCACGAGTGCGAGGCGGACGGAGTACCGACGAGTCGGTATGAGAACTTCGATCCCGATTCATCGGGACCAACCCGAGCAATAGGGGTTCGGAACAAATACATAGAGGTGCCCATAAAACAGTAATGACCGTTCTTCAATGGACACCGAAATCCTGCTCTGGGCTCTCGCAGCCATTCTGGTGCTTGCCGGTTTCGCCGGGCTGGTGATGCCCGCCCTGCCCGGCATCATATTCATCTTCGCGGGACTCGCCGCTGCCGCCTGGGCCGAGGGATTCGCCTTCGTCGGATGGAAAACGCTCAGCGTGATTGGCATACTTGCGCTTTTAACCGTAGTGGTGGACATCGTGTCAGGCGCGCTCGGCGCGAAAAAATTCGGTGCAGGAAAACAGGCGATCATCGGAGCTGCGATCGGTGGGTTCGCTGGAATCTTTTTCGGTTTCCCCGGCATCATTCTCGGGCCGTTCATCGGCGCACTCATCGGGGAGCTGCTCGCTCGCCGGAACCTGAACGACGCCGGTTATGCCGCCGTCGGCACCTGGATTGGAATTGTCGTCGGGGCAGCCCTCAAAATCGCCATAGCGTTCACCATGATCGGCATCTTCATCCTCGTCCGCTTCCTCAGGTAAACAGGAGAATATCCCCGTTCCTTCATCCGGCATGGCAAATACAGACACATCATTCCCTGAAAACATAACCGTGGCGGAAGCCGCAGGCCGGGCACTGGCTGATGCCGGGGCCTGCACGGTGAATTGCGTCCCGGCGGCAGGAGCATCGGCCATTTTCGAAGCGTGGCAGGCATACACCGGCCGAAGCGCCCTCTGGCACTACCACGAGGAAGTCGCGTTGGGCATTGCCATGGGGACCTCGCTCGCAGGCGGGCGAAGCGCAGTCGTCGTCAAGGCCCACGGGTTCGCCAAAGCCGCAAACGCAGCCATCGATGCATTGCCCTTCGGTGCGGAGGGGGGACTGGTCGTCATCGTCACTTCCGACAGGGAAGGATCGAGCTCCGATTCGATTTTCGATGCGGACGCATTTGTCGCCGGCACGCGGCTGCCCTGCCTCAGACTCGGCACTGGAGACGTTTACAGCGGCATTATCGAGGCCTTCGTCCGTTCGGAATCCTCGGGACTGCCGATGGTGCTCATCGTTGAAGACCATGATCTCCAACAGCTTGTTCCGGCACCGCCTCCGGCTCCGGCATTACCCCGTTCATCCGTCCTGCCGCAGAGGGACGCACTCCGCCACACCCTCTTTCCCGGCAACAGCTATCCGTATGAGGTCGCCCTGGCAAAACTTGCCGGCCGCGACTGGAAGAGCATCCCAAGGCCCGAATTGCCCCTGTTTCCCGATGGCCTCCCGGAAAAATTCCATTCCACACTCCTGTCCTGCGCGCCGGTGTTCGATATCCTGAAAGGGATGCACGATGAGATCGATTTCATCATGGGGGACACCGGGACCAGCTCCCTGTCTGTCTGTCCGCCCTGGGAAATTGTCGATGCCACGACCTACTACGGGGGAAGCATCCCCATGGCCGCAGGAGCACTGCAGGCGGGCGCACGCAAAGCGTGGGCCGTAACCGGGGACTGGTCGTTCGTCGCCGCGGGACATCTCGGCCTGCATGAAGCGTTCCGCCGGGAACTGCCGGTCAAGGTGCTCGTTTTCCACAACGGCAAGGCGGTGGCGACCGGAGGGCAAGCCCTGGACGAGGAACTGTTCGAACGGCTGCTGATAGGTTATGCCGCTCATGTCAGCCGCGCGGACGTGACGGATGGAGAGGTCCTTCGCAGTACCCTCTGTCGGGCGCATTGCTCTGAACGCATGGAGATCGTCGTGGTCGATTTCGCCTGAACGGCGTGAACTGGGAGGGTTGGGGCCCGAAGCTACGCACCGAAGCGCCAGGCCTGGTGCCAGGTTTGCTTTTCAAGATTCTGAGAATCGCGGAAACCCGCCAGAGCGGCCATCGATTGCAGCGAAGAAGGAGGTTCTGGAAAATCGCAACTCCGGATATGCTCCTGGATGCTGTTGCGCTCGTTCATGCTGAGTATCACCCAATCCGTATCCATCCTTTCGATGTACCGGTCGAAATAGTCCGGCAGCGTTTCGCCCTCTTCGCGCATGATATCGGCAAGGATCAGCATCCCGTTTCCGCGCAGG